>NZ_JBFRJF010000024.1:0-121833 GCF_041468745.1 Vibrio sp. 10N.286.52.F8
TCCACTCCGCCACTTATTCAGAGTTTCAGCTCTTTAAAACTGAAAATAGGGGTGTAGCTCCAATTGGCAGAGCAGCGGATTCCAAATCCGCGTGTTGGGAGTTCGAATCTCTCCACCCCTGCCATATACGAAGCCTCAGCAGAAATGCTGGGGCTTTTTTACGTCTGTTGCTTCTGCAAAGCAATGTTGGGAGCTGGAGCGCCAGCCCGGTCGAATCTCCGGAGTGTCGGCCCATCCCTGCTATATTTAAGGCTCTAGTCGAAAGACTAGAGCCTTTTTGCTTTCTTAAGTTGAAATACTTCATAACCCCTTTTCAGCTTCTTCTATCTCAAATTTCTCTCTGCTCCCAAAAAGTTGCCAATAATCGTAAACTGTTCTCAAATGCCGACTAGTATAAATAATATGCATCACTTACATGGAACGGTTATGAGGTTATCTTTTGTTTTAGTTGTCCTGTTTTACTCATTTTCTTCTTTAGCAACCCCTTGGGAGAAAGAGAAAAGCCCGACGACAAACTCGACCTCATCGATCGGCAGTTACGCTAACGGCTGCTTGGACGGTGCACAGGCTTTACCGATTAATGGTGTTGGCTATCAGATCATTCGGCCTCAAAGAGAGCGCTACTATGGCCATACAGAAGCTATAAAGTTTATTGAGAGGTTAGGAGTCACGACCAGCGAGAAGCTCAATACTAATTTATTGATCGGTGATATTTCTCTTCCCAGAGGAGGGCGCTTTTCTTCAGGTCATTCAAGTCATCAAACAGGGTTAGATATTGATATATGGCTAAGGTTAACCAGTAAGAGGTTGTCAGAGAACGAATTAGCTGTGCCTAAACCTGTGAGCGTTGTGGATCTTACCAACTACAAATTGCGTGAATCGAATTGGACCGATGATCATTTTCAAGTTATTCGTTATGCGGCGAAAGATGAAAAAGTGGTGCGTATTTTTGTTCATCCAGTGATCAAGCAAACCCTTTGTGAACAAGAAAACTCTGACGCTAATGATAGAGCTTGGTTAGGCAAAATAAGACCTTGGTGGGGACACCACTCCCACTTCCACGTTCGTTTAAAGTGTCCTGAAGGCAGTTCAAACTGCATAGCTCAAGCGAGCCCTCCTAAAGGTGACGGTTGTGGAGATGAACTTGCAAGTTGGGCTCCAAAGACTGTTCCAGTTCCACCTCCTAAAAAAGTAGCGAAAACTAAGAAAAAGAAAAAAGTTAAAGTGATGCCAAGTCAGTGTTTGGCCTTGATATCGAATAAGTAATCCTGTTCATCGAGGCTTTTTACAGTGGTACTGCCACTGGTTTTTTAGACTCTAAAACTGGAGAAATATCACACTTTTGTCTAGAGTTTATAAACACGAGATTAAGAACATCGTTTGATATTAATAAAAGCAATAACGGTATCAGCAAGGGCGATGGCGAATTTGACAAGGTTTGGTCAGGGATTGAGTGTTTTGGGGTGAAAGATGCGGCTTATATGCAGTATGCGAAATCAGAGTCTGATACCCGTCGATAGATAATTCAAGGATAAGACTATGACTATGATTTGTGCGAAGGAATTTTCAGAATGGTTAAGACATAGGTTCAACGCTGAAAGCTCGGGTATTTCAATTTCAAGAGATGACATCAATCAGCTAACAGGCAGACAACGTTTAGACCCTAGTTTCGTAAATGATGTTCACTATGAATTGATGCAGTATGGAATGGCATTTGTGACCGATACCAGCAGGGAAAACTTTTATCTTGTTCCTATAGCTCAATCAATAAACTGGCGAGAACGACTCGAATATCAATTTGAAAAAGAGCTCTTCTGCAATATTTATCCAATCGGAAAATCAGGATGAAAAAAAAGGTTCAACTTATGGTTAAGTTGAACCTTTCTTCTTTTAGGTCAAGCCTTGAATGATAACAAACTTCTCAAGTAGCTCTTCATCAGTTTCAATATGGTTTGGGTCAGTGATGATGCATTTTGTAATCGGACACACTGACTGGCATGTTGGCTTTTCATAGTGACCTTTACACTCTGTACATAAATCAGGATCGATCTCGAAGATGCTGTCGCCCATAGTGATTGCACCATTTGGGCATTCAGGATCACACATATCGCAGTTTATGCACTTGTCAGTAATTAACAGAGCCATTATTTTCTTCTCAAGTAAGTCGCTTAAGTAAAAATTATTTGCCTGATGCGTTACGTGTATCTTGGCCTTCGCTCAAGTTACGCATCAGCAAGCCGTACTCTAGATCTAGATCTGCTGGTACAGGAATAAATACAAAGTGACCGTTACCTTTCGCATCGTCGACCGCTTCAGATTTGCGGTTTTCCATAACTTCTAGTTTGAAAACAACGTTACCTTTCGGTGTCATCATTTCTAAGCTGTCGCCTACTAGGAACTTGTTCTTCACTTCTACTTCCGCTAGGTCACCACGGCGCTTACCTGTGAACTCACCAACAAACTGTTGAGTGTCAGAGATAGAGTAACCGTACTCGTAGTTTTGGTATGTATCGTGTGTATGGCGACGTAAGAAGCCTTCAGTGTAACCACGGTGAGCTAGGCTCTCTAGTGTACCCATTAGGCTTTCATCGAATGGTTTGCCTGCCACTGCATCGTCAATAGCTTTACGGTAAACCTGAGCAGTACGTGCACAGTAGTAGAAAGACTTAGTACGACCTTCAATCTTCAGAGAGTGAACACCCATCTTCGTTAGGCGCTCAACGTGTTGGATTGCACGAAGGTCTTTTGAGTTCATGATGTAAGTACCATGCTCATCTTCAAACGCTGCCATTTTCTCTTCTGGCTTGTGTGATTCAGAAAGCAGAACCACTTCGTCTGTTGGTTTACCAAGGCCTAGTGTGTTGTCTGGACGCTCATCTTGAACTTCAATGTCTTGCGTTTCTACTTCTTGAATAGCAACACCAGTAGGGTTTGCTTCAACGATCTGACCGTTTTCGTCTTCTTTCGCTGCTTCTGTTTTGTATTCCCAGCGGCAAGCGTTGGTGCAAGTACCTTGGTTTGGATCGCGCTTGTTCATGTAACCAGAAAGCAGACAACGGCCTGAGTAAGCCATGCAAAGAGCTCCGTGAACAAAGATCTCTAGCTCTGTTTCTGGGCAGTGTTCGCGAATCTCTTCGATCTCTTCAAGCGATAGCTCACGAGATAAGATCACACGCTCAACGCCTTGAGTTGACCAGAACTTAACGGTCGCCCAGTTTACTGCGTTTGCTTGAACAGAAAGATGGATTGGCATTTCAGGGAATGCTTCACGAACCATCATGATAAGACCAGGATCTGACATGATAAGCGCGTCAGGGCCCATGTCTACAACTGGTTTGAGGTCGCGAATGAATGTTTTTAATTTAGAGTTGTGCGGCTGAATGTTACATACAACATATAACTTTTTGCCTTGAGCATGAGCTTCATCGATACCGATTTGTAGGTTTTCGTGATTGAACTCGTTGTTACGAACACGAAGGCTGTAACGTGGCTGGCCTGCGTATACTGCATCTGCGCCGTAGGCGAATGCGTAACGCATGTTTTTGAGGCTTCCTGCCGGTGATAATAGTTCAGGTACAAATGGTTTTTGTGTAGTCATTGCTTCGTTCTCTAATCTGATCTCAAGTCAGGTTGATACCACCAAGTGATATCAAAGGGGCGCAAATTTTACGCTAAAATGAGTTTGGTTGATAGCCCTAAAGATAGCAATGACATTAACAAGAGGGTCTAGAGGCAGATATAAGTGAGAACTTAGTGAGAAATAAGCTCAGATACCGTTAGCACCTGAGCCTATAGTTTGACTGATTAAGCGTTAGGTTGAGTTAACCCGCCTAATGATTCAAATAGGTTTGGAAGGAAAACACTGAACTCACCACAAAGTAGAGAGAAGTCCGCATCAAAACGCGCAGCTTGATCTTCACGAGGAATATCGTCGTTTTCGTCTTTGAGCTCATCACTGAATTTTAGGCGTTTGATGCTGCCATCTTCTGCAAGAATGAATTCAATACGGTCTTGCCAGTTGATAAGAAGTTTCGTCACCATCTTATTGGCTTCGATGTGGTTTTTAATCTCATCAGCTTCTAGTTCTTGTTTCTTAACTCGAACAATACCGCCGTCTTCTTGAATAGATTTTAGTTCTGCTTCATCAAGCATAGTGATGCCTTGTGGCGTATCACCTGATTTCACCCATTCTGTAAGAGTCGTTTCGATCGCTTGCTCTGGGATAGCTGGCACTACTGGCAGGCTACCCATTGTCTTACGTAGCAATGCTAATACATCTTCTGCTTTTTTGTAGCTGCTCGCATCAACCACAATGAAACCTTCTTTTGGCATGATCAGCGCGTAAGTGAAGTTACTGCGGCTGAATGCTCGAGGAAGTAGATCAATGATGATGTCTTCTTTTAGGCTGTCTTTCTCTTTCTTTTTCAGAGGGGTACCAGACTCTGCCTCAAGCGTTTCTACTTTTGCGTTCAATGATTCTTTGATCACAGAAGCGGGTAGCATTTTCTCTTCTTTCTTTGCACAGATAAGAATGCGGTTTTCTGATACGTGCGTCATCATATCGCCATGTCTACCCATTGCGTGTACCCAACCAAACTTCTGTTTGTCTTGGCTACCACAAGGAGTAAAGCGGAATTCTTCAAGTTGTTTCTCTAGCTGATCTGCGTTGAAATCAATATCACGGTTGAAGCGATAGACTAGGCAATTTTTAAACCACATAAATTTTTCTCATACCTTTTTAGAAGTGCTTCATGATATGAGATCTAATTCGATTTGTCCCTAGCTCTGTATCAAAAGTTATAAAGTGAAATGTTTGAGACAGTTATATGAAAATTTGTTTTCAAAGGTCACAAAAGTGTCATAATTAACTCAGATAATGCAATGCGTTGATTAAATACAAAGGCTATTCAATTATGTCGAGAAGGATTCTGGTCGTTGAAGATGAAGCACCTATTCGTGAGATGCTGTGCTTCGTGCTTGAACAAAAAGGCTACCAAGCAGTAGAGGCTGAAGATTACGATACAGCGGTAAACAAGCTATGTGAACCTTTCCCAGATCTAGTATTACTAGATTGGATGCTACCTGGTGGTAGCGGGATAAACTTTATCAAGCACATGAAGCGTGAAGAGTTAACTCGCAACATCCCAGTGGTGATGCTAACGGCTCGTGGAGAAGAAGAAGATAAGGTGCGTGGTTTAGAAGTGGGTGCTGATGATTACATCACCAAGCCATTTTCACCCAAAGAGCTCGTTGCTCGCCTGAAAGCGGTTATCCGCCGTGTAACGCCTACTGCACTAGAAGATGTGATTGATGTACAAGGTCTTAAGCTAGACCCAGTATCTCATCGTGTTACCGCAAGCGAAGGTCCAGTTGATATGGGACCAACAGAGTTCAAAATGCTGCATTTCTTTATGACTCACCAAGAGCGTGTGTACAGCCGAGAGCAGCTGCTTAACAACGTTTGGGGTACCAATGTTTACGTTGAAGACCGAACGGTTGATGTACATATTCGACGCCTGCGTAAAGCGCTTGAGTCTGCAGGTCACGATAAGCTAATCCAAACGGTTCGTGGCGCTGGCTACCGTTTTTCTACAAAGGCTTAATGTGGCTTCGCTGCCCAGTTTACGGAGTCCTGAATGGTTGAAAAGTTAACCTGGAAAAAGCTGGCTTGGGAGCTGGCTTTTTTTTACGCACCATGGGTTTTAGTCGGATGGATATTCGGTTACCTACCTTGGTTGCTGCTGGCTGCTACGGTATTGCAGCTCGGCTGGCATCTACACAACCAAATGCGTTTGTCCGCATGGCTGTGGGATGAGAAGCGTCTAACTCCACCTTCAGGCTCTGGGAACTGGGAATCTCTGTTTAACGGTATTTATCGTATGCAGCAGAGACAGCGTCGCAAACGCAAAGAACTGACTAACCTTATCCGCCGTTTCCGTAACGGTGCAGAATCGCTTCCCGATGCCGTTGTGGTATTTCGCGGTGAAGGCAATATCGTTTGGTGTAACAAGCTAGCTCAGTATTTGCTGGGCTTTCGTTGGCCAGATGATTCAGGTCAACCGATCTCGAATTTGATTCGTACTCCAGATTTTATTAAGTACCTTAATAAGCAAGATTTCTCTGAGCCATTAGAGATGCCTTCTCCATTGAATGTGGAGCGTATGCTCGAGCTGCGTATTGTGCCGTATACCGAGGGTGAACACCTGATGGTGGTACGTGATGTGACCCAGCTTAAGCAGTTAGAAGGCATGCGCCGTAACTTCTTCGCTAACGTTTCTCATGAATTGCGTACGCCGATGACCGTCCTTCAAGGTTACCTTGAAATGACCGAAGATCCAGACATGATCGTTGGCCCAATGTGGACCAAGGCGCATGGCGTAATGACTGAGCAGCTCAATCGAATGAACAGTTTGGTTAATCAACTACTCACGCTTTCGAAAATTGAAGCGGCGCCAATGCATGAGTTGGATGAAGTGGTCAACGTTCCGGCGATGCTTGAGGTTCTTGAGAAAGAAGCGGCGAGCCTTAGCGGTGAGCGCGAACATAAGCTTGAGTTTGATATCGATAAGAGCCTACGAGTTCTTGCCGATGAAGACCAATTGAGAAGTGCGATATCGAATTTGGTTTATAACGCGGTTAAATACACACCCGCAGGTGCAACGGTCAAAGTGCGTTGGTATCAAACCAGCCAAGGCGCGTGCTTAGATGTGTCAGATACTGGTGATGGTATTGAGCCTCAACACTTACATCGACTCACAGAGCGCTTCTATCGTGTAGATAAAGCCCGCTCTCGTGATACCGGTGGTAGTGGTCTTGGATTAGCGATTGTAAAGCATGCGCTTAGCCACCACGATTCACATCTCGAAATTCAAAGTGAAGTGGGCGTCGGCAGTCGTTTCCATTTTACTTTACCAAATCGACTGACCGTATCATGAGTTGTTCGATACGCAGGATGCATTTTCCAGTCAGCTCATTATTAGCGTTTGCTTTAGTTAACCCTGTGCATGCCGAACAGGGTGTCGATTCTCTTCCTGATTATTCTAAGGTTCCGGGAATTTCTGGGAGCTTATTATCGGTCGGTTCGGATACCTTAGCGGGTATGACGACGTTATGGGTGGAAGAGTTCAAGTCCTACTACCCAAATGTTAACGCTCAAGTCCAAGCATCGGGTTCTTCTACTGCTCCTCCAGCCTTAACCGAAGGGACTGCACATCTAGGGCCAATGAGTCGTCCGATGCGCCTGCGAGAAATTGAAGCATTTGAAAGGGAGCATGGATATAAGCCAACAGCACTGCGAGTTGCTATCGATGCGATTGGGCTTTTTGTGCATCGTGATAACCCTATTGAGGGGCTTAACTTTCGTCAGATTGATGGCATTTTTTCTGAGACATTACGCTGCGGAGCAACAAGGCCCCTCAATAACTGGCAAGATCTCGGAATCGATCAGCCATGGGCGAAACATCGATTCCAATTGTTCGGTCGCAATTCTGTATCGGGGACTTATGGATACTTCAAACAGAATGCACTGTGCGGCGGTGACTTTAAAAATCGTGTGAATGAGCAACCTGGTTCGGCTTCAGTCGTTCAGTCGGTCGCTTCATCCATCAGTGGGATTGGCTACTCGGGCATTGGCTACCGCGTAGCAGGTGTTAAGCTGATTCCTATTGCAGAGCTCGGCTCTAATTATGTTGAGCCTACGCGTGAGAATATCTTGAGTGGTGATTACCCTCTATCTCGTTTTCTCTATGTGTATGTGAATAAGCATCCGGATAAACCACTTTCTCCGGTTGAGAGAGAGTTCCTTACTTTTGTATTCTCAAAGCAGGGACAAGAGCTTGTAGAGAAAGATGGCTATTTAGCAATACCGTCTGAGTTCGCAGAGCAAGAGTTGGCAAAAGTCGGGCTCTAATTCAGGCTGCGATAAACTTAGATAAGAAACGTATGAACAGCTTGCGCGTCGCAGGCTGTTTTAATTTTGACTGTTCGTTATTTTAGCTTTAACGACCATCCTGCATTTTGCCAACGTTGTTGCTCTTCTCTGAGCTCATAATCAAGCAGTTGGTTTTGGGCCAACCAATCGCTGTTAGTTCCTTTCAATTCCCAGTTATCCTGTTGTTCAATCGTTAGAGTCACGTCTGGGGCCAGTGCTTGATTTCGCTGACGGTTGAGTAAGATAGCGAGTCTCAATATACGAATCAGCAGGGTGACTTGTTGCTGAGTAAACAGAGAAAGTTCCGGCAAATCTTGTAGTTTGAGCGCTTTTCTTTGATAGCGAACCAATGCTGATATAAGGCGTTGTTGCTCAGTATTAAAGCCTGGCATTGTCGTATGCTTAAGCAGATAAGCCGAATGGCGGTGATAGCCTTGGAATGCAATGCTTTGTCCTACCTCATGAAGTACTGCAGCCCAACCAAGCAGATCATACAGCTCATTAGTGACCGCAGTTGTCACTTGAGGCTGTACTTGTTTCAGCAATGAAAGAGCGAGCACTTTCACTTTCTCGCCATGAGTTACGTCTACATGGTATCGAGAGACGAGCGTTTCGGCAGTTCTTGTTCGAATATCAATATCTTTAAACCTATCCTCCATGTCATAAAGAACGCCTTCTCTCAGGGCACCATCAGAAAAATGTAACTCCTTGATGTCTAGCGTATCCATTGCTGCTGAAAGAATGGTGACGCCTGCAGCAAACACAGGCTTTCTCTCATCACTTAAGCCTGAAAGATTTACGGTGTTGGATGATGAAAACTCACATAAGTGATTCTTTAAATAGGACAGGCGTTGGGGCGTAATGAGACCATCGGTGAACCCTAAGCCAATGAGTACTTCTTTTATTGATTTCGTGCTACCAGATGAGCCAAAAGCGATTTCCCAAGGGGCTTTTGTGTATTCTTCAATCAATGGCATCAATAGACGAGTAGCTGCGGTATAAGCATCTGAGAAGTGTCGCGAAGTTAGCCCTTCGTCAGCAAAGAAACGTTGAGTGAAGTTGACGCATCCCATCGGTAAACTGCGCATAATTAGAGGAGTAAAGCCTTGTCCGGCGACGAGTTCCGTACTCCCTCCACCGATATCAATAACCAACTTAGATTCAGAAGCGGTTTGAGTGTGTTCTGCTCCGTTATAGATTATTCGAGCTTCTTCTTGACCGGAAATGATCTCTATTGGAAAAGGAAACAGTGGCTTGGCTTGCTCTAAGAAGTCTTTAGCGTTTTTGGCTTTTCTTAGGGTATGAGTCGCAACAACTCTGACATCATCAAGCTCAAAATCCGCCAGTCGTTCTGCGAACACCTTGAGGCATTCTAGGCCTCGCTCGATAGCGCTTTCAGATAGGACGTTACGTTCATCCAATCCATCACCTAATCTCACTTTCTGTTTGTGTCTGCTGACTAATTGCAGGTGTTGATCGAATACTCGGGCAACCACCATGTGAAAGCTGTTCGAACCCAAGTCGATAGCGGCAATACATCGAGAATGTTTGTTATCAATTAGCGGCATGATTTCTTCTCTTGTTTGTACTTCTTGCGAGCAAGTTTCTCCATACGTTTAATATAGTGGTAAGTGGAGAGTTGTGACGTCGGGTAATCAAGTAGGTTTGCTGGTGGTTGTGTGTAAGAGTTGCTCATCGCTTGGTCTAGCACTCGAGCTTTGTTGCTGTCATCGAAATGAAACTCGGTGATATCGATAATGGTTTGCTTGATCTTTGGATCTAAAATTGGAGCTGCAACTTCGATGCGGTGATCAAAATTTCGTGTCATCCAGTCAGCGGAAGATATATAGACCTTCGGCTTTCCAGCGTTACCAAATATCATCACTCTCGGATGTTCGAGGAAACGATCGACCACACTGACTATCTCAATATGATCACTGATGTTGGGTATGCCAGGGACAAGAGAGCACATGCCGCGAATGACCATTCTCACTTTTACATTGGCTTGGCTAGCCTGATAGAGCTTTTCAATGATCTCTCGATCGACCAAGTTGTTGAGTTTTAGAGTGATGCTTGCAGGTTTACCTTCTATCGCGTTTTGTATTTCATTATCTATCAATTGGTACAGACGTTTTCTAGTATTCTTTGGTGACACAATCAGTTGCTTGAACTGGGACTTTTGATAAGGGTTTTCAATATACTTAAAGACTTGTCTCACCTCTTGAGTCAAATCTTCATTCGCAGTGAGCAGAGAAAAATCGGTATACACGCGCGCTGTAACTTCATGGAAGTTGCCAGTGCCAATATGGGCATAATGCTCGGTATGCTTGCCTTCTTTTCGTTTGATGAGCAGCAACTTGGAATGGATCTTCAAACTTGGGATGCCATGGATGACTTTTACACCCGCTTCTTGAAGTTTCTTGGTCCATTGAATGTTGGCTTGCTCATCAAAGCGTGCTTGCAGCTCGACAACCACAGTGACCTTTTTGCCATTGTGCGCCGCATCGATGATCGAGCTGAGGAGTTTTGAGCCTTCCGCAACACGGTAAACGTTTATTTTGATGGAGGTTACCTTCGGGTCAAAGGAAGCCTGCCTAACCAGTTCAGTGATGTGACTAAAGGTGTGATAAGGATAATGCAGTAAGATGTCGCGAGCTTTGATCGCTTCGAAATAGTTTGGGTAATGGCTGAAATGCGCGCACTTAATCGCGGGTAGAGGACGATTAACTAAATCACGTCGGTTAAGGCTTGGGAACTCAGAGAAATGTTTGAAGTTATGATAGCGACCACCTGCGATGACACTGTCATAGTCAGACAGTTTAAGTCTGACTTGTAAGAAGTTGAGCATTTCAGTTGGCATTTCAGATTCATAGATCAGACGTATCGGCAGTGCCGTTAAGCGCTGTTCTAAACCTAAAGACATCGATTCTAATAGGTTATTTTCATTGTCCTCTTGCAGATCATAATCGGCATCACGTGTCATTTTTATCGCAAAACAACGCAATGAGTCATACTCAAAGAATCCTTTAAGTAAGTCATCCAAACAAAATCGAACTATATTATCTAACAAGATCAAAGTTGTACGCTGCGAACCCGAAGTTTCCGGTAACTTAACAAATCGAGGGAGTGCTTCTGATGGGATTTCGAGTAAGACATATTGAGATGATGCATCACGCTCGATGTCGATGGCTAAGTAACTTTGTTCATCTTTGAGAATATTAAGTAACTGGCTATCTTCGTTCAAGAGAATCGGAGTTAAGTGTGGCAGCACTTTTTTCTTAAAGTACTTTTTTATCCAGCCACTTTGTTCTTCGCTGATTTGTTGTTCGTTGACCAGAAAAATACGATTGCGTACCAATTCCAATAGCAAGTCGTTATACAGTTCATGGAATTGAGCATCGAGCTTGCTTGCTTTGCTCTGCATTTTAGTCAGTAGGCTTTTCGGCGAGTTGGAGGTTAGCTGTGGATCTTGAAGTAAGATCTTTCGCTTCACATCAGCAAATCGGACTTTGTAAAACTCATCGAGGTTTTTCGAGTAAATACCTAAAAAACGAACTCTTTCGATTAAGGGGACTGACTTATCTGCCGCTTCTTGGAGCACTCTTTCGTTGAAGGATAACCAGCTAAGTTCTTTTGTGACATAGTCTTTTTCCATCGAGATGAGAATCCTTGAGTGCTGGCTATAGAGCTGATTACTTTAATTTAGAATGACAAAATTCACAAAATCTAGGATCTTACTTTAAGAAATATGGTCAACAAACTTGTTATTAGTTTCAGTTGTTTAACGTAACTTGTAATATAATTGTCATCTAACGTACATATTATGTCAGTAGCTAAAAAAAGGTAGATAAACAGATGGCTTCAGCCCAATTTTCATTGAAAGAGCGCGACAAAAAAAGATGGTTGAAAGATCGTCTCGTCCGTTTTTCGGTGACATGTGGTGCAGTCAGTGTTCTAGCCGCTCTAGTATTGATCTTTGTTTACTTGGCGATGGTCATTTTACCGGTATTTTCTGATACTGGTTTAGAGACTAACCAAGCCGTGAAGACCGTTGCCGTAGAAAAGCCTATCGCCTTATCCGTAGATGAATACGGTCAGCATGCGTTTACTATCGAAAAATCCGGTTTGGTTCAGTTTTGGGATTTAGAGTCTCAAAATACACATTCTTACTTTGAGCGTAATGTTTTAGCTAACCCGATCGCCTTTTCTCGAAATACCCCATCTGAAAGCTGGTTTGCCTTTGCCGACAGCGCAAGCAATCTTACTTTTTTCTATCCTGAGTATAGTGCGCCTGTACTGAAAAAGGGCAGCGAAGCCGAACCTAAAATCGAGCAAATCACTCTCCCTGAGCCATTTTTAAATGATGAATCCTCTAATGGGGCGACGATCGACAAATTCGCGTTCTCTAAAAATGGGCGTGGTATTACGGTGGCAGCTCAGTTGAGTGACCAGCGAGTCTTGGTTAAGTGGTATCAGAGTGACCTTGCTGGTCAGTATGTTTTTCAGAAGAGCCAATGGCTATCGGATAAATTGGGATTACAGCAGCAACTGCTCGTTACTCCTGATGGGCAAACTTTATATCTCCGAGCACAATCGGATTTGGTTGTTTTGAAACTATCAGATAACGGCTTTGATGTTCGTGAAGTGATTGACCTTAGCTTAAATGATGCGAAGCATTCCGTAAAAAGCATCGATTTACTGTCTGGGGCATACTCGTTGTTGGTCACGCATGAGGACGGACAGGTTTCTCAGTGGTTCGATGTACTTAAAGATGAAAAGCGTAGTCTGACCCATATTCGAGATTTCCAGCTGGCTGAACAAGTGCAATTTATTTTGCCCGATACTTATAGGAAGGGTTTTTACAGCTTCTATAAGAACGGCACATTACAAAGCCATTATACGACCAGTGAAAAGCTGTCGCTATTCGAGCGCGCATTTGATAAGTCACCACAATTAGCCGCTATGTCTGCTAATGAACTGCATCTGGCGACCTTGATTGATGGCACAATCAGTGTGGCTAAAGTCGACAATGAATACCCACAAATCTCATTCTCATCACTGTGGCAAAAGGTCTGGTATGAAAGTTACCCTGAGCCGCAATACGTTTGGCAATCAACATCGGCGAATGATGACTTTGAAGAGAAATTCAGTTTAGTACCTATCACATTCGGTACTATCAAAGCCGCTCTGTTTGCGATGATGTTTGCCGTGCCGGTTGCTGTGCTCGGAGCTATTTACACCGCTTATTTTATGTCTCCACGCATGCGAAGAGTGGTGAAGCCTTCGATAGAGCTGATGGAAGCTCTTCCAACCGTGATCATCGGATTTTTGGCTGGGCTTTGGTTTGCTCCAATCGTTGAAACACATTTAACGGCTGTCTTCTCATTAATGATGCTATTACCACTGAGCACACTGCTGACTGGACTTGTTTGGTTCTGTTTACCGAAGAGGGTAACGGGTCGCTTCTCTAATGGTTGGCATGCTCTGATATTGATTCCGGTATTGGTGATTACTGTGGTTGCGGTGTTTGCTGGTGGAAACAACATTGAAGCCTTGTTATTTGGTGGTGATATTCGTACCTTCTTGGCTAGCTATGGTATCGACTTTGACCAACGCAATGCGCTAGTGGTTGGTTTTGCTATGGGCTTTGCGGTCATCCCAACGATTTTCACTATTGCTGAAGATGCTATTTTCTCTGTACCTAAACATTTGTCTGATGGGTCATTAGCGTTGGGTGCGACGGCGTGGCAGACGCTTATTTATGTGGTGCTATTGACGGCGAGTCCAGGTATCTTTTCTGCGGTTATGATGGGCCTAGGGCGAGCAGTTGGTGAAACCATGATCGTCTTGATGGCGACAGGTAACACCCCAATTCTTGACTGGAATGTTTTGGAAGGGATGAGAACTTTATCGGCAACGATTGCTGTTGAGCTGCCAGAATCAGAAGTGGGTGGTTCTCATTTCCGCTTGCTGTTCTTGGCTGCACTCTTGCTGTTTATCTTTACATTCGCGGTGAACTCAGTTGCTGAGTGGGTTAGACAAAGACTGAGAGATAAATATCGTGCGCTGTAGTTTTAAAGGTTTGCCTCAATGTGTATCAATGGCTTTTAGTGGCTTGACTAGCGTGTCTCTTGATCTTTGCAGCTCCTTGATTTCAGCACGCCAAGAGCAAGGTCGATCATGATGAATAAACTGAAGTCATTATTATCTTGGGTTAAATCGGGCTCTCCGTGGATCTGGCTTACGGGCGGGGCGGTGAGCATCAGTATGCTTTCTGTTCTTGGCCTAATGCTGCTGATTGGTTGGAAGGGCTTAACCTATTTTTGGCCCGCACCTTTGTATCAATGGCAAGTTGACTCCAAAGACTTATCGCTAGTGGTCGATCTTGACGAAACCGTATCAAAACAAGATGTATTGGTTGGTCAGTTATATGAACGAAAATACATCCCGATAGAGCAAGTTCCACAAGTCCATGACCTTTTGTCTCCTCAAAATTTGTCGACTGGGCTGATACAGCGCTTAAGCATCAAAGTTGCTAACAGAGAACTGTACCCTGCGGACTTTGTTTCTATTCTGGATGTTAACTTACGTGAACCCACTACCCCGCTTGATTGGGTTGTGATTGAACGAAGTCGAGGTGGTTATTTCTTTGGTAAGCCGGTGGGTTTTAAAACCGCTTCTGGCACCTTTGATTCGAACATAGACCAAAAGCTCGAACAAGGCTTGGCGTTCGCTGATGCGCTACGTAAAGAAACGTCGCGTGTCGTGAACCAAGAAATTCGCAATATCAGCTGGCAATTGGAAAACCTGCGCTTAGAAAAGCGTAAGCTTGAACTCAATGAGTCAGTGAGCGATGAATACCTTAAAACCTATACTCAAACTAAACTGGAATTAAACCGCCAGTTAGGTGAAGCCGAAGTTAAGCTTGAGCACCTTAGAACGCAACTTAATGTCGAAAGCTTACTCGTTGAGGATATGACAGGCGAGCAGGTCGAGATTTCGCTAAGTCACATTCTGGATTATTGGTACCCAAATAATATGTCTTACCTAGAAAAGGTTGGGCACTGGGGCAAACAAGTTTGGAAGTTCTTATCAGAGAACCCACGAGACTCAAACTCTGAAGGCGGTGTGTTTCCTGCTATTTTTGGCACAGTACTGTTGGTTATTCTCATGTCGATCGTCGTGATGCCTCTTGGGGTAGTCGCTTCGATATATCTTCATGAATACGCAAAAAACAACGCACTAACACGTTTAATTCGTATCGCCGTGATTAACTTGGCGGGTGTACCGTCGATTGTGTATGGCGTTTTTGGTTTAGGCTTTTTCGTCTATACCATTGGTGGCTCGATTGATACGTTGTTCTATGCAGAGCGATTGCCAGCACCGACATTTGGTACGCCGGGTCTACTTTGGTCAGCACTAACCTTAGCGGTCTTGACGCTTCCAGTCGTTATCGTAACCACGGAAGAGGGCTTAACGCGTATTCCTAGTGCAGTGAGGCACGGTTCATTAGCGCTTGGTGCGACTCAATTTGAGACGCTTTGGCGCATTGTTTTACCGATGGCAAGCCCAGCGATTATCACTGGTTTAATTTTGGCAATCGCGAGAGCCGCGGGGGAAGTTGCACCACTTATGCTGGTGGGTGTTGTTAAATTGGCATCTAGCTTGCCAGTCGATGGTCAGTTTCCGTATTTACACTTAGATAGAAAGTTCATGCATTTAGGCTTTCATATCTATGATGTTGGTTTTCAAACCTCTAATATCGAAGCGGCACGACCTTTAGTGTATGCGACTTCATTTTTATTGGTTACGGTGATTGTTGGGTTGAACTTAACAGCCATCAATATCCGTAATAACTTGCGTGAAAAATACCGAACCTTAGGACAAGATTAGATGTTCTCGATTAATGAAACCTTGGGTTACCAAGCACCACTTGATGTTCACAATCTGAAGGATGAGCAAATTGCTATCTCGATCGAAGGGCTAAATCTTTACTATAAAGAGAGCCAAGCACTTGATGATATCTCGATGCAGATCCCGAAGGGGCAGGTGACGGCGTTTATCGGCCCTTCTGGGTGTGGTAAGTCGACTCTGCTGCGCTGCATTAATCGCATGAACGATCTTGTTGAAGGCTGTAAGGTTTCCGGGAAAGTGAAGCTTCATGGCAAGAACGTCTATCACCCTAAGGTGGATGTTGCGACCTTACGACGCCGTGTGGGTATGGTATTCCAGCGTCCAAACCCTTTTCCTAAATCTATCTATGAGAATGTGGTTTATGGCTTGAGGCTACAAGGCGTTAGCAACAGCCGAGACCTTGATGATGCGGTTGAACGCTCTCTGCGCGCTGCTGCGTTATGGGATGAAGTGAAAGATCGGTTGCATGAGAATGCTTTTGGTTTATCTGGCGGTCAACAGCAGCGTTTGGTTATCGCTCGTGCGGTTGCGATTGAGCCTGAAGTGCTGTTGTTAGATGAGCCGACATCGGCACTCGATCCGATTTCTACTTTAACGATTGAAGAGTTGATCAACGATCTCAAAACGCAATACACAGTGGTGATTGTTACCCACAACATGCAACAAGCCGCGCGTGTAAGTGACCATACTGCCTTTATTCATATGGGAAAATTGATCGAGTACTCAGATACGGACTCAATTTTTACGTCTCCATTGAAAAACCAGACGGAAGACTACATTACTGGTAGATATGGCTAACCTCTCCAAAGGTGTCATCTAGAGCTAAGTCACTCTACAAAAATGGCTTTCTTCATTTCTTTCAAGGAGCAAGTATGCATTTCGGTCGCCACATTTCAGGGCAATTCAATGTCGAGTTAGAATCGATCCGTACTCATGTATTGACCATGGGCGGGTTAGTGGAGCAGCAACTCTCGTTTGCAATGCAGGCGCTTCATAAAGACGATGTTGAATTGGCCAAAAAAGTGATTCGTGATGACCACAAAGTGAATGCGATGGAAGTGTCGATTGATGAGGCTTGTACTCGAATCATTGCAAAGCGTCAGCCGACAGCGAAGGATCTGCGTTTGATTATGGCGATCATCAAAACGATTACCGATCTGGAACGTATTGGCGATGTTGCTTCTAAAATTGCGCAAGGTGCTATTGAGATCCCTTCAACCAAAGAGCAAAAATTCCATGTTTCGTTAGAGCCTCTTTGCCGTCAGGCAATCACCATGCTTCACCAAGTGTTAGATGCTTTTGCTCGTATGGATGTTGATGCGGCTGCTGAAGTTCACAAACTTGATGATAAGTTGGATGCGGAATACGAAGCCGTTATTCGTCAGTTAATGACCTATATGATGGAAGACCCTAAGAACATCCCTAATATTTTGCAGGTGATGTGGTCAGCTCGTGCGATTGAGCGAGTGGGAGACCGCTGCCAAAATATCTGCGAATACATTATTTACTTTGTGAAGGGTAAAGATGTACGTCACCTCGGTGATCAAAGCCTTGATGACGCACTAAAATAGAGCTTATCTTTAGAAGCTAATAATGGCACCAAGATTGAAATTGACCGTTGTGTCGTAAGGCACAAAGGTTTTGTTGTGATCAAAAATATTCATATCAACACCAGCACGTAATCCAAGCATTGGTGTCGCTTGGTAAACGTAGGCCCCGCCTAGGCTTATACCATGTGTTGTTTTCTCTTCTACTTCGCCTGAGCGCGTTTTCGTACCGTCATAACTTGCCACGCCAATTTCAGCCTGAAAGCCGTGGATTTGGTTTCTTCCAAACATGTTTTGCTTCGTAACAGGTTTAAATCAAGAGAGCTGAATAAGTCTTTAGCCATATCTATCCATGAAAATTTTCTGCGCTATTAAATCTAATATACGTCAGTCAGTTAGATTAGTCAGCGAGGTTCTCTGGATTTATGCTGGCGACTATTGCCCTAAGCGGTGAGGGCGGCTCTCACATCAGATATCTTACTCGCATCTGTCACTGGGATCTGATAATCATCAATATTATCACTGCCCATTTGAGCACTTGAGTTGTTTTCCATTAGACTCGGCCTTGTCGATTTACCTGAAAGGTGAAGAGCAGGTACTTGGGTAGCGCTTTGAATCATTTTGGCATTCGCAGCGTTAACGCCAGCCCCCGCCATGATATCAATTCGTCCATCGGCTTGTTTGACCATTGCAGCCAATACATCGATACCTTGCTCAGCATTAGCAGCAAGCCCTGATGTCAGGACTCTTTCGCATCCAAGTGTAATGATTTGTTCTAATGCTGCTTGGAAATCAGAGCTTTGATCGATGGCTCTGTGGAAGGTAATCCCAAGCTTTAACGAGTGCGCTTTGTCAGCCAGTTGTTGCATCTTTGGCATATCAATACTTCCGTTCGGCGCTAACACACCAAGTACGACCCCATCCAATCCTGCATTTGCGCAAGCTTCAATATCTTCAAGCATACAGAGCATATCGTCGTTATCGAAAATGAAGTCGCCTTGTCTTGGGCGTATCATAGCGTAGACCGGAACCGACGAAACTATTGCCGCTTGTTTCATCATTCCGAAGCTTGGAGTTAATCCGCCAAGTGCTAATGAAGAGCAAAGCTCAATTCGATTCGCGCCACCAGATAGTGCGGTATGAAGAGATTCTAAGTTATCGATACAGACTTCAATTTCGGTGTTCATCGTGTTTATCCGTTCAAAAAGATACTGATGAAATAATAGCAATCTAGGTGTGATTCTGAATAGATGGGGATAAGGGAAAATAGAGGTAAAGTTTAGGTTTATCGCTACCTCAATTATCTATTACAAGAGTCAGTCTAGGGGAGCGAGGAGGGGGAAAACAAAAAGCCCGAAGCGTTAACTTCGGGCTTTTAATAGGACTTTACTTCTTAACTGATTGGCGGTGCGCTTTGCGCTATTAGCTTATGCTTTATGTCTCTTTAATAGAGAGTCTTCCAACCATTAACCCGCGTTGAGTTCGGGCTTAAGAGGTAATTACTTGCTTAGGTCGTCAGCGTGCTCAGATAGGAATGCTGCAACACCTTTTGGAGATGCGTCCATACCTGATTTACCTTCTTCCCATTGTGCAGGACAAACTTCACCGTTCTTCTCGTGGAAGTTTAGTGCGTCTACCATGCGTAGCATTTCGTCGATGTTACGACCTAGTGGAAGATCGTTAACTACTTGGTGACGTACAAGACCGTCAGCGTCGATTAGGAAAGAACCACGGAAAGCAACGCCTGCTTCTGGGTGCTCAACATCGTATGCTTTGCAGATCTCGTGCTTAACGTCAGCAATTAGAGGGTATTTAACTTGACCAATACCGCCATCAGCGATAGCAGTGTTACGCCATGCGTTGTGAGAGAATTGAGAATCGATAGAAACACCGATTACTTCAACGCCTTTAGCTTGGAAATCTTCAAGACGGTTGTCGAAAGCGATTAGCTCTGAAGGACAAACGAAAGTGAAGTCTAGTGGGTAGAAGAAAACTACAGCTTTCTTACCTTTAGTGAATTCTGCGAAGTTGAAGTTATCAACGATCTCACCGTTACCTAGAACAGCTGCTGCAGTAAAGTCAGGGGCTTGACGACCTACTAGTACCATTTTGGAATCTCCTAAAAAATTAGTTGGCCCAACACATCTTTGTTTGGGCTCCGTTTCTACGGGACAAACTATAGTACAATCGGTACTATAGAAAAAAGCGAATTAAATAGATTAAGTTAATCGAAAAAAGCGATAAGCTTATTCTTTGTCCTGTCCTTAGGTCGAATGACCTTTACCTAACTTATCCTACTCATATTACAAAGTAATTTCATGAATAAATGGCCAAGTCTTAAGCAACTTCACTATCTTGTTACTCTTCACGAAACTCGTCATTTCAGTGATGCCGCAGATCGCTGTTTCGTCAGTCAATCTACGCTAAGTAAAGGCATTCAAAACCTAGAAGAGCTGATTGGTTGCCCGCTTTATGAGAAGAAAGATAAAAAGAGCCCGCTAGTTTTCACGCAAGCAGGTGAGCTGGTGGTCAAGCACGGTCGAGAGCTACTAGCGAAAGGACAAGATCTCGTAGAGCTTGGAAATCTATGTAACGGGGATGCGATGCAAGGGCAGCTGCGAGTCGGGTGTATTCCTACTATAGCGCCGTTCCTTTTGTGCGATTTGGTACAGGAAGCCAACCAGCGCTTTCCACAATTAAATTTGCTGTTACGTGAAGACACAACGACCAACCTATTGGCTGCGCTGCGTCATGGAGACTTAGATGTGCTGATTCTGGCTTTGCCTGTCGATATCGACAATATGGAAAGCCAAGTTGTTGGGCAAGACCCTTTCCGGATGGTGATCAGTCGCAATCAAGCTGATGGTATTCGCGTTCCGATTAAATACGATGACCTGCCAGACGAATCTGTATTTTTGTTGGAGAACGAGCATTGCTTAACCGAGCATGCTGTGTCGGCTTGTAAGTTAACGGATAAAGAGAAGATCAACCCGTTCACTGCGACGAGCCTTCACACATTGGTGCAAATGGTGGCCAATGGTTTAGGAACCACCTTTATTCCGCAAATGGCGATCGACCACGGTTTATTGGAAAACCAGAATCTCGTTGTGATCGATCCTCCTGGTCAGCAGGCCTACCGAGATATTGGCCTTGTCTGGCGACCAAGCTCTTCGCGTCGTGAGACATTCCATCAATTAGCGGATGTGGTATCTGAGCTTCTATAATAATCCGCTGCGACAACAATCCCTCTGAGCGGCTGAATTGGCCGTTCTTCTTTATATCAATTCCGAGCGTTACTCTACTTCTGCTTCTTCTGGCTCTACTTCTTCTTGCAGCTCCAGTAAATTGATCGCTATCGTGACAAAATCGCTGTCTGTAATAATGCCTACTAGTTCGTGGTTTTCTACGACAGGTAAACAGCCCACTTTATGTTTCTGCATGTAGATAGCCGATTCTTTTAATCCTGCACGCGGCTCTACCGACATAACACTTTTGTGCATGATGTCGTTGAGGGGAGTAGCAAGAGTAAAAGATTGAGCTTGTGGGATGTTTTGTAGGCTGGATTCTTGAGCGGCGAGAACGTCTCGTTGTGTGACGACACCTAGTAGTTGCCTGTCGGAATCGACGACCGGAATATGGCGGATATCAAGTGCTTCCATCATGTGCTTAGCATCGGCCAGTGAGTGTGAGCGCAATAGGGTATGAGGGTTGCGAGTCATCATATCTTCAACCTTGATCATACGAACCTCCTTCTTTTTTATTTGTTGCTATTACTATAGTTTTTTATCCAAAAAATAACTGAGATCTGACGCATTCTTGGGTGAGTTTTATGCAACTAATTCTTTAGCTTGAGGAGGTGAATCAGTCGCATTATTTTACGCCTCTTTACAATAATCCAGTGCTGTAAACCTTG
Source organism: Vibrio sp. 10N.286.52.F8 (assembly GCF_041468745.1). NCBI lineage: Bacteria > Pseudomonadati > Pseudomonadota > Gammaproteobacteria > Vibrionales > Vibrionaceae > Vibrio > Vibrio sp. 10N.286.52.F8. Next base: position 21,305 of record NZ_JBFRJF010000024.1, read on the forward strand.
CTATTGCGGCTCGTGTGCCTATACTAGCCCACTGCGAAATTTTTAGTCGTGTTTGCGATGTGTTTCTGGTAACGATTGACTTACCGTAACGATTATCCAGCAACTACGATTTATGATTCGTCAACGGCACAAATCTCATCAACTAAGACAAGACTAGACACATGCAAGTTTCAGATTTTCACTTTGACCTACCAGATGAACTCATTGCTCGCTACCCTCAAGAGGAGCGTACAGCAAGCCGCCTGCTTAAATTAGATGGCAACAGCGGTAACCTAGCTGATGGTTCGTTTAAAGACGTTTTAGACTTGGTTGAGCCAGGCGATCTTGTTGTTTTCAATAACACTCGAGTGATTCCAGCTCGTGTATTTGGTCGCAAGGCATCAGGCGGTAAGCTTGAAGTGCTGGTTGAACGTATGCTTGATGAGAAAAGCATTCTTGCGCATGTTCGTTGTTCTAAATCACCGAAGCCGGGTACCAAGTTGTTCCTTGGTGAGAACGATGAATATGAAGCTGAAATGGTGGCGCGTCACGATGCGTTATTCGAAATCCATTTCACATCTGATCAAAGCGTTTTAGAGATTCTTAACAGTGTTGGTCACATGCCACTGCCTCCTTACATCGGTCGTCCTGATGAAGATGCAGATAAAGAGCGCTACCAGACTGTCTATAATGAAAAGCCGGGTGCGGTTGCAGCGCCAACAGCAGGCCTTCACTTTGATGACAAGCTAATGGCTGACATGAAAGAAAAAGGTGTTGAGTTTGCTTACGTGACGCTTCATGTTGGTGCTGGTACGTTCCAGCCAGTAAAAGTTGATAATATTAACGATCACCACATGCATGCTGAGTACGTTGAAGTGCCGCAAGAAGTGGTTGACGCCGTAGCTGCAGCAAAAGCCCGTGGCGGCCGTATTATTGCTGTTGGTACAACATCAGTACGCTCACTAGAAAGTGCAGCTCAAGATGCATTGAAGAAAGGCACTGAGCTCGTTCCTTTCTTTGGTGATACAGAAATCTTCATCTTCCCTGGCTATGAATACCAGTTGGTGGATTGCTTGATTACCAACTTCCACTTGCCAGAATCAACGTTGATTATGTTGGTGAGTGCATTTGCTGGTTACGATAATGTGATGGGCGCATACGATCACGCCGTGAAGAGCGAATATCGTTTCTTCAGCTACGGCGATGCTATGTTCATCAATAAGAAAACGAGCTGATTTAAGCTGGTTTAAGCGATACAAAAATTTACGGGTGCTAGCAGTAAGCTAGGAGTCGGGCAGGGTGTCTGTCTAATCTCTCGCAAGGAATACGCGACCGCTCCTCATAGAACTCACTAGACTGAACTTTTGTTTGGCCTAAGGTTCTGAATTAACAGTCAGATTGTTTCTCTGGCATATTGGAGGCTTCGTGAAATTAAAATACGAACTTAAAAAAACTAATAGCGGCGCACGTCGTGGTCAACTTCAGTTTGAACGCGGTACCGTTGAAACCCCAGCATTCATGCCTGTAGGTACTTACGGTACTGTTAAAGGTATGACACCTGAAGAAGTAAAAGACACAGGTGCTGAAATCCTATTAGGTAACACATTCCACCTATGGCTACGTCCTGGTCAAGAAATCATGAAAATGCACGGTGACCTGCACGATTTCATGAACTGGCACGGTCCTATCCTGACTGATTCAGGCGGCTTCCAAGTATTCAGCCTAGGTGCAATGCGTAAAATCACTGAAGAGGGTGTTCATTTCCGTAACCCTGTAAACGGTGACAAGATCTTCATGGACGCTGAGAAGTCTATGGAAATCCAAAAAGATTTAGGTTCAGACATCGTAATGATCTTCGATGAGTGTACGCCTTACCCTGCGACACACAAAGAAGCAAAAGACTCAATGGAGATGTCTCTTCGTTGGGCTGAGCGTTCACGTAACCACTTCGACAAACTTGAAAACCCGAACTCACTGTTCGGTATCGTTCAAGGTGGCGTGTACGAAGACCTTCGTGATGTATCCGTTAAAGGTTTAACTGAAATTGGTTTTGACGGTTACGCAGTAGGCGGCCTAGCAGTAGGCGAACCAAAAGAAGATATGCACCGCATTCTTGAGCACACATGTCCTCAACTGCCAGAAGATAAGCCACGTTACCTAATGGGCGTAGGCAAACCGGAAGACTTGGTTGAAGGTGTTCGTCGCGGTATCGACATGTTTGACTGTGTAATGCCAACGCGAAATGCACGTAACGGCCACCTGTTTGTGACTGAAGGTGTGATCAAGATCCGTAATGCGAAGCATAAAACCGATACAACACCACTAGATTCAGAGTGTGACTGTTACACTTGTAAGAACTACAGCAAGTCGTACTTACACCATTTGGATCGTTGTAACGAAATCCTAGGTGCTCGACTGAACACGATTCATAACCTGCGTTTCTACCAACGAGTAATGTCAGACATTCGTCAGTCTATCGATGAAGACCGCTTTGAAGAGTTCGTTGCAGAGTTCTACGCAAGAATGGGGCGTGAAGTGCCACCACTAGGTAAAGAATCTTAGTATTTCTTTTTTGCGAGCCCTATCTCTCTTCCGAGTGATGGGGCTTGAAAATAAAGGGATGCAACCCAATTAGACAAACAATTACGAAAATATAAATAGAGGATGTTTTAAATGTTTATTTCTCAAGCTCACGCAGCAGCAGAAGGTGCACCAGCAGGCGGCGGTTTCGAAATGCTTATCATGCTAGGTATGTTCGCTGTGATCTTCTACTTCATGATCTACCGTCCACAAGCTAAGCGTGTTAAAGAGCACAAGAACCTTATGTCTTCTATGGGCAAAGGCGATGAAGTTCTTACAAGCGGCGGCCTAATCGGCAAGATCACTAAGATTGCAGAAGACAGTGACTACGTTGCTATCGAACTGAATGCAAACAACGAAGTAGTTATCAAGAAAGACTTCGTTACAGCAGTGCTACCAAAAGGTACTCTGAAATCTCTATAAACAGCTAGAGGATCCTCGCTGTGCTAAACCGTTACCCGTTATGGAAGTACCTGATGGTGGTGTTTACTATCGCCATCGCTGCGTTGTACGCACTTCCGAATATATACGGTGAAGATCCGGCAGTTCAAGTTACAGGGGCGCGCGGCGCCTCTGTAGATATGTCTACGCTGGATGCTGTCACCAATGCTCTTGAAGCTGAAAACCTTTCTACTAAATCCGTTGCTCTAGAAAACGGTTCCATTCTTGTTCGCTTTAACGATACAGACTCTCAAATTAGTGCTCGTGATGTCATCACTGAAGCATTAGATGAAGACGTAATCGTTGCTTTAAACTTAGCGGCTTCAACTCCTGATTGGCTTGAATCTATTGGTGCTGCACCAATGAAGCTTGGTCTTGACCTACGTGGTGGTGTTCACTTCTTGATGGAAGTGGATATGGACGCTGCGATGCAAAAGCTGGTTGGCCAACAAGAAGAAGCGTTCCGTAGCGAACTTCGTGAAGAAAAAATCCGTTACCGTGCAATTCGCCCATCTGGTAAAGATGCGGTTGAAGTGATTCTACGTAACGCCGAGCAGCTTGCTGAAGCGAAATCGCTACTGCAATCTAAGCACCAAGACATGACGTTTGTAGATTCTGAATCTAATGGTCGTTTTTCTTTGGTTGCTAGCTTCACAGAGGCTCGTCTTCAAGAAATCCGCAACTATGCGGTAGAGCAAAACATTACCATTCTACGTAACCGTGTTAACGAACTTGGTGTTGCTGAACCTTTGGTTCAACGTCAAGGCTCTAGCCGTATCGTAGTGGAATTGCCTGGTGTTCAAGACACGGCTCGCGCTAAAGAAATTCTTGGTGCTACCGCGACGCTTGAGTTCCGTGAAGTGGATAGCAGTGCTGACTTAGCCGCTGCCGCTTCTGGTCGTGCCCCTGCGGGTAGCGAAATCAAGCAAGATCGTGATGGTCGTCCTGTGGTACTTAAGAAGCGCGTTATTCTAGGCGGCTCAAGTATTACTGATGCAAGCTCAAGTGTTGATGAATATGGTCGTCCTCAAGTTAACATCTCGCTAGACAGCGAAGGTGGTAGCAAGATGTCTGCATTCTCTCGTCAGAATATCGGTAAGCTAATGGCAACGGTATTTGCAGAGTACAAAGACAGCGGTCGTAAAACACCGGAAGGTCGAGTTATCTTAAGTAAGCACGAAGAAGTGATTAACCAAGCGACGATTCAATCTGCGCTAGGCCGTAACTTCCGTATTACTGGTATTGACTCAACGGCTGAAGCTCATAACTTGGCACTTCTACTGCGTGCTGGTGCGTTGATTGCGCCTATCTCGATTGTAGAAGAACGTACGATTGGTCCATCTATGGGTCAGCAAAACATCGATATGGGTATCATGGCGATGGTTTGGGGTATGGCTGCTGTAATGCTGTTTACGCTGCTTTACTACCGTAGCTTTGGTCTGATTGCGAACGTTGCGCTAATGGCTAACTTGGTGTTGATTATCGGTGTTATGTCGATGATTCCGGGGGCTACCATGACCCTACCGGGTATTGCCGGTATCGTATTAACGGTCGGTATGGCGGTTGATGCGAACGTTCTGATCTTTGAGCGTATACGTGAAGAGCTTCGAGATGGACGCAGTCCACAACAAGCTATTCACCAAGGTTACGCGAACGCATTCAGCACAATCGCCGATGCCAACATCACCACACTACTAACAGCAATCATTCTATTTGCTGTGGGTACGGGTGCTATCAAAGGCTTCGCGGTAACGCTGTCTATCGGTATCTTGACTTCAATGTTTACAGCTATTGTCGGAACACGTTGTATCGTGAACCTGATGTATGGCGGCAAACGCGTTAAAAAACTGTCGATCTAAGGCTAGGAATTAATATGTTTCAGATTCTAAAAGCAGACAAAATGATCGACTTTATGCGTTGGTCAAAGGTTGCCTTTGTTTTTTCTATCTTGATGATTGGTACTGCTATCTTCACCCTAACAACGAAATCGTTGAACTGGGGTCTAGATTTTACTGGCGGTACTCTGATTGAAGTTGGTTTTGAACAACCGGCACACCTTCCTGATATTCGTAGTGCACTAGAAGCCGAAGGCTTTGGTGATGCGACGGTACAGAACTTCGGTTCAGCTCGTGATGTGATGGTTCGTTTACGTCCACGTGATGGCGTAGCGGGCGAAACGCTTGGTAACCAAATCCTTTCTGCTATTGAGAATGGTACTGGTGAGCAAGTTGAAATGCGTCGTATCGAGTTCGTTGGTCCTAACGTGGGTGACGAATTAACAGAAGCGGGTGGCCTTGCTATCCTAGTTTCTCTTATCTGTATATTGATCTACGTATCAGTGCGATTTGAATGGCGTTTGGCTGCGGGTGCAGTATTAGCACTGGCGCACGACGTTATCATCACTCTGGGTGTGTTCTCTCTAATGCAAATTGAGGTCGACCTTACCATCGTAGCAGCCTTGCTAACGGTCGTCGGTTACTCCCTCAACGATACCATTGTTGTATTCGACCGTATTCGTGAGAACTTCCGTAAGATGCGTAAGGGTGAAGCGCCTGAAGTACTGAACAGCTCAATCACACAAACATTGAGCCGTACATTGATCACTTCTGGTACCACGTTATTCGTAGTTATCGCACTGTTCGTTCAGGGCGGCGCTATGATCCACGGCTTCGCGACTGCACTTTTATTGGGTATTACGGTTGGTACTTACTCTTCTATCTACGTTGCATCTGCACTGGCTATGAAGTTAGGTATTACGCGTGAACACCTAATGCCACCACAAGTGGACAAAGAAGGTGAAGAGTTTGACGAGATGCCTTAGGCCTTGGCTTAATAAGTTTCGCTAAACCAAAAAAACCGCTAGGCAACTAGCGGTTTTTTTACGTCTGTATTCTAGGGAAGCTCAATACAATTTAGCGTTGAAGTATGTTGAACTTCATTTCACTAAGAGACATCCTGATCGTATCTCGTATCTCGTATCTCGTATCTCGTATCTCGTATCTCGTATCTCGTATCTCGTATCGCAGATACAAAAAAGCCTCGCTATAGCTATATAGCGAGGCTTTGGAATTTTTATGCGCCCTTAAAATAGGGAGCGTTAACGTAAGGTCTGAATTACTTCAGCATACCTTCGTTAGCGTTCTCACGAACGTGCTTAAGAATAGACTTAACACCACGTGCGCTTGAAGCAACAACATTACCAGAAGTCATGTAATCAGTACCGCCAGCAAAGTCAGTCATGATAGCACCAGCTTCACGAGCGATTAGATCGCCAGCTGCTAGATCCCATGGCTTAAGGCCTAGTTCTAGGTAACCATCAACACGGCCAGCTGCTAGGTAACATAGGTCAAGAGCAGGAGAACCTGTACGACGGAAATCAGCACAGTCGATGAATAGACCAGAGATGATCTTCATGAAAGATTCAGAGTGTTGTTTTTGCTTGAATGGGAAACCAGTCGCTAGAACAGTACCTTGAAGGTCTTTTAGTTGAGTAACACGCATACGAGCGTTGTTAAGTTGAGCGCCAGCGCCACGTTGAGCTGTGAATAGCTCGTTTAGCATTGGGTCATAAACACAAGCAACTTCTGTACGACCGTTCATGCGAACAGCGATAGATACAGAGAAGTGAGGGAAACCTTTTACAAAGTTGTTGGTGCCATCCAGTGGGTCAACGATCCATTGTACATCAGAGTCTTTACCTTCAGTCAGGCCTTTCTCTTCAGAAATAATGCTGTGCTCTGGGTAAGATGCTTTGATTGTCTCAATGATCATGTACTCAGCTTCTTGAGCAATGTTAGTAACGTAATCGTTGTTACCTTTTAGAGACGATTCGATCTTATCAGTTGTTTCTAGAGATTTAGCAATATGGTTGCCAGCTTTACGCGCAGCGCGTATCGCAATGTTTAGCATTGGATGCATATGGTTTTTCCCACAAGATGTTAAAGAACAATTTAAAGCGGCGGCGAGTATACCAAAGTTTTACCAAAAGGGAAGTGGTTATTTTTTGAACTCTTGGTTTCACATTACGCGAAGGGTCTGACCATTTTACTTTGCTATGTGTTAATATCTCGCGATTATTTTTAAAGTGGTGTCATATAGCATGTTAGACAATGTAAAAGTCGTTCTGGTTGGTACGTCTCATTCGGGAAATATCGGATCAGCAGCTCGCGCAATGAAAGTGATGGGTTTGAGTCAATTAGTTCTTGTAGACCCTCAATGTGAAGTTGACGGGCAGACCTTAGCACTGGCTGCGGGTGCAGGTGACATCGCAGAAAACGCGACCATCGTTTCTACATTAGACGAAGCCGTAAAAGACTGTGGTTTGGTGGTTGGTTCGAGTGCACGTTCACGTACGCTTGAATGGCCAATGCTTGAGCCTCGTGAGTGTGGACAAAAGTTTGCGATTGAAGGTCAAAAGCACCCAGTCGCATTAGTGTTCGGCCGTGAACGTACTGGCTTGACTAACGATGAGCTTCAGAAGTGCCACTTCCATGTATGTATCCCAGCTAACCCTGAATACAGCTCGCTAAACCTAGCAATGGCAGTGCAGACTCTGAGCTACGAAGTGCGTGTAGCTCACCTTGATATGGTCGCTAGCCAATATCAGCCACAGCAACAAGATGAGTACCCTCGTCACGAAGAACTAGAAATGTTCTATGAGCACCTTGAAAAAGTGATCATTGATACCCAATTTATCTCTAAGGATAAGCCAGGTCAGGTGATGAATAAACTACGTCGTCTGTTCAGTCGAGCTCGTCCAGAGTTGCAAGAGATCAACACTCTACGCGGCATTTTGACTTCAATTGAGAAGAGCAAAAACGACAAATAAAAACCACACAAACCCTAAGGGTGAATACTTGACTAAAATAGTCAACTAAATACTTGACCAATTTAGTCAGGTATGGGAAGATTCCAACCACATAAACAATGTGGATTCGGTGTGATATGAAACTTACATCTAAAGGAAGATATGCGGTAACAGCTATGCTAGATGTAGCACTGCATTCGCAAAAAAGCCCAGTTCCTCTGGCTGATATTTCAGAGCGACAGGGCATCTCATTATCTTACTTAGAACAGCTATTTTCTAAGTTACGTAAAGCTGGCTTAGTTGCTAGTGTTCGTGGTCCTGGCGGTGGTTACCGTTTAGGTGCTGAAGCGAGCGACATCGCTGTCGGAACTGTAATTGCTGCAGTAGACGAATCAGTTGATGCAACTAAGTGTCACGGTCGAGCAGATTGCCAAGGTGGTAGTCGTTGTTTAACTCACACTCTTTGGCGTGATTTAAGCTCCCGAATCAGCAGCTTCTTAAATGACATTACGCTCGGTGAGCTAATGAAAGATAACGAAGTTTTAGAGATTTCTGATCGTCAAGATATCGATCTTGCGGTTAATAATGGTTTTGCACATAAAAATACGAGCACTACAACGATTAGTGCAGCACCTCACGGTGTTAATGCCCGCTCTTAGCGGTCAGTTTTTACATTGGAGTAGAAAATGAAACTGCCTATTTACTTTGACTATTCAGCTACATGCCCAGTCGATCCACGTGTTGCTGAAAAAATGGTTCAGTGCATGACGATGGACGGTAACTTCGGTAACCCTGCATCTCGTTCACACCGTTACGGCTGGCAGGCAGAAGAATCAGTAGATAATGCTCGTGAGCAAATTGCCGATCTACTAAATGCAGACCCACGTGAGATTGTTTTCACGTCAGGTGCTACAGAGTCAGACAACCTTGCTATCAAAGGTGCAGCGCACTTTTACGAGAAGAAAGGTAAGCACGTAATCACGTGTAAAACAGAACATAAAGCGGTTCTTGATCCATGTCGCCAACTAGAGCGTGAAGGTTTTGAGGTGACTTACCTTGAGCCTGAAGCAAACGGCATCATTGATTTAGACAAGCTACAAGCAGCAATGCGTGAAGATACGGTTCTTGTTTCTATCATGCACGTAAACAACGAGATTGGTGTAATCCAAGATATCTCTGCAATCGGCGAATTATGTCGTTCACGCAAGATCATCTTCCACGTTGATGCGGCTCAGTCTGCGGGTAAAATCCCACTAGATGTAAAAGAGATGAAAGTTGACCTTATATCTCTTTCTGCACACAAAGCATACGGCCCTAAAGGCATTGGTGCTTTGTACGTTCGTCGTAAGCCACGTATTCGTCTTGAAGCACAGATGCACGGTGGAGGTCACGAACGTGGTTTCCGTTCTGGTACGCTTGCTACTCACCAAATCGTGGGTATGGGTGAAGCTTTTGCTGTCGCTAAACAAGACATGCAGAAAGATTATGACCACGCACTAGCACTTCGCGAGCGTCTATTGAAAGGGGTTCAAGATCTAGAAGCAGTAACGGTAAATGGCGACTTAGATCAACGTGTACCACATAACCTAAACGTGAGCTTTGCTTTCGTTGAAGGTGAATCTCTGCTTATGTCTTTAAAAGACTTAGCGGTATCATCAGGTTCTGCATGTACATCAGCGAGTCTTGAGCCTTCATACGTTTTACGCGCTCTTGGCTTAAACGATGAACTGGCACACAGCTCAGTACGTTTTTCATTCGGCCGTTTCACTACGGAAGAAGAAATCGACTACGCGATTGCACAAATCCGTGTAGCAGTAAATAAATTACGCGACATGTCTCCTCTATGGGATATGTATAAAGAAGGGATTGATTTGAACACTGTTGAGTGGGCTCATCACTAATCTCACGGAAATAGAGGATTCGAGGTAACTATCATGGCATATAGCGAAAAAGTAATTGATCACTACGAAAACCCACGTAACGTAGGTTCGTTTGATAAAGAAGATCCAAGTGTAGGTAGCGGCATGGTTGGCGCACCAGCTTGTGGTGACGTAATGAAACTGCAAATCAAAGTATCTGCAGAAGGTATTATTGAAGACGCAAAATTCAAGACTTACGGTTGCGGTAGCGCAATCGCTTCTAGCTCACTAGTCACTGAGTGGGTTAAAGGTAAAAGTATTGATGAAGCAGCTGCTATTAAAAACTCTGAAATCGCAGAAGAGCTAGAGTTGCCACCAGTGAAAGTTCACTGTTCAATTCTTGCTGAAGATGCAATCAAAGCAGCGGTTGCGGATTACAAAAAGAAGCACTAATCGTTTCTACAACGTAATCACTTCAAAAAAGTAATATTTGGGAGCACCCTTTGTGCTCCCCCTGAGTTCTCAATTTATATAAAACACAAGGTTGTAGTATGGCCATCACCATGACAGATACGGCAGCAAGCCGAGTTCAAGCTTTCCTAGATAACCGAGGTAAAGGTATCGGGTTGCGCTTAGCGGTAAAAACTACTGGCTGTTCGGGTATGGCGTATGTACTGGAATTCGTTGACGAGCTCAACGAAGAAGACGAAGTGTTCGAGCATTCAGGTGTTAAGGTCATCATTGATCCAAAGAGCCTAGTTTACCTAGACGGTACTGAGCTTGATTACGTAAAAGAAGGCCTAAACGAAGGTTTTGAATTCAACAACCCTAACGCGAAAGGCGAATGTGGTTGTGGTGAGAGCTTCAATGTATAAACGCCTCAATCGTTGAGCGTTTATAATGAGCGAAGAATAAAATTAGGCTCTAAGTAAAGAGCCTAAACTTAGGACCACCGTTACATGAATCATTTCGAATTATTTGGGCTACCACTTCAGTTTCAACTGGATGGTAGCCTTCTTTCTTCTCAGTTTAGAGATCTGCAACGCCAATTCCACCCTGATAAATTTGCCACGGCTTCTGAGCGAGATCGCTTGCTGGCTGTGCAAAAAGCTGCGCAAATCAATGATGCGTACCAGGTGTTGAAAAATCCAGTCAGCCGCGCTGAATACCTGTTAGTTCAACATGGTGAGGATATTCGTGGTGAGCAGCAGACTATGCAAGATCCTATGTTCCTGATGGAGCAAATGGAATTGCGTGAAGAGCTGGAAGATATCGCCGACAGTTCTGATCCTGAAGATGCTTTGTTTGCATTTGAAGGAAAGGTTAGCAAAATGTATAAACAACAATTAAGCGCTATCCAACAAGAACTCGACAGCGAAGCTTGGTTAGAAGCTGCAGACCGAGTAAGAAAGCTTAAGTTTATTGCAAAATTAAAGAATGAAATCGAGTTAGTTGAAGATCGTTTGATCGGCTAGTTCGTATAACAAGGACACATCCATGGCACTACTTCAGATTGCAGAACCAGGGCAAAGCGCCGCTCCTCACCAGCACAAGCTTGCAGTGGGTATTGATTTAGGTACAACAAACTCATTGGTTGCGTCAGTGCGCAGTGGTGAGGCAAGCACGCTTGTTGATCAACAAGGTCGCAGTATTCTCCCTTCCGTTGTTCACTATCAGTCAGAGTCGTACACCACTGGTGATGAAGCGCGTGTAAATGCACAAACTGATCCTAAAAATACCATTATCTCAGTTAAGCGATTAATCGGTCGTTCACTGTCAGATATTCAACAGCGATACCCATCTCTGCCATATCAGTTTGAAGAAAGTGATAATGGCCTGCCTGTGATTAACACAGCGCAAGGAAATAAGAACCCAATTCAAGTATCTGCAGATATTCTTCGTGCACTCGGTCAACGTGCTGAGTCGACGTTAGGTGGTGAATTGGCTGGTGCCGTGATTACCGTCCCTGCGTACTTTGATGATGCACAACGTGCAGGTACCAAAGACGCAGCGCAACTTGCTGGTCTTCATGTGTTACGTCTTCTTAATGAACCCACTGCAGCTGCGATTGCTTATGGCTTGGATTCAGGTAAAGAAGGGGTAATCGCTGTTTATGACTTAGGCGGTGGTACGTTTGATATCTCTATCCTACGCCTGTCTAAAGGTGTCTTCGAAGTTTTAGCAACCGGTGGTGACTCTGCATTAGGCGGCGATGACTTTGACCATTTAATTGCGGATCATTTCCAAGAGCAAATGGGCTTGTTAGAGCTGACAGCAGAACAGAACCGTATTCTTCTAGACGCAGCAACAGAAGCGAAGATTGGCTTATCTGAAGCTGAAAGCGTTAATGTTGAAGCACTAGGTTGGTCTGGCTCTTTAACTCGTGAAGAGTTCGAAGAGATCATCAAGCCACTAGTTAAGAAAACGCTGCTTTCGTGCCGCCGAGCACTGAAAGATGCGGAAGTTGACGCGGATGAAGTACTAGAAGTCGTGATGGTAGGTGGTTCAACTCGTACCTTACTTGTTCGTGAAATGGTCGGTGGCTTCTTTGGTCGTACTCCATTAACCAGTATTAACCCTGATGAAGTGGTTGCGATTGGCGCATCGATTCAAGCGGATATCTTAGTTGGCAACAAGCCTGACTCTGAGATGCTGCTATTGGATGTTATCCCTCTGTCACTGGGTATCGAAACCATGGGTGGCTTAGTCGAAAAGATCATCCCTCGTAATACCACGATCCCAGTTGCTCGTGCACAAGAGTTTACCACGTTCAAAGACGGTCAAACTGCAATGACAGTACACACCGTGCAAGGCGAGCGTGAGATGGTTGATGACTGTCGTTCACTGGCTCGATTTGCTCTGAAAGGCATCCCGCCGATGACTGCAGGTGCTGCTCATATTCGTGTTACTTACCAAGTGGATGCTGATGGCCTGCTATCGGTTACCGCAATGGAGAAGAGCACTGGCGTTCAAGCTGAAATCCAAGTTAAGCCTTCTTACGGTCTAAGCGACAACGAAGTGGCTAGCATGCTGAAAGATTCGATGACGTTTGCAAAAGAAGACATGCAAGCGCGTGCTCTTGCTGAGCAACGCGTAGAAGCGGATCGCGTTATCGAAGGCCTTATCGCTGCAATGCAAGCCGACGGTGACGAGCTACTTGATGAGCAAGGCAAACAACAACTTGTTCAAGCGATTGAAGCACTGATTGAAGTGCGTAATGGCGACAACGCTGATGCTATTGAACTAGAAATTAAGAATACCGACAAAGCGAGCCAAGACTTTGCTTCTCGTCGTATGGATAAATCAATTCGTGCTGCACTGTCAGGTCAGTCAGTCGATAATATTTAATAGTTAGAGAATAGATAAACATGCCAAAGATTATTGTTTTACCTCACGAAGATCTATGTCCAGAAGGCGCTGTTTTAGAAGCAAAAACTGGTGAGACGGTTCTTGATGTTGCATTGAAGGCCGGTATTGGTATTGAACACGCATGTGAAAAATCGTGTGCATGTACGACATGTCACGTTGTGATTCGTGAAGGTTTTGATTCTTTAGAAGAGAGTGATGATCTAGAAGACGACATGCTAGATAAAGCATGGGGCTTAGAGATGGAATCTCGCTTGGGTTGCCAAGCTAAAGTGGCTGATACGGATCTTGTTGTAGAGATTCCAAAGTACACGTTGAACCTGGCTTCTGAAGACCATTAAGAACCTGTTCTCAGTCATGGCTAATACAGCGATGACTGAGAGAGTTATTGCTTAGACAAACATACTAAGAAAACTGGCCTAGAATATAGATCATAAAGGTGACAGAGCGTCGCTGATAAATATAAGGAAGTGTTATGAGCTTGAAGTGGGTTGATTCGCGAGATATCGCAATTGAGCTATGTGATTTGTACCCTGATACTGATCCTAAAACGGTACGTTTTACCGATCTGCATCAATGGGTGCTAGACCTTGAAGAGTTCGACGACGAGCCTAACCACTCGAATGAGAAAATCTTAGAGGCTATTATTTTGTGCTGGATGGATGAGATGGATTAATCCTCTTATCTGATGATTTGGTCGCGGGTTGGCATCAGTCCAATATAAAACGCAGCCAAGTTAACAATTCTTACTAAAAAAAGCGGACCTTATGGTCCGTTTTTTTATCAAAATGACATTTTCCTCCTACATAATGCTAACATCAGTGCGCTAATAAAAAATAATCAGAATCACACTCTCGAAGTGGTTCATGACAAGGAGAAATCATGTCTACACAGATGTCAGTATTTTTAAGTCAAGAAGCTGCCCAGCCTCAGTGGGGAGCAAGAGCTATTTTATCGTTCTCAGAAGCGGGAGCGACAATTCACATTGGTGAAGGCCACGATCTAGGCGCAGTTCAACGTGCGGGTCGTACGCTTGACGGACAAGGTATCGCATTCGTTTCACTTCGTGGTGAAGGTTGGGATCTAGAAAGCGTTTGGGCTTTCTACCAAGGCTACCGTGGACCAAAGAAAAAGAATGCATTGGAATGGGATGCACTTTCAGAAGCCGATCAAACTGAGCTTGAAGCTCGTATTCGCGCAACTGACTGGACGCGTGACATTATCAATAAAACCGCTGAAGAAGTGGCACCTCGTCAACTTGCGACAATGGCTGCAGAATACATCAAGTCAGTGGCACCAGCGGGCACTGTTAAAGCGAAGATTGTTAAAGACAAGGATCTACTAACCGAAGGTTGGGAAGGCATCTACGCGGTCGGCCGTGGCTCTGAGCGTACATCAGCAATGCTGCAACTGGACTTCAACCCAACAGGCGATGAAAACGCACCTGTATTTGCTTGTTTAGTCGGTAAAGGTATTACGTTCGATTCGGGCGGTTACAGTATCAAGCCAGGCCAATTCATGACAGCGATGAAAGCTGACATGGGTGGCGCAGCAACGATTACTGGTGGTTTAGGTCTTGCGATTGAACGCGGTCTTAACAAGCGCATCAAGCTTATTCTATGTTGCGCAGAGAACATGATCTCTGGTCGCGCATTGAAGCTTGGCGATATCATTACCTACAAAAACGGTAAAACAGTTGAGATCATGAACACTGATGCGGAAGGTCGCTTAGTGCTAGCTGATGGCCTGATGTACGCAAGTGCACAAAGCCCTGAGCTGATCATCGACTGTGCAACGCTAACAGGCGCGGCTAAAAACGCATTAGGTAACGACTACCACGCACTATTAAGCTTCGATGATGAGTTGTCTCACCAAGCGCTAACAGCGGCAAACCAAGAGAAAGAAGGCTTATGGCCACTGCCTCTTGCTGATTTCCACCGTGGTATGTTGCCTTCAAACTTTGCTGATCTTTCAAACATCAGCACAGGCGATTACACACCGGGTGCAAGTACAGCAGCGGCATTCCTTTCTTACTTTGTAGATGACTACAAAAAAGGTTGGATTCATATGGATTGCGCGGGTACTTACCGTAAGTCAGCAAGTGACAAGTGGGCGGCAGGCGCAACGGGTATGGGCGTTCGCACACTGGCTCGTCTTCTTATCGACCAAGCAAAATAGTAATAAGGGTGAGCGGTATTTTGTGCCACTCATTCATAAAGCTCAGATCGAAAGATCTCAGTAATTTCAGTATTTAATAACAAAAAAATGAAGTGAAGGAATCCCTATGGCTCTAGAAAGAACGTTCTCAATTGTTAAGCCGGATGCAGTTAAGCGTAACCTTGTTGGTGAAATCTACCACCGTATCGAAAAAGCAGGCCTAGAAATTATTGCTGCTAAAATGGTTCGTCTTACTGAAGAGCAAGCGAGTGGCTTCTACGCTGAACATGAAGGTAAAGAGTTCTTCCCAGCTCTTAAAGAGTTTATGACTTCTGGTCCTATCATGGTTCAAGTGCTTGAAGGCGAAAACGCTATCGCTCGTTACCGTGAGCTTATGGGTAAAACAAACCCAGAAGAAGCGGCATGCGGTACTATCCGTGCTGACTACGCAATCAGCATGCGTTACAACTCAGTTCACGGCAGCGACAGCCCTGAGTCTGCAGCTCGCGAAATCGAATTCTTCTTCCCAGAATCTGAAATTTGCCCACGCCCAGCTCAATAATCGGCACTGCAAATTATTCTAAAGGCTTCACCTCGGTGAGGCCTTTTTTGTAAGTGGATTTTACGCTCTCGATAATCAATTTAGTCGTCATTCTCGAAAGCGACGAAGGAGCGTAATCGGGAATCTGTTTTTGTTATTGGAGATTCCAGATACTTCGTTCCTCAGTTCTGGAATGACGGGGAACTTTGGAGCAACCATCTCGTGGTAAATATTATCGAGCAATTGGTGATTATTTACGTCATTCCCGAAAGCGACGAAGGAGTGTAATCGGGAATCTTTGTTTAAATTGGGTAATCTCAGGCCGATAAATACAATCGTTCAAATTTTAATCGCTTAAGTTTGAATGTCTTAATAAACACAGGGTTTTACAATGCTTGTTGAAGTTGCGTAAAGCCTGTACAATTCGCGCCCTTAATTATTGTTCCGTCATTGAGAGGCATCATGACCACAGCTAAAGTCAATCTACTCGATTTTGATCGTAAAGGTCTTCGTAAATTTTTCACAGAAGAACTGAATGAGAAAGCGTTTCGAGCAGAGCAAGTGATGAAGTGGATTTATCACTTCGGTGTCGATGACTTCGAACAAATGAATAACATCAACAAAAAGTTACGTGAGAAACTTCAACGTCGCTGTGAGATTGTTGCACCTGTTGTTTCTGAAGCTCAACACTCTTCAGATGGCACAATTAAATGGGCGATGAGCGTTGGCGACCAAGACGTTGAAACGGTATACATCCCAGATGGTGACCGTGCGACGCTATGTGTATCTTCACAGGTTGGTTGTGCACTTGAATGTAAGTTCTGTTCTACAGCTCAACAAGGCTTCAACCGTAACCTAAAAGTTTCAGAGATTGTTGGCCAAATCTGGCGTGCATCTCGCGAAATCGGCCTAGAAAAAGAAACCGGTCGTCGTCCAATTACTAACGTTGTAATGATGGGTATGGGCGAGCCTCTATTGAACATGAAGAACCTAATGCCATCATTAGAAATCATGCTTGATGATCTAGGTTTCGCACTGTCTAAGCGTCGTGTAACCGTATCAACTTCTGGTGTTGTTTCTGGCCTTGACCAAATGACAGACAACATCGATGTCGCATTGGCTATTTCTCTACATGCGCCAAACGATGCACTACGTAGCCAAATCATGCCGATCAACGACCGTTGGGATATCCAAGACTTCCTAGCATCTGTTCGTCGTTACATTGCATCTTCAAATGCTAACCGCGGTAAAGTAACGGTTGAGTACGTGTTATTGGATCATGTGAATGATGATATGGACCACGCACGTGAACTTGCTGAGCTAATGAAAGAGACGCCTTGTAAGATCAACTTGATTCCATTCAACCCTTACCCGGGGTCGCCTTATAAGAAGCCAAGCAACTCTCGTATTGATCGCTTCCAAAAAACGCTGATGGAATACAACTACACAGTAACCGTTCGTAAGACTCGTGGTGATGATATTGATGCCGCGTGTGGTCAGTTAGTCGGTGATGTGATTGATAGAACCAAACGTACCAAAATGATCAAAGCAGCCTCTGAAGCGAACTTGATTGCCGGTGGTGTGATTGAAGTAAAAGCGGTATAAAACGCGATTAGAACCTAAACAAGCCAGAAGTCTTACTTCTGGCTTGTTGCTTTTCTGGGGTGCAGTTTTTGATTTTTTGGACTTCTTGCCCACGCTTTCTTACATTTTTCGTCAAATTTTGGACAAAACCATGAGCTGACGGTAAATTTTGTTTAAAGTGTTTTTGCCTTGTAATGGCATTAGCTTATGATTAACTAATCTTAAATTAATTTAAGTGCTCGCTTGCTACTGATCATCAATATGTCTATTTAGGTTGGCTACTTGATAAACTAGCTTCCTGAGAAGGTCATCCATAACAAATGAATGATGTTCGCCTTTAAGGGTTGATGATTTAGATAGCAGGAAAAATTCCACATAACGTGGGTTGTTAGATTGAGCTTAAACGACAATAAGAAAACGCTCTCCTCAACCTGCGATAATACTTTAGAAGTTCACTCTCTATGAACACAGAACAAGATACACAAACGCAAGAAACCGTAGCTCCAGCTTTGGAAGCGGGAACGCTGCTTAAGAACAAACGAGAATCTCTTGGTTTAACGCAAAAGCAGATTTCTGATCGCTTGAAACTTCGCGTTACGCTGATCCAACAAATTGAAGAAAACCAATTCGAGTCAGATCAAGTGGCGACGTTTATGCGTGGCTATATTCGTTCATACGCGAAATACGTCAATCTTGACGAAAAAGTCGTATTGAGTGCGCTGCATCATGCCGGTGATGCTCAGCATCAAGAGCAAGAAATGTTGAGCTTTTCTCGTAAGACCAAAACCGAGAAGCACAACAGCCGTATTATGATCCTGACTTGGAGTATTTTTGCGGTCATTGCGGGTATCTCCTCACTTTGGTGGTGGCAGAACCAACAACAAGACACCCTATCTCAATCTTTAGCGAATACTGAAAGCTCAGAAGAGCTAGCGGTAGAAGAATCACTTGCCCCTGAATTCACCTCTTTAGAAGTGATTGAAGCTGAACAAAACGAAGCGGGTGCTTCTGTTGTTGAAGGTGCTGAAGGCCTTGCTGCGATAAGCGATGCGGAAGAAAGTTCAGATGCTGTTACTCCAGCTGACGAAACTTCTGCACAACAAACAACAGAGACTGAACCAACTGCTGAAGCTGCTGCGAATGCAGAAACGGTTGAAGCTAGCACGGCTCCTGAAGCTGTGGCTAACGAACTAGTGATGCAGTTCACCGCTGATTGCTGGATCCAAGTAAAAGATGCAACGGGTAAAACCTTGTCGACTGGCATCAAAAAAGCAGGTCAGTCGTTAAATCTATCAGGAACTGCGCCATATAAAGTGATTCTAGGTGCGCCAGAAGGCGTATCAATGACATTTGCAAGTGAACCTGTCGACCTTTCTGGGTATACTTCAGGCAAAGTAGCTAGAATAACCTTACCTTAGAGTTAATATGCAACACGAATCTCCTATTATTCGTCGCAAATCAACCCGTATTTATGTGGGTGATGTGCCGATCGGTGATGGTGCACCAATTGCTGTGCAATCCATGACCAACACAAGAACAACAGATGTAGCCGCGACCGTTGCTCAAATTAGAGCTCTGGAAAAAGTTGGCGCTGATATCGTTCGCGTATCTGTACCGACTATGGATGCAGCTGAAGCCTTTAAGCTAATCAAGCAGCAGGTCTCTGTTCCTTTGGTTGCTGATATTCACTTCGACTACCGTATCGCACTTAAAGTGGCGGAATACGGCGTTGACTGTCTGCGTATCAACCCAGGTAACATCGGTAACGAAAGCCGTATCCGCTCAGTTGTTGATTGTGCACGTGATATGAATATTCCGATTCGTATTGGTGTTAACGGCGGTTCTCTTGAGAAAGAGATCCAAGAGAAATACACAGAACCTACAGCAGAAGCGCTTGTTGAATCAGCAATGCGTCATGTAGATATCCTAGACCGTCTGAACTTTGATCAATTCAAAGTCAGCGTGAAGGCTTCTGATGTATTCCTTGCTGTCGGTTCTTACCGTTTGCTGGCTAAGCAGATTGATCAACCTCTCCACCTTGGTATTACCGAAGCGGGTGGTGCGCGTGCAGGCTCTGTGAAGTCAGCGGTAGGTTTAGGTATGCTTCTTTCTGAAGGTATCGGCGATACGCTGCGTATATCGCTAGCGGCTGATCCGGTTGAAGAGATCAAAGTTGGCTTTGATATTCTTAAATCTTTGCGCATTCGTTCGCGTGGCATCAACTTCATTGCGTGTCCGAGCTGTTCTCGTCAAGAGTTCGATGTTATTAACACCGTTAATGCCCTTGAAGAGCGCCTAGAAGACGTGATCACTCCAATGGACGTATCTATCATCGGTTGTGTGGTTAACGGCCCTGGTGAAGCTGAAGTGTCTCACTTAGGTTTAGCTGGTAGTGCACGTAAGAGTGCCTTCTACGAAGATGGTAAGCGTCAGAAAGAGCGCTTCGACAACGATGACCTTGTCGACAAACTTGAAGCTAAGATTCGTGCAAAAGCGTCAGTGCTTGATAAAGCAAATCGCATTGATGTAGAAAACTTAGAAGATTAATACAACGCGGTGGGGTGTGATTGTCTATTCGCACTAACACCTGGTCGTGAGAAATTACGGAATAAATACTGTGGCTAAAAATATTCAAGCAATTCGAGGCATGAACGACTGCCTTCCAACTCAATCACCACTGTGGCAGAAAGTAGAAAGCGCAGTTAAAAACGTGGTGAGTGCATACGGTTACAACGAAGTACGTATGCCTATCGTTGAAGAAACAAACCTATTTAGCCGTGCAGTTGGTGAAGAGACAGACGTTGTTTCTAAAGAGATGTACACCTTTGACGACCGCAATGGCGATAGCCTAACGCTGCGTCCAGAAGGCACAGCAGGTTGTGTTCGTTCATGTATTCAAAACAGCCTTATCAACCGTGATGAACAGCGCCTATGGTACATGGGCCCTATGTTCCGTCACGAGCGTCCTCAAAAAGGTCGTTACCGTCAATTCCACCAATGTGGTGTTGAAGTGTTTGGCCTAGACGGTCCAGACGTTGACGCAGAACTTATCATGATGACAGCACGTCTATGGCGTGAGCTAGGCATCGACAAGCACGTTCGCCTAGAGCTGAACTCAATCGGTTCTCAAGAAGATCGCGTTAGCTACCGCACTGCGTTAGTGGCTTTCCTTGAGCAACACATTGATGTGCTTGACGAAGACTGCAAACGTCGCATGCACACTAACCCTCTACGTGTACTTGATACTAAGAACCCTGATGTTCAAGCTATCTTAGGTGACGCACCTCGACTATCTGAATATCTAGGTGAAGAATCGAAGCAACATTTTGCTGGTTTGTGTGAACTTCTTGACGCTGTTGGTATCGAATACCAAGTTAATGAGCGTCTAGTACGTGGCCTAGATTACTACAACCGCACTGTATTTGAGTGGATCACAGACAGCCTTGGTGCTCAAGGTACAGTATGTGGCGGCGGTCGTTACGATGGTCTTGTTGAGCAACTAGGCGGCAAAGCAACCAATGCAGTTGGCTTCGCAATGGGTCTAGAGCGTCTGGTTCTGATGATGGAAACGCTAGAGCTAACAGAAGTTCGTCGTAGCGTTGATGTATACGTAGTTGCTGCTGGCGAAGGTACTATGATCGCGGGCATGCAGTTAGCGAATCAATTACGCGACACCGTTGAAGGCGTGCGTGTAATGAACCACTTCGGTGGTGGTAACTTCAAGAAGCAATTCAAACGTGCTGACAAAGTAGGTGCTGTTGTGGCGCTGGTACTTGGTGAGAACGAAGTTGCTGACAATACAGTTGTGCTAAAAGATCTGGTTGGCGGCGAGCAAGAAACCGTGTCTCAAACGGAAGTTGCAGAGAAAGTTGCTGCGCTAATCTAATTAGCCATTGAGCAAACGCTCATAATGAATACTAACGTCAGCACTATGCTGGCGTTTAAAGAATTAAAGAGGACAGGAAGTGGAACTTTACGATAGCGAAGAGCAACAAGTTGAAGCCATTAAAGATTGGTGGAAAGAGAACGGTAAAGCCGTAATCTTTGGTGCGGTTATTGGTTTAGGTGGTCTATTTGGCTGGCGCTATTACCAAGATTCAGTAGTTGAAGCGCGTGAAGCAGCTTCAGAAAGCTACACCTCTGTAATTTCAGCTCTTGATGTTAAGGGTGTTGATGCTCAATCTGATATTCAAGCTTTCATCGACGCAAACAAAGATGCTGAGTACTCAGTACTTGCTGCTATGCAACTAGCAAAAGTACAAGTACAAGCAGGCGATCTAGCGGCGGCACTTGAACAGCTCGAGTGGGCAAAATCGGCAACTAAGGACGCGGCACTTGCGCCACTACTTACTTACCGTGTTGCACGTATTAAAGCTGAGCAAGGTGAATTTGACGCAGCACTGACTGATCTTGCTGCTATGACAGACGAATCTTGGAAAGGCCGTGTTGCTGAACTGCGTGGTGATATCTCACTTCGTAAAGGCGACACAGACGCAGCATACAGTGCTTACACAGAAGCACAGCAAGCTGTTGACGCTAGCCAAACGCTTCAAATCAAACTTGACGACCTAGCTAAATAAGGCGCTTTGAATGAAGAAGATGTTTCCAAAAGCGGCGTTGTGTGCGATTGCTCTTGGCCTACTAGCTGGCTGTGCGGGTGAAGAAGACACCGTAATCATGGCTCCAGTCCCAACGGTAAACAGCGAGTTCACTCCTAGTCAGGAATGGTCTACGTCGGTTGGTGATGGTGTTGGTCACTACTTTTCAAAACTAACGCCAGAATTGGCTTACGACAAAGTGTTTGTTGCAAGCCGTGAAGGTATGGTTAAAGCGCTTGATCCTGATACAGGTAAAGCGCTGTGGAAAGTCGATCTTGAGAAAGACGTATTGGCTCGTTTATCGGGTGGCTTAACGGCGGCTTACGGTAAAGTTTTTGTTGGTTCTGAAAATGGCGAAGTGATCGCACTGGAAGAATCGACCGGTGAAGAGCTGTGGCGTGTATCAGTCAATGGCGAGGTGCTTGCATCCCCAGCAACTGATAGCAACATGGTCATTGTTCATACCAGTCGCGGTATGTTGATCGCGTTAGATCAAGCAAGCGGTGAACAAAAATGGACCATCAGTACGGAAGTACCAAGCCTAACACTGCGTGGCGATAGCTCGCCTGTTGCAGTTTCTGGTGGTGTATTCTGGGGTACAGCAAATGGTCGTCTAGCTGCGGCTATCGTTGATCGTGGTCAGCTTATTTGGCAACAGCCAGTAGGCACACCAAAAGGTGCAACGGAAATTGATCGTTTGGTTGATGTTGATGCATCTCCAATTGTTCTTGGTGGCACCCTGTATACCGTAGGTATCAATGGTCAGCTGATTGCTATCGACCTTCGTTCTGGTAAGCCAATTTGGAAACGTAACTACTCATCAGCGATTGATTTAGCAAGTGATGGTAGCCGTTTGTTCGTTGTTACCGACAAAGACCATGTGGTTGCGGTTGATGCGCGTAGTGGTACTGAACTGTGGAGCACTCCATTGTTAGAAAACCGCTTACTGACAGCACCTGCTATTATTAATGGTTATGTAGTCGTGGGTGATACTGAAGGTTATCTGCACTGGTTGGATCGTTCATCGGGTGAGTTTGTTGCTCAACAGCTTGTCGATGATAGCGGCTTTGCGGTTGCACCAATTGAACTGCCTGAAGGCTACTTAGTGACGACTCGCAATGGCGATGTAAAGAAACTAACGATTAGCCAATAAAAGCGTGATATAATTCACAGTCGGCTCCTGGTTGGTAACAGCCAGGAGCCGTTTTGTTGTTAAAAATTAATAAACCGTGTGGTTATAGGTAAGAGTTTAAACTTGCGAACAAGTGCTTACCTATAACTACATTTAGAGAAGAAATTGTAGAGGTTGTTATGGTACCTGTTGTTGCTCTAGTAGGGCGTCCGAACGTAGGTAAATCTACGTTATTTAACCGATTGACTCGAACTCGTGATGCATTGGTTGCGGATTTCCCTGGCTTAACGCGTGACCGTAAATACGGTCATGCTCATTTTAGCGAGCATGACTTTATTGTTATTGACACTGGCGGTATCGACGGTACTGAAGAAGGTGTTGAAACTAAAATGGCTGAACAGTCGCTAGCGGCGATTGATGAAGCTGATGTCGTTCTATTTATGGTAGATGGCCGTGCGGGTCTAACACCTTCAGACGTGGCGATTGCTAAGCACCTACGTCAACTAGAAAAGCCTTCAATGCTAGTAGTAAACAAGGTTGATGGTATCGACCCTGATGCTGCAAGTGCTGACTTCTGGCAACTAGGTGTAGAAGACATGTACCAAATCGCTGCGGCGCATGGTCGTGGTGTTACTGCACTTATTGACCTTGCTCTTAACCCATTCGCAGAAGCGCTAAAAGCTGAGAATGGCGAAGTAAGCGACTTAACTGAGTTTGAAGACGAAGAAGAAGAGCAGGTTGAATTTACAGAAGAAGAAGCTGAAGCAGAATTCAAGCGTCTTCAAGATCAACCGATCAAACTAGCGATCATTGGCCGTCCTAACGTAGGTAAATCAACGCTAACGAACCGTATTCTTGGTGAAGAGCGTGTGGTTGTTTACGATATGCCAGGTACGACTCGTGACTCTATCTACATCCCAATGCAGCGTGACGAGCGTGAATACGTTCTAATCGATACTGCGGGTGTTCGTCGTCGTAAAAACATCAACGAAACGGTAGAGAAGTTCTCAGTGGTTAAAACACTGAAAGCGATTGAAGATGCTAACGTTGTATTGCTGCTTATCGATGCTCGCGAAAACATCTCTGATCAAGATCTAAGCTTGCTAGGCTTTGCGTTGAACGCTGGTCGTTCAATTGTTATTGCCGTAAACAAGTGGGATGGCCTAGATAACGACGTTAAAGAACGCGTTAAGAAAGAGCTAGACCGTCGCTTAGGCTTCGTTGATTTCGCACGTATTCACTTTATCTCTGCACTTCACGGTACAGGTGTTGGTCACTTGTTTGAGTCTGTACAAGAAGCTTACAAATCAGCGACTACTCGTGTTGGTACTTCTGTGCTAACTCGTATCATGAAGATGGCGACTGATGATCACCAACCGCCTATGGTTCGTGGCCGTCGTGTGAAACTGAAATACGCGCACGCTGGTGGCTACAACCCACCGATTATCGTTATCCACGGCAACCAAGTTCGTAACTTGCCAGATTCATACAAACGATTCTTGATGAACTACTACCGTCGTTCACTAGAAATCATGGGTACACCTATTCGCATTCAATTCCAGAACAGCGAGAACCCATTTGAAGCTAAGACAAACAAGCTGACAATTTCTCAAGAACGTAAACGTAAGCGTATGATGAGCATGGTTAAAGGTCGTAAGTAAACCTTTCCAATAGATTTGATACCCGAGCCTGTCTCGGGTATTTTTTTAAGCAAAATTCACGTTAAGCCATAACAATATGTTTTTATCATCATGGCTTAACGAATCAGACTAGATTCCAAAAGAAGAACGATATGACTACTAGCGATTTGATTACACCAGCGTCAGCAATCACACCAACCATTATTCAATTTTGTCATCAGGCTTGGCAGCTCAATGCTAAAGCGCTATACGTTGAAAGCGACGACAGCAAAACTTACCTGATTGCCGACGTAACACCTTTCCACCCAGTGAGTCATATTTGGCCCGATCACCCTGCAGACCAAGGCTTTGTGAATGTTGGTGACGTGCAATTTCCCGTTGAAGACTGCCTTGTTGGTGCTATAGAACAATCTACTGGCAAGCTTCATATCGCAGCAGATATCCCTGTTAAGCGTGATACGGAAGGGTGGGCGTTTGTTGTTGTCCACCAGCTACCTACATCTGCTTCTATGATTAAGGTTAACGACGAAGTCGTGTTGTCGGTTGATAAAGAGTACCAAGCCAGTTTGAGCCGTGGTCACAGTGCTGGTCACATCGCTTTCCTAGCCTTGAATAAAGTATTGGCTGAAAGCTACTGGCGTAAAGATGCGGACAGAAAAGATCCGCTTGGCAGTTACGACTTCAATAGCTACGCACAAGTGACGAGCTTTGTGACTCCAGAGCTGTGTACCGATAAGTATCGATTAGGCAAAACCCTGAAGAAGCGTGGTTTGAACGTTGCAGATATGCTAGCAAGTCTTGATGACATCGAAGCTGATATCAACCAAATGATTGCGGGCTGGTTTGCAGAGCCGACGCCAGTTGCAATGCGACTGGAAGGCGAAGCATTAACAGACTCTCGCTATTGGGAATGGCAGTTGGATGCCGACACTTTAGTGTCTATTCCGTGTGGTGGTACTCACATTGAGAACACCTCAGAACTTAAGGCATTATCCGTTAAGTTAACCCAGTTAGATGACCAGCATATTGAAATGCTGACGCATGTAATTCGATGATCTAGACTACAGATCGAAATGGCTTGTGCTGTTTTTTTGTTTTTTCATGTAACTTTTAATATAAATGACTGTTTAAAATTGAAATGCAGCACATGTAACTTATGCTTTCGGTGTGTGGTGATATAAATATTCTTTTTGGGGTAGATCGCTGATCAAAATAGATAAAGCGAAAGATCAACCTATGATCTTCGATTGTGTGTCGTACTAATTTAGTGTGCTATTATTAACCAATAACAAGCTTGCATAAGAACAAGCTGTACCCGATTACACAATTGAAAGCCTTAGTGAATGGAACAACAATTTTTATTAGAAGGTCATCGAGCCGTCAATAGTTTGCTGCGGAAGCTTGCGCTTGGGATGGATCGCAAAGATTTAAATCACAAGATTATTCAGCTTACCGAGCAGCGCATGGCTTCAATTTTACTGCTCAACTCAGAGTCTAAAACGTTACACCTTGAGTATGCCCCAAACCTGCCTGATTTTTACAATCAACAGATTGAAGGGATAGGAATTGGTGCGGGGATAGGCTCTTGTGGCGAGGCAGCTGCGCTTAAGAAAGCAGTGATGGTCTCCAACATAAATGCACACCCAAACTGGGCACCTTTTCTGGTCTTAACCAATCAAGCGAATTTGCATGCCTGTTGGTCGGTCCCCATTATCTCGTCGCGCGGTAATGTGTTGGTTACCTTCGCTATTTATAGCCAGTACATCTCTGAACCACATGAATTTGAGCTCGAGATCTTAGAGCTACTGGCTTCCCTGTATTCGGTAGCACTAGAGAAGTTTGAGCTGGAGAACCAGCTAAACTTTTTCGCTAATCGAGATTCTTTAACCCATTGCTTGAATCGTCGCGCATTGTTTAATGAAGCGGAGAAAGTGTTGGCCAAGCGATGCTTTTCTGAAAAGGTGATGGCGTGTTTGTTTGTTGATGTCGATAAGTTCAAATCGATAAATGATACCTATGGCCACAGTTTCGGTGACGATGTGCTGTTGGCGGTTGCCGAAGTTCTTGATGAGGCAACCACAGCATGTGCCAAGATAGGCCGTTATGGTGGCGATGAGTTTGTGGTGTTCTCTTGCTTTGATGATCAAGAAAGCGTTGTTAGCTTCTACCACAGCTTAGAGAAAGCACTGCAACAAGCGCTTTATATCAATGATGTGCAGTTCTCAGTGAGTGTTGGGTTGTCTTGTGAGAAAGATCCTCAAGGATTAGACCAGTTGATCGCACAAGCTGATAAGAACATGTACCAAATCAAGCAAGCGAAGTCTCAGCGGTAGTAGATTGTAAAAATAGTAGTGAATTAGGAAATGCTAATGAGTGAAAATATCTGCCCTAAGTGCCAGTCTGAGCTAGCTTGGGATGGCAAGTATCATTGTGAAAGTTGTCAGGCTCACTTTACTAAAGTTGGGTTTTGCCCTGAGTGCAGCAGCCAACTTGAGAAGCTTCAAGCCTGTGGTGCGGCGAGCTATTTTTGCAACGGTGATTGCAACGAGTTGAAATCAAAGTCGAGAGTAAAATTCGAATTTCAACCTGCGGAATAGCCTTAAACTACATGGTTTGAACGACCATCGGTGATGTTATACCAGAGACTCAATACTAAAGTGTTGGGTCTTTTTTGTATCTGAAGAACAGGAATGTGTCATCTTGGTTCATTCCCACCGTCACTGCACCAGTATGAAACATAGTTACATGATTGCTATGCACTCTATTGGTGTGAGTTTCTTTTAAATTCTATTAATACAATTACTTATAAATAATTTCATTGGTTTATAAGTTTGGCACTCTTCTTGTAACTCTGTAATTGAATAACAAAAATACAATTATGGAGTAATATCATGAACAAGGTGTTCAATTTATCGCTAGCTGCACTGTGTACAACACTTTCATTTTCTTCTGCAACAGTGTTTGCTGCTGATGAGACCATCAAGGTCGGTGTTCTACACTCACTCTCTGGCACCATGGCGATCAGTGAGACAACGCTAAAAGATACCGTGCTAATGCTCATCGAAGAGCAGAACAAAAAGGGCGGTTTGCTTGGTAAGAAGCTAGAGCCTGTCGTGGTTGACCCTGCGTCAAACTGGCCGCTATTTGCTGAGAAAGCGCGTGAGCTTATCGAAAAAGAGAAAGTGGATGTGGTGTTCGGTGGTTGGACGTCGGTATCACGTAAATCCATGCTACCTGTCTTTGAAGAACTCAACAGCATCCTTTTCTACCCAGTACAGTATGAAGGTGAAGAGTCTTCTAAAAACGTTTTCTACACCGGTGCCGCGCCAAACCAACAAGCGATCCCAGCAGTGGATTACTTGATGGAAGAGCTTGAAGTCGAGCGCTGGGTACTTGCAGGTACCGATTACGTTTATCCACGTACAACCAATAAGATCTTAGAAGCCTACCTAAAAGATAAAGGTGTCGCAGAAGAAGACATCATGATCAACTACACGCCATTTGGTCACTCTGATTGGCAATCTATCGTTTCAGACATCAAAAAGTTCGGTGAAGCTGGCAAGAAAACCGCTGTGGTTTCTACTGTAAACGGCGATGCGAACGTACCTTTCTATAAAGAGCTAGGCGCTCAAGGCATTTCATCTGAAGACATCCCAGTTATTGCATTCTCTGTTGGTGAAGAAGAACTGTCAGGCATGGACACAGAACCATTGGTTGGTCATCTAGCGGCATGGAACTACTTCATGAGTGTTGATACTGAAGCTAATGAAGAGTTCGTTGAAACGTGGCAGTCGTTCATCAAGAGTGAAAAGCGTGTCACCAATGACCCAATGGAAGCGCACTATGTTGGCTTCAATATGTGGGCTCAAGCGGTCACTAATGCGGGCACAACCGATCCTGAATCTGTGCAAGATGCCTTGATTGGCGTGTCTGTACCTAACCTTTCGGGCGGCTACTCAACCATGCTGCCAAACCACCACATTACTAAACCAGTCCTGATCGGTGAAATCCAAGACGATGGTCAATTCGATATCGTTTGGGAAACCACTGGACTAGTGGCGGGTGATGCTTGGTCGAGTTACTTACCTGAATCGGCAAAACTGTTCTCTAGCTGGTCGAAGCCATTCTCATGTGGTGCGTTTAACGTCGAAACGAAGAAGTGTTCTGGCGGTTACTAGATCGTCAATTCAGGAATATTGAGCCTTCCGGTTTGGGAAGAACGCGTCTGTTTAACGGGCGAAGCGAACGGAAGGCTCATCGTTTCAGGTAACAACCACTATCCACACATCCTCCAAGTAAAAATAACAATATCTAACTTGGTTGGTTAAGGAAGCAGGGATGAAAAACGTATTAAACGTATTTAAAGCGCTGTTGCTCATGGCAGTCAGTGCTCAGTTGGCTTTTGCTGGAATAACGGATGAAGCTAGCTTTACCAAGGCGCTAGTTGGTAAGAAAACATCGGATAAAGAATTAGCTATCGATTGGGTGATTGAGACGCAAACGGAAGATGTGTCGAAAGCTATTTTATATGGATGGTTAAACGGCAATCTCTATTACTTCAATGATAAAAAAAACGAACATTATAAACAGCTCTATCTCATTCAAAACACCAAAACAGCCACTTCAGCTCAGTCTGTATGGGATGAATCAACTCTCAATATCGACAATGCTAAGCTGTTTAAAAAGGTGCGCGTAAACAACAAACTTCGCGGGATCTTACGGGGTGAAATTGCCTCTATTGGATTAAATAGCAGTAACCCAGATGTGCGTTATCAAGCGGTTCTCGATCTACTGGGAACTAAGGATGCCACTATCATCGATCGTTTATCCGAACTTAGAGAAAATGAGACCGATGGTAAAGTCGCTGAACTAATGGATTTGTCATTAGCTATTTTTACCTCGCTTGATAACAGTGCAACAACTGAAGCTCGAGTAACATCGATTGAACGAGTGGGCGACTTTAAGCATTCAGTCGTTCTAAAAACACTGAACCAACTACTTAACGGTGAGCAAGAACCAAGCATTTTGGCTGCAACAGAGCGTGCGATGGACGATTATCAACAAAGCCAAGCTCTGTACTCAGGTGTTGAAACCGTATTCTTTGGCTTGAGTTTAGGCTCGGTATTGGTACTGGCAGGCATTGGCTTAGCGATTACCTTTGGTGTGATGGGCGTTATCAACATGGCTCATGGCGAGCTGATCATGATTGGCGCTTACACCACCTACGTATTGCAGTTGTTGATGCCGAATCATATTGGCCTAGCGCTGATACTTTCCATTCCAGCGGCATTCATTGTTTCTGGCTTAGTGGGCATTGCGATTGAGCGAAGTGTGATTCGTCATCTTTATGGTCGCCCATTGGAAACCTTACTCGCGACCTTTGGTATTAGCTTAATCTTGCAGCAGGCTGTTCGCTCGATTTTCTCTCCTTTGAACCGCTCAGTGAGCACGCCTGAATGGATGTCTGGCGCACTTCAATTGAACCCAATGTTGTCCCTGACTTACAACCGACTTTATATCATCCTGTTCTGTGGTTTGGTATTTATGGGCTTATTAATGGTTCTGAAAAAGACACCACTAGGTTTGCAGGTTCGTGCGGTTTCTCAAAACCGTGGCATGGCTCGTGCGATGGGTATTCGTTCAGAGCGAGTTGATGCGATGACCTTCGGTTTAGGCTCTGGCGTTGCGGGTGTTGCAGGCGTGGCACTGTCTCAACTGACCAACGTTGGCCCTAATATGGGACAGGCGTACATCATCGACTCATTCATGGTGGTGGTATTCGGCGGTGTTGGCAACCTATGGGGCACGCTAGTCGCAGGCTTAAGCCTTGGTCTGTTCAATAAAATTTTAGAACCATGGGCTGGTGCGGTTCTCGCCAAGATTCTGGTACTGGTTTTCATCATTCTATTTATTCAAAAACGCCCACGCGGACTCTTCCCGCAACGTGGTCGTGCGGCTGAAGGTTAAGGACAACATCATGCAGTCAAAATCATTTGTACTTTCGGCAATGCGTGGTGACAAAGGTGGCCAACTGACCATCCTTGCCATTCTAGCGGCCGTTATTCTTATCCCACTGGCTAACACCATGTTACCAAGTGGGCACCCGCTCCATGTAGAGACTTTTACTATCTCGCTGATGGGCAAATATCTGAGCTACGCAATGTTGGCGTTGGCGCTCGATCTGGTGTGGGGCTATCTCGGAATCTTGAGCCTTGGCCACGGTGCTTTCTTTGCGCTTGGTGGTTATGCGATGGGCATGTACTTGATGCGTCAGATTG
This sequence comes from Vibrio sp. 10N.286.52.F8, assembly GCF_041468745.1. Lineage (NCBI taxonomy): Bacteria > Pseudomonadati > Pseudomonadota > Gammaproteobacteria > Vibrionales > Vibrionaceae > Vibrio > Vibrio sp. 10N.286.52.F8. Next base: position 52,267 of record NZ_JBFRJF010000024.1, read on the forward strand.
GTGACCGTGGGGTTTATGGTGATCCAGTCTTACCAGATTTCATGGTGTTCCTTGATTGGTCTGCGTTGCCGTGGTTCTGGCAGGGCTTTGACCAGTTCTGGTTTGCTTGCCTGATGGTGGTGCTAGTGCCGGGCGCATTGGCTTACTTGTTCGGTTATTTAGCTTTCCGCTCTCGTGTGTCCGGGGTGTATCTTTCTATCATGACTCAGGCATTAACTTACGCATTGATGCTGGCATTTTTCCGCAACGAAATGGGCTTTGGTGGCAACAACGGACTGACGGATTTCAAAGACATCATCGGTCTGAGTTTGCAGAGTGATGCGGTCAAGATAGGTCTGTTTGTCGCGACTGGTATTGCGCTTATTCTCAGCTACATAGCTTGTCGCATGGTGGTGACCAGTCGATTAGGTCGTGTGGCATTAGCGATTCGTGATACGGAATCACGCACTCGCTTTATGGGCTATGACGTCGATGGCATCAAGCTGTGGGTCTTCGTTCTTTCTGCGGTTATCGCCGGTATTGCCGGGGCTTTATATGTCCCTCAAGTGGGTATTATCAATCCGGGAGAATTTGCTCCTCTTAACTCGATTGAGATTGTGGTTTGGGTAGCCTTAGGCGGTCGTGCCACTCTGTTTGGTGCCATTGTCGGTGCATTGATCATCAACTACGCCAAGAGTTGGTTTACGGTTGAGTTCCCGGAGGTGTGGCTGTTTGCTCTGGGTGGACTATTCGTACTCTCAACCATGTACTTCCCACAAGGTGTGATTGGCTTTGTCAGTGAAAAGTGGCAGCAGCTGCGCAAGGCATCAAATGGGAAAAACCAAGATAAAGATAAGGATGATCAGCACAAGGCCAAGGAGGTGATCGCATGACCACATTTAATAGCGTAAAGGAATCGGTTCAGGCGTTCACTCGTCGAGACGAAGTCTTTGATTACCTCAAACCCGATATTCATCCTGCCATCGATACTCGACATAACGTGCTGTTGTATGTCGAAGGCGTCAACAAAAGCTTCGATGGTTTCCAAGCGATAAACGACCTCAACCTCTACATCAAAGAGGGAGAGCTACGCTGTATCATAGGTCCTAATGGCGCAGGTAAAACCACCATGATGGACATTATCACAGGTAAAACTAAGCCAGACACCGGCGAGGTGTGGTTGGGTTCGAACATCAACTTATTGAAGATGAACGAAGCCGAAATCGCCAATGCAGGCGTTGGGCGTAAATTCCAAAAACCGACCGTGATTGAGTGTTTAACTGTGTGGCAGAACCTTGAATTAGCCATGGCCGGTGACCGCTCAGTGTGGGCGACGTTCACCGCTGTGATGTCTGGTGAACAGAAAGACAAATTGACCTCGGTACTTGAGCTGATTCATTTAAAAGACGAAGCGGCGAATTTGGCAGGTAACCTGTCTCACGGACAAAAGCAGTGGTTAGAGATCGGCATGCTATTGATGCAAAACCCTAAGCTGTTGCTGGTGGATGAACCCGTGGCAGGTATGACTCACCAAGAAATGGATCGCACCTCTGAGTTACTTAACTCACTGGCAGGTAAGCACTCGGTTGTGGTCGTTGAACACGATATGGATTTCGTTCGTTCTATCGCCAGCCATGTCACCGTGCTTCATCAAGGTCATGTGTTGGCTGAAGGCACCATGGATCAAGTGCAGGCTCACCCTGAAGTTAAACAAGTTTATCTCGGAGAATAGGATGCTAGAGGTTAAATCAGTTAATCAATATTACGGTGAGAGCCACACGCTGTGGGATTTGGATATGCAGATCCCAGAAGGTAAATGCACGGTGCTAATGGGGCGAAATGGTGTCGGTAAAACCACCTTACTGCAATGCATTATGGGGTTGGTGAAGGTTGAAAGCGGTGACATCTCCTTATCGGGTGAGTCACTTTTGAAAACCGATGCCGAGGACCGTCCACGCCAAGGGATCGGCTATGTACCGCAAGGTCGCCAGATCTTCCCAATGCTCACTGTTCAAGAAAATCTAGAGGTCGGTTTACCGATTCGTAAAAAGGGTGACCGCAAGATCCCTGAATTCATCTTCGATATTTTCCCAGTGTTAAAAGAGATGCTACATCGTCGCGGTGGTGATTTATCGGGTGGCCAGCAGCAACAGCTAGCGATTGGGCGTGCGCTGGTGGTTAATCCAAAGCTATTGATCTTGGATGAGCCGACGGAGGGTATTCAACCCAATATTGTGCAAGAGATTGGCGACATCATTCGCATGCTCAACGAGAAAATGGGGCTCACGGTTCTGTTGGTTGAACAGAAGCTGCCGTTTGCAAGAAAGGTCGGTGACCGTTTTTGCATTATCGACCGTGGACGCCAAGTGGCAGAAGGTGAAATGACAGGGCTCGATGAGTCCTTGATAAAGGAGTACCTAACCGTATGAATTCTCTCTTTTCTCCGAATGAAGTAAGCAAGGCTTCTTTAGTAGAAGCTTTATCTTTGAATGAGACCATCGAACAAGATATTCGTGATGGTTGGCAAGCGAGTTTAAACCTCACCTTTGTCGATCGAGGTGATAAAACCGTATTAAAGAATCGTCAGCAGTCTGGTCCGCTTGCGGTGCAACGCCCCCTGTATCCTGATGGGGAAACGTGTCACACCTACTTACTCCATCCCCCCGGCGGAGTGGTAGGTGGTGACACTCTCAATATTGAAGCGACCATCGAAAGCGGTGCGCATGCGTTGATCACCACACCCGGTGCGACCAAGTTTTATCGCTCAAACAACAAGTACGCCAAGCAGAAGCAGACCCTACGAGTGAAGAAAGATGCACGCTTGGAATGGATGCCGCAAGAGAACATCTTTTTCCCGAATGCACACGTTCGTTTAGATACTGAAATTCGCCTAGAAAAGGGTGCACAGTTTTGGGGTTGGGAGATGCACTGTTTTGGACGCCCTGCACAGAATGAGGGATTCGAGCATGGTCATCTCGTTGGGAAAACAGAAATCTATCTTGATAATCAAAGGCTTCTGACTGAAGGCTTTAATTTTCATGGTGGCGATAAGTTAATGATAAATATGGGGTTACTTGATTATTCAATGATGGGAACCTTTTATATCACTTCAAATGAGAAGCAAGATTTAGAGTTGGTACAGAGCTTGCTCTTATCTATTACACAGCAAGCTTCACAGCAATCAGTTACATCAAAAATGTCGAGTGAACCCACATTAATATTGGGCGCGACTCAGATAGAAGGATTGATTGTGGTGCGAGCCTTGGGTAATTGGAGTGAAGATATCCTCCAGGCCTTTGGTCAGATATGGCAAGCAACTCGCTCTCATTTATGTGGTACGACTCCTGATTTACCAAGGATTTGGGCGACTTAGCGATTAGCCCTTTTTGTACCTAGGGTGACTTCCGACCCTAGGTGCATTTTTTCAAGCTTGCTGTGATTGAATCCCACTTACTGCTCATGCGTTTTTGAGCAATAAGAAAACAACACTAACAGCGGGCGGCTAAATGGAATTAACACCAAGAGAAAAAGATAAGCTACTTATCTTCTGCGCAGGAATGCTGGCACAGCAGCGCAAACAAAAAGGCTTAAAACTCAACTATCCCGAATCTATTGCACTGATCAGCAGTGCCATTCTAGAAGGTGCCCGTGAGGGAAAAACCGTTTCGGAACTGATGGATTTTGGACGCACACTTCTTACTGTCGATGACGTTATGGAGGGGATCCCTTCCATGATCCCTGATGTACAAGTCGAAGCCACTTTTCCTGATGGCACCAAGCTGGTGACCGTTCATGAACCTATCGTGTAGGGAGAAGTAATATGGCTGGTTCCACAAAACAATACTCAGGATTCGTTCCCGGAAAAGTAGAAACCGCACCGGGTGACATCACTCTCAATGAAGGCCGAGACACAACGTCCGTTAAGGTACAAAACATTGGCGATCGTCCTGTTCAAATTGGCTCTCATTACCATTTCTATGAAGCAAACCCTTCTTTGATCTTTGAGCGAGAAGCCACTAAAGGGTTTCGACTCAATATCCCTGCAGGTACTGCCACCCGTTTTGAACCGGGTCAGTCGCGTAGCGTCGAGTTAGTGCGTTATGCCGGTAAGTTAGAGATTTATGGCTTCCAAGGAAAGGTGATGGGCAAGCTCTAAGCGCTCCCATAGAAAGAATTAAAATAACAAAGGATTGAACATGGCGACGATATCCAAACAGGCTTATGCCGAAATGTTTGGGCCAACAGTCGGTGACCGAGTGCGTCTTGCTGACACCGATTTATGGCTAGAAGTTGAAAAGGATTACACCGTATACGGCGACGAAGTGAAATTCGGCGGCGGTAAAGTTATCCGTGATGGACAAGGGCAAAGCCAACGTCCAAGTGCCGAAACGCCGGATTTGGTGATCACCAACGCGATTGTGTTGGACTACTGGGGCATCGTAAAAGCCGATGTCGCCATCAAAGATGGTCGAGTTCAGGCATTGGGTAAAGCGGGCAACCCAGATGTTCAGCCGGGCGTTGATATTGTGATTGGTCCGGGCACGGAAATTTTAGCAGGTGAAGGTTCAATCCTGACTGCTGGTGGCATTGATTCACACATCCACTTTATTTGCCCACAACAGATTGAAGAAGCACTGGCGTCGGGTGTCACAACCATGATCGGCGGTGGCACTGGACCAAACACAGGTACTAACGCGACCACATGCACACCGGGGCCTTGGAACATGCACCGCATGCTAGAGTCACTCGATCAATTCCCGATGAACTTTGGTTTGTTAGGCAAAGGCAATGCCAGTCAGCCTGAAGCACTGCGTGAGCAAGTAGCGGCAGGCGCGGTGGGTTTGAAGTTACACGAAGACTGGGGAACCACTCCCGCTTCAATCGATACCTGTTTGAGTGTGGCTGACGAGATGGACGTACAAGTTGCGATTCATACCGACACTCTGAATGAATCTGGTTTTGTTGAATCGACACTTGGCGCAATCGGCGACCGCGTGATTCATACCTATCACACCGAAGGTGCGGGCGGTGGTCATGCTCCCGACATTATCCGTGCGGCAGGTGAACCCAACGTTCTGCCTTCTTCGACTAACCCAACACGACCTTACACGGTCAATACGGTCGATGAGCATTTAGACATGTTGATGGTGTGTCATCACCTTTCACCATCAATTGCAGAAGATGTCGCGTTTGCTGAATCTCGTATCCGCCGTGAAACCATTGCCGCAGAAGACATTCTTCATGATTTAGGTGCGTTCTCGATGATCGCCTCGGATTCTCAAGCTATGGGACGAGTAGGCGAGGTAGTAACACGTACTTGGCAAACCGCGCACAAGATGAAAGTTCAGCGCGGTAGCTTAAAAGAAGATTCAGACTACAGCGATAACTTCCGTTTAAGACGTTATGTCGCTAAGTACACCATCAACCCTGCGATCACTCATGGTATGTCTCATGAAATCGGTTCGATCGAAGCCGGGAAATTAGCTGACCTAGTTCTATGGAAGCCAGCCTTCTTTGGCGTGAAACCAAGCGTGATTTTGAAAGGCGGCATGATCGCCATGGCGCCGATGGGTGACCCAAACGCTTCAATCCCAACACCTCAGCCAGTTCACTATCGCTCGATGTTTGGTAGCTATGGCAAGGCGTGTCAGAACACATCGATGTTGTTTGTCTCTAAAGAAGCCAAAGCGCAGAACATCGATAAGCAATTGGGTTTGCAGAGTTTGATTGGTGTAGTGAGCAACTGCCGAAATATCAGTAAAGCCGACATGAAGCTCAATGATTGGATGCCAAAAATTGAGGTGGATTCTCAGACGTATCAAGTACGCGCCGATGGGGAACTGCTGACATGTGAGCCTGCAGAAGAGCTGCCAATGGCTCAGAGATATTTTTTATTCTAATAGCTCGGCAGAAGGCTTTTATTTTAGCGCTGAGCTGAAGGCTCTTGTTCTAGCTCTTAGCTAAGGGCTTTTAGGCTGAAGGCTCCTAATTTAAACGTTATAAATCTCACAAGGAGATTGAGGTAATAGCAATGATTGAACTGACTCAACTGAATACTCAAATGCAAAATGCACCGGATGGCTACTTAAGCCTGCCGATCGATAGCCGAATCAAAAGCCGTCTTAAGGTGATGTTAGATGACGGACGTAATGCCGGCCTGTTTCTACCGCGAGGTCATATCTTGCGTGGTGGCGAACAACTGTCGAGTGAATGTGGCTTGGTAGTGGAAGTGAAAGCGGCACCAGAAACCGTTTCGACTGTTTACTGTGAAGACTTGCTCCTGTTAACGCGAGTGGCGTATCACCTTGGTAACCGTCATGTTCCGCTGCAAGTGGAAGCGGGTTGGGTTCGTTATCAACACGACCATGTTTTAGATGAAATGGTTGAAGGTTTGGGCGCGATAGTGACGACCGAAAAACAACCGTTTGAACCAGAAGGCGGTGCTTATGGCGGTCGCTCTGGTGGACATCATCACCATCATTAATCGAGTCATTGATGACTCACTAAACGATTTATATAACAACGATATTAATAACAATAATACCAATCACAGTAAGTAAGTGATCAACAATAGCGCAGAAAAAAGGCTTGAGAACAAGGCATAATTTTTCGATAAGTAGTTATTCTACAATCAAAAATTATAACGCAGTTATCGAGCATTTTAGCAAGCTAGGGTGAGCAATTATTTACTACGATTGGTATAAAGCAAGGAACTCGCGATGAACTTTAAAACAGCTGCTGGCTTATGTACTTTCACAATAGCTTCTCTAACAACATCAACATTGGCTTTCGCTCACCCAGGACATGGAGCGCACTCAGTTCATGAGTCTCACTCATTTATGTCTGGCTTAACTCACCCTGTGACAGGTATGGATCACCTGATCATGTTGATCGCTTTTGGTCTGTTAATTGGCGCACTTTTATTCTCCACCAAGACAAAAGCCGCTCTGATTGGCGGCGGATTGGTGTCTTTGGTGGTAGGGCTTATCGCAGGCCAAGCCCTAGGCTTCTCTGTGATTGTTGAACCAGCAATCATCGCTTCTCTATTCGTTGTCAGCTTATGTTTATGGCACGTGTTCTCACCATCGACTAAGCGAGTGAACAGTGTATTAGCGGCTTCGATTGGCATGTTGTTTTTCCATGGTTATGCGCATGGCGTTGAAGCGGCAAGTAACCTAACTCAGTTTGCAACTGGCATGAGCATCACTGCTTTGGCTTTGATGGTTATCGGTGCTTTTGTTGGCCGCGCGGTTTACTCAAAATGGATGTCGGTTGGTGTGGCTTCAGCAAGCGCACTATTACTGTTAGGCGCGTAAGCTCTCGAACTTATTTGATTCTAGAAGACTGAGGGCACGGTTATGACCACAACAGAAAATGTCGCCATCTATCGCCTGTTTCAATTGATCAGTCCGTCATTGCCGATTGGTGGGTTCACTTACTCGCAGGGTTTAGAGTTAGCGGTTGAAGCGGGTTGGGTGACCGATCGCAACAGCATGGAACAGTGGCTCAACACCATCGTCAACTCCAGTGTCGCGACCTTGGAATTGCCTATATTAGAGCGTCTTTACCACGCTCTAGAAAAGGGTGAACTCGATGAGATTGAGCACTGGTGTAATTACCTGTACTCAAGCCGTGAAACCAGTGAATTGCGAGCGGAAGAAAAGCAGCGTGGGCATGCATTGAACACCTTGTTGAAGCGCTTGGATATCGATATTTCGCTGGTGGATTCTGTTGATAGTCATCCAAACCAATTGTTGGGCATGTGTATGGCGGCTCAGCATTGGGGTATTGATTTAGAGAGCCTCAAGCAGGGTTATTTATGGAGTTGGCTTGAAAACATCGTTACCGCAGGGGTCAAGTTAGTGCCTTTAGGTCAAACCGATGGTCAGTTGGCATTGATTAATATCACCAACACCTTTCCTGAGGTGATCGAAAAGGCCCGCACGATAGAAGATTGGATGATAGGCAGCTTTTCGCCTTCGATGGCATTAGCGAGTTCATTGCACGAAACACAATACACACGACTATTTCGTTCGTAGCGGTTAGCGCGAACGATGTAGCAAAAAGAATATAAGGAAGTAGACAATGGAAAGTTATAAGCAACCACTTCGAATTGGTATTGGCGGCCCGGTAGGGTCTGGTAAAACAGCGCTATTAGAAGTGCTTTGTAAAGCGATTCGCGACAAGCTCAATATCGCAGTGGTAACCAACGACATCTACACTCAAGAAGATGCCAAGATACTTACGCGAGCAGAGGCTCTAGAACCAGATCGTATTATTGGTGTTGAAACGGGTGGCTGTCCGCACACGGCGATCCGTGAAGATGCGTCGATGAACTTAGCTGCGGTAGAAGAGCTTGCCAAGCTGCATAAGAACCTCGATGTGGTATTCGTCGAAAGTGGCGGTGATAACTTGAGTGCGACGTTCAGCCCTGAATTAGCCGATCTTACCATCTACGTGATTGATGTAGCGGAAGGGGAGAAGATCCCACGTAAAGGCGGACCGGGTATTACGCGTTCTGATCTGCTGGTTATCAATAAGATCGATTTAGCACCATATGTGGGTGCGTCACTTGAGGTGATGGAGCAAGACACACAACGCATGCGTCCAACCAAGCCATACGTGTTCACCAACCTCAAAGAGAGCCAAGGGCTAGACTTCATCATCAACTTTATTGTGACTGAAGGGATGCTAACCATGAAGGAGCCTTCTACTACTGAGTAGGGTTGGAATAGGTTAGTTTTTTGAAAGCGTTAGATACTAAAAAGCCCTGTCGATTATCGATAGGGCTTTCTGGTTTGAAACGTTAGGTCGAACTTAAAGCTCGCTCTTAGTCACTCTTGTGGTCACTTGCGACTCAATCACACCGTCTTCAACTTGAGTGGTGATCACTTCACCGACTTCGACATCGTTAATCGATGATACCGTCTTGCTCGATTCTGAATGAGTAATGCTGTAGCCACGCTTTAGGGTTGCCAGTGGACTAACGGTCTCTAACTTCTCTGCAGCCATAGCGAGCTGGTGGCGAGTGGTTAGTAATGTCTTGTCCATTGCATCCAATAGCTTTTGCTCTGAACGTTGCAGATGCAGTTTCTGTTCGCCAAGGCGTTTCACTGGCGAGTTCAATTGAAGCTGGTGCTGTTTACGTTCAACACGCTGTGCATGCTGTTTTAGGTATTGAGTCATACCACGACGCAAACGCATATCTAGGTCATCAAGCTGCTGACTCTGCTTTTGAAGTTGGTAGCTAGGGTGTTGCTTCTCTAAGCGGTATTTCAACGTTTGAGTGGATTGCGCCTGTTTGATTAACACATGACGAATCGCACTGACTAAGCGAGCACGTTTAGACGCGAAAGCTTGTTCTTTATGACTGTTATCACGGCTAACCAATTCTGCGGCAGCTGATGGCGTTGGGGCACGCATATCGGCAACGAAATCAGCGATAGTGACATCCACTTCGTGGCCAACGGCGCTGATAATCGGGATTTGGCTTGCTGCGATTGTGCGAGCTACGATCTCGTTATTGAAGCACCATAGGTCTTCCAGTGAGCCGCCACCACGGCCGACGATTAACACATCACATTCATTGCGTTCGTTAGCGCGTCCAATCGCTTGGGCAATCTGAATCGCCGCCTCTTCGCCTTGAACCATGGTCGGGTAAACCACAACCGGTAGCGAAGGATCGCGTCTTTTCAGTACATCAAGAATATCAAACAGCGCAGCGCCCGTTTTTGAGGTGATAACGCCAACGCGCTTTGGGTGTTCAGGAAGTGGTTGCTTACTCGATTGAGCAAACAGGCCTTCTGCGGCAAGGCTCATCTTCAGTTTTTCAAACTCTTGCTGAAGCTTACCGTCACCCTCTGGCTGCATGCTTTCGATGATCAGTTGGTAGTCACCGCGTGGCTCGTAAAGAGATAGGCGAGCTTTGACTAAAACTTGATTGCCGTTCTGAGGCTTAAAGGTCACACGGCGGTTATTGCCACGAAACATGGCGCATTTAACTTGAGCGCGAGAGTCTTTTAGCGTGAGGTACCAGTGACCAGAGACAGGTGCAGAGAAGTTTGAGATTTCACCAACGAGCCAGACTATTCCCATTTCGTTTTCTAATAGGAGACGAACCTCTGAGTTGAGGCGAGAAACAGTAAAGATGTTTGGATTAGTCATAGAAGCACTATCTTTCCTTGAAGGAAGGTCTTTCTTGGAATCTCACAGGGCGTGAGTATGGAAGATAGCGGCAATATAATACATAGCAAGGGGGTAAATGCAAATTAAAAATACAAAAATGTGTAGCCAAGCGATTTCGCCGTGCGTATAATCCGTCTGCAATATCAAATCCAAATCACTTTATTATGCGAAACGATAAAGTTGGGTTTACTCCTTTTAACACCTTTGTTGTGAGATATTGCAAATGCTACGAATCGCAAAAGAAGCTTTAACTTTTGATGACGTTTTACTCGTCCCAGCACACTCAACCGTTCTTCCGAACACAGCTGATCTTCGCACTCAGTTAACGAAAAACATTTCTTTAAACATCCCAATGATCTCTGCATCGATGGATACTGTTACGGAAGCACGCCTAGCAATTGCCCTTGCGCAAGAAGGTGGTATTGGCTTTATTCATAAGAATATGTCAATCGAGCAGCAAGCTGAAATGGTTCGCCAGGTTAAAATTTACGAAGCTGGTGTGGTTTCTCACCCAGTAACTGTAAGCCCTGACGCGACAATCGCTGATGTTGTAGCCCTTACTCAAAAACACGGCTTCGCCGGTTTCCCTGTTGTTACTGAAACAAACGAATTGGTTGGTATCATTACTGGCCGTGACGTTCGCTTTGTTACTGACCTTTCTAAGAAAGTTGATGTAGTAATGACGCCTAAAGCTCGCCTTGCTTCTGTTAAAGAAGGTGCAACTCGTGAAGAAGTTCAAGAGAAAATGCACGAAGCGCGTGTTGAAAAAGTTCTTGTTGTAAATGATGACTTCCAACTGACTGGAATGATCACTGCAAAAGATTTCCACAAAGCAGAACGTAAACCAAACGCATGTAAAGATGAGCGCGGCAGCCTACGTGTAGGTGCAGCTGTTGGTGCTGGTGCTGGTAACGAAGAGCGTGTTGCTGCTCTAGTTGAAGCTGGCGTAGACGTTCTACTTATCGACTCTTCACACGGTCACTCTGAAGGCGTACTTAACCGTATCCGCGAAACTCGCGCTGCATACCCTGATCTACAAATCATCGGTGGTAACGTAGCAACTGGTGCTGGCGCACGTGCTCTTATCGAAGCGGGTGTTAGTGCAGTTAAAGTTGGTATCGGCCCAGGTTCAATCTGTACGACTCGTATCGTTACTGGTGTTGGTGTTCCTCAAGTAACAGCAATCGCAGACGCAGCGGAAGTTGCAAACGAATACGGTATTCCAGTAATCGCAGATGGCGGTATCCGCTTCTCTGGCGATATCTGTAAAGCTATCGTTGCTGGCGCATCTTGTGTGATGGTTGGTTCAATGTTCGCTGGTACTGAAGAAGCACCGGGTGAAGTTATCCTTTACAACGGTCGTTCTTACAAGTCTTACCGTGGTATGGGTTCTCTTGGCGCTATGTCTCAAGGCTCTTCTGACCGTTACTTCCAATCTGACAACGCTGCAGACAAGCTTGTTCCAGAAGGTATTGAAGGTCGTATCGCATACAAAGGTCGTCTAAAAGAGATCGTTCACCAACAGATGGGCGGTCTACGCTCAAGCATGGGCCTAACGGGTTCTGCAACTGTTGAAGACATGCGTACTAAAGCTGAGTTTGTTCGTATCTCTGGTGCGGGCATGAAAGAATCTCACGTACACGATGTTCAAATCACGAAAGAAGCACCTAACTACCGTTTAGGTTAATAATACGTCCAAACGTTTGAATAATGTGCTGATTTAGTCGGCACATTAATATACCAATCGTAGTAAATAACTGGTCATCCTAGCTTGTTAAAAACCTCGATAACTTCGTTAGAATTTTTGATTGTAGAATAACTACTTATCAGAACTCTTTGTCGAATAGAGCAGCCTTGTTCTCAGGCTTTTTTCCTACGCTATTCCTGAACACTTACTTACTGTGATTGGTATTATATCTACCGCCTGTTTTGTTAAAAGTCCGATTTTCTCAAAACACGTGGTTAAAGATATCTAACGAAAACGTTTGCTTTATTTCTTGAAGAGTTAATCAGAGGTGAGTAAACTCTCCTCCGTTTTATCACATAGCCAATAAGACTGCTTACAATGACTAAAAATATTCATGACCAACGTATTCTAATTCTGGACTTCGGTTCTCAATACACACAGCTAGTAGCTCGTCGTATTCGTGAGATCGGTGTTTACTGTGAACTTTGGAGCTGGGACGTAGAAGAAGCGGATATTCGTGAATTCAATCCAGACGGTATCATCCTATCTGGTGGCCCTGAAAGTGTAACGGAAGAGAACTCTCCACGTGCACCTCAGTACGTATTTGATTCAGGTGTTCCTGTATTCGGTATCTGCTACGGCATGCAAACTATGGCTGAGCAACTTGGCGGTAAAGTAGCAACGTCTACTGAACGCGAGTTCGGCTACGCTGCTGTACAAGTAACTGGTGAATCTGCACTTTTCGCTGACCTTGAGTCTACTCAAGATGTTTGGATGAGCCACGGCGACAAAGTAGTTGAGATTCCAGCTGATTTCACAAAGATCGCTGAAACAGACACTTGCCCATACGCTGCAATGGCAAACGAAGAGAAGAAGTACTTCGGTGTTCAATTCCACCCAGAAGTAACACACACTAAAAACGGCCTGAAAATGCTTGAGAACTTCGTTCTTAACGTATGTGGTTGTGAAGGTCTGTGGACTTCAGCTTCAATCATTGAAGATGCAGTTGCACGTATTAAAGAACAAGTAGGTGACGACGAAGTTATCCTTGGTCTTTCTGGTGGTGTTGATTCATCTGTAGTTGCGATGCTTGCTCACCGCGCTATCGGCGACAAACTAACATGTGTATTTGTTGATAACGGCCTTCTTCGTCTAAACGAAGCTGAGCAAGTTATGGATATGTTTGGTGACCAGTTCGGCCTAAACATCATCAAAGTCGATGCAGAAGATCGTTTCCTTAAAGCTCTGGAAGGCGAAGCTGAACCAGAAGCTAAGCGTAAAATCATCGGTCACGTATTCGTAGATATCTTCGATGAAGAGTCTAAGAAACTATCTAATGCTAAATGGCTTGCTCAGGGTACTATCTACCCAGACGTAATCGAGTCTGCAGCATCTAAGACAGGTAAAGCACACGTAATCAAATCTCACCACAACGTTGGTGGCCTTCCTGATGATATGGAAATGGGTCTTGTTGAACCTCTACGTGAGCTGTTTAAAGATGAAGTACGTAAGATCGGCCTTGAGCTTGGTCTTCCATACAACATGCTTTACCGCCACCCATTCCCGGGTCCTGGTCTAGGTGTTCGTGTACTTGGCGAAGTGAAGAAAGAGTACTGTGATCTACTGCGTCGCGCAGATGCTATTTTCATTGAAGAGCTTCACGCTGCTGACCTTTACCACAAAGTATCTCAAGCATTCACGGTATTCCTACCAGTACGTTCAGTTGGCGTAATGGGCGATGGCCGTAAGTACGATTGGGTTGTATCTCTACGTGCCGTAGAAACTATCGACTTCATGACTGCTCACTGGGCAAACCTACCATACGACTTCCTAGGTAAGGTTTCTAACCGTATTATCAACGAAGTTAACGGCATTTCACGTGTTGTTTACGATATTTCTGGTAAGCCACCAGCAACTATCGAGTGGGAATAATCTCTTAGAGATTTAACCAGCTTTGATTAAGATCTTAAGCCTCGAACTCAGTTCGGGGCTTTTTTCTTTTCGATTGATTATATTGATTCATTACATTAAAGGCTTATGAGCAATACCTCGAAATCAAATGAACAATAACTAGAAACCAAATGAGTTGGAAACTAGATATCAGCTCAAGAAACCATGAGACGCTTTGTTGTGCTGAGCCATGTATCAAAAAGATCACTCGCACTTTTTATAAATTCACACAGCTACAGCTAGGCCATTCCACATGTGAAGCATACTCTTTGATGGACTTATTAAGGACAGATAAGAGAATCCATCATGTTAAAAATCAAATATTTGGCGACAGTACTGGGCTGCACATTAGCAGCGCAAAGTCATGCGTCTTTGAACATTCAACCTGATCCGCAAAACCCGAATGGTTACCTTGTTGAAAAGTCGGCTCTACAAGCTGCTGAACAAGCGAAAACATCCGATCCTATGTATGCGATCTGGTCACAGGCCCTTCAAACTCGCCCGAATACAATCGTTGAAGCGATTGAACCCGGTTCCCCCTCCAACCCTGAAAACGTAAAGCGTGTAGAGCGCGTGTTCCCTCAATCGGAATGGAACTTCCTCACTCAGATGGCAGCGCCAGAATACACCTACACTCGCTTCTTACGTGCAATTGGCAAATTCCCAGCCTTCTGTGGAGAGTACACCGATGGCCGTGATTCTGATGCTATCTGTAAAAAATCCATCATCACGGCCTTTGCTCACTTTTCACAAGAGACGGGTGGGCATATCGCGATAGACAACACCTCTGATAATCCATTAGCTCTAGAAGAGTGGCAGCAAGCGCTGGTGCATGTTCGCGAAATGGGTTGGTCTGAAGGCCAAGAAGGTTACACCACCGGTTGTGGTCAGAACGATTGGCAGAATGCCCGTTGGCCATGTGCTGCGGGACAGGGCTACTTCGGACGTGGTGCTAAACAGCTTTCTTACCATTTTAACTACGGCGCGTTCTCGGAAGTGATGTTCGATGGCGATGCAACGGTTCTATTGAATAACCCAGGTTTGGTTGCTGATTCATGGTTGAACTTGGCTTCTGCTATCTGGTTCTTCCTTACCCCTCAAGCACCTAAACCAGCCATGCTGCATGTTATTGACCGTACTTGGACGCCCTCTCAACGCGAATTGGATGCGGGTATTGGTTATGGCTTTGGTACCACGATCAACGTGATCAATGGTGGTATTGAATGTGGCGAGCAGAACAAAGACAAAGGCCAACCCGTTAACCGTATTCGTTACTGGGAAGGGTTAGCAGCGCACTATGAAATTCCAGTAGAAGCCGATGAAGCCAATACATGTTGGCAGCAAACGCCTTACGGAAGCTTGAATCTCAACGGAGCAACCGATGTGTTGTACACCAACTGGGATGGTAACTGGAAATACTACGCTGACCGCCCAGAAGGTTACTCATTTGAGTGTGAGCTTGTTGGTTTCCAAACGGCTTATTCTGCGTTGGTGGCTGGCGATTACGAGAAGTGTGTGACCAATTTTTATGGGTCACATGCGAGTTGGCCTGAAGTGAAAGTGGTCGATAAGCTGGATCCGGTAGATCCAGGAACCAATCCCGGTGGTAATGGTTGGAGTGCGAGCAAGGTTTACAACGCGGGTGACCAAGTGACTCATAATGGCGCAACCTACGAAGCGAAATGGTGGACACAAGGGGATGACCCTGCCAATGGTGGCCCTTGGAAACTAGTAGCGGGCGAGCCAACACCACCAGTTGTGACAGATCCAACGCCTGTTGATCCTGCCCCTGTCGATCCAGAACCAGTAGACCCTGCACCCGTTGAACCACCTGTGACAGAACCGCCAGTGGTTGTCGATCCATCTGAATTTATTACGTGGCAAGCCGGTGTTAGCCAAGTGAGTAATGGCGATAAAGTGACGCATAACGGTAAGTGCTTCGTGGCTAAAAACGGCCCAGGTGTTTGGGAAAGCCCAGTTCAATCGAATTGGTTCTGGGATGAAATCAGCTGTAATTGATAGTCTGAATACTGAAGAGGTGGCCTAAGTTACGAGCTCAGTAGTACGACCATAGCGATATAAATAATCAAAAGCCGAAGTTTCTACTTTCGGCTTTTTTCCGTTTCGAACTTGGCTATTTAAGCAGGGTGATTGGTCTATTTGGCTATGTTGAAGCGCATTTAAAGACTAATTATCCAGTTAGAGGATAAAGTTCTGTACAAATGATACTTGTGAATTTATATTCAAATTTAATTTATATTTATTCTCTTATTTTAGGGTTAAGGTGTACCTATGGAACAGACAGATATCACGTCACTCATCCCCATTGTGATTACTTTGGTGTTGTCATTGGCGACAAGGAATGTGGTGATAGGCCTTTTTGCTGGTGTGCTGAGTGGTGTTGCAATGCTGACTGGCATGTTTAGCGAACTTAACCCGCTTGATACGTTTGGTACCATGGTGAAAGGTTACCTAGTCCCTCAACTTACCGACAGCTATAACGCTGGTGTGATCATGCTGTTGGTATTCATCGGTGGCTTTGTCGCATTGATGGAAAAGTCCGGTGGTGGCGTCGCGTTTGCAAAGCGAGTGACTCAGTGGGTAAGCAATAAATGCCAAGCTCAATTGTCAGCATGGTTGGGTGGAATCGTTATATTTTTCTCAGACTTAGGCACCCCTTTAATTGTTGGCCCTGTTTTTCGTCCCCTTTTCGATAAACTGAAACTTTCTAGACAGAAGCTAGCATTCATCATTGATTCAACCTCGTCGCCCGTTGCTATTCTTATCCCTTTCATTGGATGGGGTGTTTACATCATGAGCCTTATTCAGAAAGAGTTCACGGCGTTGAATGTCAACATGTCCGATTGGGATGCCTTCATCGGTGCGATTCCTTTTCAGTTCTACGCATTTCTTGCGATTTTCATCGTTCCGCTTGTGTCCGTTAAAGGTTTAGACTTTGGGCCAATGGCAAAAGCCGAGCGTGATTGCCAGGCGGGAATTAACTCTGGCGTGAATAACGAATCACTAAATCCGTTCTCGCATAAAAATGCAAAGGCATCTTTTGTCTGGGCACCATTGTTAGTGATGCTGGTGGTGTTGTGTGCCATGTTGGTTCCACAAGGCTTCCCGTTCCAAAAGGTCGCAGGTTCATCATTTAGAGCGGCGTTATCATCGGCTTATTTCTTTGCGGCGATTACATTAATTTCGTTAATGGCTTACTACGGTGTAAGAAAGTTGTCTGATGGTGTTTCTGTGTACTTAAAAGGCATGGGAAACATGATGCCAGTCGCGATCATCTTGGTATTGGCTTGGGCATTAAGCACCGTTGGTAAAGAGTTGGGTGCAGCGGCTTATATTGCTGAGCAAGCACAGAGCGGTTTCCCTTACTGGTTAGTACCTGCGGTCGCGTTCTTGCTGTCTGCCATTATCTCATTCGCAACGGGCTCATCGTGGGGAACCTTCGCGATAATGATGCCTTTAGTTATTCCAACCGCGATTGCGATAGATGCTCCGCTTCTCGTCGCGATTGGTGCCGTGTTATCGGGTGGCTTGTTTGGTGATCACTGCTCACCGATCTCTGAAACCACGATTCTTTCTTCAACCGGGGCTGGGTGTGATCAGTTTGAACACTTTAAGACGCAGCTACCTTACGCATTGATGAACGGCTCTATTGCTCTGATTAGTTTTGTAGTCGCAGGCTTTACGGGAAGTGCATTGGTTGTATTAGGTGCTCTTGTTGCTCAGTTGATTGTCGTGACGTTGTTAGCCAAGCGCGATGCGAGTAAAAACGCTTCTTCAGACGTTCAATCTCAAGTGTCTGAATCTAAACCACAACAAGCGTAATTTAATCTGTCCAAGTAGATACGAGATTTAATGGAGTAAACAAGTAACGAAAAGCTCGCCCTATTATTACTCGTGTTTGCAATTTAGTTTCTCGCTTGCTCAATCTGAACGCCCTTTTCGCATCCCGTATCTCGTTACCCGCATCTAAGCAAACCTCCGTCATTCCCTACAGTGAGGAACGAACGTGGTAGGGAGTCTCTGGCGTTTATCGTCGGTGCTTATGTCTAAAAGGAGATTCCAGATATCTCGTCCCTCGATTCTGGAATGACGATCAAATGAGTCGATACGTGACAGGGAATTTGTTTACTTATAGGTTCTATGAATTAATTAGCGTTGTTATGAAACTAATTTTCCATAAGATCATTTACACAATCTTAGTTTTCGATAACTGGATTACCTAGTTGTACGGTTTATAGATTAAAATTTTCTGATAATTTTTATCGCTTTTTTTTAATCAACCACTTTAATAAGGTAAATTCGCAATGTCGACCAAACTAGCTAACCCAGCGCCACTAGGCTTAATGGGTTTCGGTATGACCACTATTCTTCTTAATATCCACAACGCAGGTTTCTTTCCAATCGATTCAATGATTCTTGCTATGGGTATTTTTTACGGTGGTTTGAGCCAAGTTATCGTGGGCACAATGTGTTTCAAACGTGGTGACACGTTCGGTACAACTGCGTTTACTTCTTACGGCCTATTCTGGTTGTCTTTGGTTGGTTTAATCGTGATGCCTTACATGGGTCTACCTGCAAGCCCTGCAGCATTCATGGGTTGGTACCTACTACTATGGGGCATCTTCACAGGCTTCATGTTCATCGGCTCTCTATGCTACCCAGTGGCGAAGCAAGTAGTATTCGGTTCACTAACTATCTTGTTCTTCCTACTTGCAGCTCGTGATTTCACTGGCAGCGAACTAATCGGCACTATCGCTGGTTTTGAAGGTATTTTCTGTGGCGCTTCAGCTATCTACTTTGCAATGGCACAAGTAATCAACAACGAATACGGCCGCACAGTACTGCCTATCGGTGAGAAGAAAGCACCTCAAATGGCAACACAAGAAATCGCTGCTTAATGCTCTAACTCGGGAACAGTTAGTTTGTTATAAGCTGTTTATTGGTTATGAACAAAACAAAAGGGGTTAGCCGAAATGGCTAACCCCTTTTTTATGCGTTATTAATAGAGCCAGTTAAAGAGGTCTATTTGTTAAAGCAATCTATTTGTTAAGGCGAGTTTAAGCTGAAGGTTGCTCTACAGGTTTAGTGTCTGCAGTTTCAGCTTCAGGAGATTTTCCTGTTTTACGCTTGTACTTCTCTTCCCAGTAGGTAGCACCTTTAATGCCTAGTTTTACAGGGTTGAACGTGTACTCAGTGACGCCTTGTTTCTGCTGTTCTTCGTAGTCAGCTAGAGCTTTAAGCGCAGGCTTAGACATGAAGAAGATGATCAGAATACCCACGATGTTTAACCATGCCATCAAGCCAACACCAACATCACCCATTGCCCATGCAAGGTTCGCTGTTTTAACTGTGCCATAGAAAACTGCAGTGATAAGAACAAGCTTAAGTACGAACATCATGCCAGGGATCTTGATGGTACGACGTAGGTAAGCAATATTCGTTTCTGCGATGTAGTAGTAAGCAAGAATCGTTGTAAATGCGAAGAAGAACAGAGCAAATGCGATGAATGGCTTACCAATGCCTGGTAGTGCACTTTCAATAGCAAGCTGTGTAAATACAGGACCATTCGCACCAACGTTTGCTGCTAGGTTCTGAACAAGGAACACACCCTCAGCGCCGCCGTGAACGTTGTAAGCACCAGTGATGATGATCATGAACGCTGTAGCAGAACATACTAGAAGAGTATCGATGTAGATAGAGAACGCTTGTACCAAACCTTGCTGAGCTGGGTGATCGACATTTGCCGCTGCTGCCGCGTGAGGACCAGTACCTTGACCTGCTTCGTTTGAGTAAACACCACGCTTAACACCCCAACCAATTGCAGCACCAAAGCCCGCCATAGGTGTGAATGCATCGCCAAGAATCATTCCGAAAACAGCTGGCACTTGGCCGATGTTTAGCAAGATGATAACGAACGCGATAATGATGTAAGCCAATGCCATGAATGGAACAACAATTTGTGTGAAGTTCGCAATACGTTTAACACCACCAAAGATGATGAAAGCAAGGATGATAGCAACAACAGTACCAGTGAAAATTTTAGCGAAACTGAATGTACCGATAGCTGTTTCAATCATGTCGCCTGAGCCAAATGCAGCTTCTACAGCATTACCAATACTGTTTGACTGAACACCTGGAAGCAAAATACCACATGCAAAAATAGTCGCGATTGCGAAGATCCATGCGTACCACTTCTGACCCATTGCTTTTTCAATGTAGTAAGCCGGACCACCACGGAACTGGCCTTCGTCTTCTTCTTTGTAGATTTGCGCTAGCGTAGATTCTGCATAAGCAGTCGCGGCGCCAAAGAAGGCTACAACCCACATCCAGAATACTGCACCTGGGCCACCGAAACCGATAGCGGCAGCAACACCAGCAATGTTACCTGTACCTACACGGCCAGATAGCGAAACGGCTAGAGCTTGGAAAGACGAGATGCCTTTTGATGAGCTTTTACCCGATAGTAGCAAGCGCCACATTTCAAAGAAGTGACGGATTTGAACAAATCGAGTCATGATGGAGTAGAACAAACCTGCACCTAAACATAGGTAGATAAGTACTGGGCTCCAGATTATTCCATTCAAAAAATCAACGAATGACTGCATGAGTATTTTCCCTGTTAGTTTTGCTTATGATTGTTTTTCGAACAACACAATACTTCACTTGTAACCCGAGTGTTAAATTATTTAACTGCCTATTAGGATTACTGTGACATAAAGCATGTTACAGGGAGTGTTTGTTAACGCTTAGTGCTAATTTGATAATCGTTTCATTAAAATTGATATGCAATTGGTTGTTTTTAGTGTCGGTTTGTAAAGTGAATAAATAGTGATTAATACAAATTTTCGAAACTCACAATATGTGTCAGAAGGGAAAGTAGAAGAAAAATGAGAGGAAACGTTGTTCAGTACTAATGACTGTTAACACATTACGACGGTAAAGACGCAAGAATATATCACCGATATAGTGAAATTAGGCAGGTTTAAGGGGAGGTATTATTTAAAATATCAGTAGTGATTTTTAGAACTTTCCGTAAGGATTACCGCAATCAGAAATCGTGAATCAATCGCCTGTTTTAAACGACTTTAAATCCTTTTCCAACCAAAGCTTGAGCGAACTCAGACTGAGTGTTTGGATCTCCGTGAATCAAATGTACCTCTTTGGGTGGCACGGTTATTTCTTCTATAAATCGATTGAGATCATCTTTATCAGCATGAGCAGAGTAGCCAGACATACTATGGATCTGAGCCTTCACCTCAACGTGTTGGTTATCGATGGAAACCTGTTTTTCTCCTTGTTGTAGCTCTCGCCCGAGCGTTCCGTGAGCTTGATAGCCAGCTAAAATTACATCGGTTCGTTTATCGGGAAGCAAGGCGGATAAGTAGTTCATTATCCTGCCACCCTGACACATCCCAGAAGCTGCGACCACAATCGCAGGTTCACCTGTCAACTTGAGGCGATTGACGATTTTCTTGTGCATTCTATGTCCATCGACAGTAATGCATTGCTCAAAAGCGAGTGGGTGGCGTTTCAGTTCAAGACGCTGCTTTGCTTCTTGTCCCCACAACTCTTTAAAACGTCGGTATGAACGCGTCACTTTTTGAGCCATCGGAGAATCGAGAATAATAGGAATATCGCTACTGAGTTGATGCTCAAAGATCAGGTGTTCGATATCAAAAAGCAATTCCTGCGTTCTGCCGATACTAAATGCCGGAATTAGAATAACGCCACCGTCGAGCAGTGAACGATCAATTATTGCTTTGAGGCGCTCAGCTCGCGTAGCGATATCATCATGAGTACTGGTGCCATAAGTGGATTCGATAAACAGATAGTCGGCTTGTCGTGGTGGCTTAGGATCGGGCAGTAGTGGTGTGTTACTTGGGCCCAAATCGCCAGAGAAGACTACCACCTCTTGGTTGGGTAACTTAATCTCGATATAGGCAGAACCTAAGATGTGCCCCGCAGGTTGAAAGCGAGCATACAGAGTATTTGGCCTATCATGATCCTTTCCGTTGTTTTGCTGTTTAGACGTGATTGGAAACCATTCCCCGTAAGGCTTGGGAGCAATTAACGAATGAATCTTTTTGAGTATCAGCTTCGACTGTTTATTGCTGAGTCCTTGCAGCTTTAAGCCATCCTCAATCATTAAAGGGGCAAGTTCAGCGGTGGCTTGCGTGCAATAAATCGGTTGGTTAAACCCACTGGCGAGTAACCAAGGTAATCGGCCAATATGATCAATGTGAGTATGGGTCAGCAGCAGAGCGTTGAGGTGGGATGTTTCAAATTCAATATCAAGAGGGCGAGTGTCCGCACCTTGAAGCTTTTTACCTTGAAGATCTAAACCTTGAAAAAGGCCACAATCGATGAGCACCGCTTGGCTTGAATCTCTTAGCTCGTGACAAGATCCTGTGACAGTATGTTTGCCACCATGGTGAATCACTTCCATCGTTTGCTCCCATTGCTCTATAAAGCCGTTAACGCCTGTTTTTATTTTGCGGATAAGCGCCAGCAAGTAAAACAAGAACAATGAGAGTTGCGATCGTTGAGTGTCTTTTTAAGTAACTGAGCGATGACTCAGTGGTTTCGTTGCGAGTTAGTTCGTAGAAGAACGGTCTGAATCCAACTCTGGTTTTTGCTGCGCCTCTAAACGAGCCACTTCGGCATCAAGCTCTGCTATTTTCTCTGCCATGAGTGCGTGACAGCGATTGGCCAGCTCTCTTGCGTCGCTAAGCTTGTATCCGGATACATCGATAGGTTCCAGCATCTCGGTGATCACAATGCCATTATTGGCTCGATTCAAGTCGATCTTATTGTGCGTGGTGCTGGTACACATCGGGGTGATAGGCACACCAGCTTCGATTGCCATTCGGAAAGCGCCCGTTTTGAATGGCAATAGTCCACGCCCTTTACTACGGGTTCCTTCCGGGTAAACCCAAACAGACAGATCTCTCTGATGAATCGCTTCCGCCACTTGCTTGATGGTATCGCGTGCTTTGGACTTATCTTCGCGGTTAATCATGATGTTACCGGTGATCCAATACAGCAGGCCAAAGAAAGGCACGTACAACAAATCGCGCTTGCCCAATGAAACGGTGCGCGGTCTTAGCATTCCTGGATCGGTCACAAAGTCCAATATGCTTTGGTGGTTAGAGATGTAGACGCTGTTTTCTGGTGTTGGGGCATTGTCTAGGCCGCGCTGCACCAGTTTTACACCGATGATCTTTTGGAGTTGGTTGAACCAACGACAGAAAACGTACACATGCTTGGGGTTCTTGGGGCTAAACAAGCAGTAAACAAAAGCACATAGAGTGGTGAAAATAATAAACACCGTAGCCAAAATAATACGAAGAACAGCAAGCACAATTCACTCCTTACTCACCGCAGATGGCAGTGATTAAATAGTTTTAGATGCTTGAAGTTTTCACTCTATTTAACCGAATTGCAACAATTAACTGTTATAGGGTTCTGTTTTTAGATCTTTATATAAAACAAGGACTAACAATGGGTGTTTGACACGGTTATCGAGCTTACACGTGTTCACCAGTAGCGAGGCATGTTCACCAATACTGTTTATTTGGATCCAACTCTTCTACCCATTCAGGATCTTGACGCGACTCTAAATAGAGTTGTAGGCCGTTATAGGACATGAAAGCTGCAGGGCCGCCGAGGTGCTCGAAATAGTCAAAATACTCATCTTCGAGAGCACAAAGGTGGGCTAAATCTTTAACCTTGTTAGCCAGCGCCCACTGAATGGCAAATACAGGCGCTATTGAGCCTGAAATATTCACCTCTTCGACGTTTGGGTTAAACATTGAATTAGCTTGCTCAAGCAGTATCTCTTCTTGTTCAGACTCTTGTTGTAGTACCTCTTCGACGATCTCCGAGCGCTTGGTATTAGAGACATTCTTGTTCAGCTTGGTGATTCGCAGTGCGTAGCTAAACCTTTCTGATGAAACGATGTCGACAAGCTGCGACAACAGCTCTTTGTCTACGCCTGCTGCCTTGGTGAAATAGTCGATACATGAATTGATTGAGGCATAACGAGTACCGTCAAACTCAAAGCCACTGGTTTCGTCGTATACCTCAAGTGGGATGTCATCAACCGACAAAGGCCAGCCTTTATAATCGACGCGTTGTTTGGCGATTTGATACATCTTCCAAGCGCTGCGCCCAAACCCACCGAGCGTCGAACCCGAGAAATCAGAATCAATAAGCTCTTGCTCCGTCCAGTTCTCACCGATGCCAAGGTGCTTAGCGTACTTGTCTATCAGAGTGTGTTTTATCTGATCGCGCACTGACCAAATTGAGGTTAGATTCTTTGAATAGTTAATTCTCGCACACTCATTACAAGCCGGCAGTGCTATCGGTGAATGGCCTATCTTGGCAACAGCCTGCGCTGTCTTAGGGAATTCAACAAGGTTACTGGAAGGCTCACCACAAAACCAACAGGTGTGGCGCAGATTGAATGGGGTATCTATGTGCGAGTATGTGTTCATTAGTTTTCTATCGGTTTGGTGCTTGAGGCGAGTTAATCATCTTCAAACAATTATCTCTGTTCGCACGTCAGCTTGCACCTTGTTTGTTTTTGTTTTGCTGACGAGACTGATTCGCCTGATGCACTCATTAGGTGGATATTGATATAAAACAGTCACTAACGATAAATATTGCTCGGTGTGGCTGAACTTGCATGAGCTGCTAGCAATCGCCTAAGCTCCCCATTACTATTGAGATAGACTCCTTACTCCAATAGCGCATATGTCCTCATCGATTCCTTTTTACGATAAAAATGCTCACACACTTTGCCAGCAGTACAACTCAGTGACGTTCGAGACGGTGCATAAAAGCTGGCAAGCTTATTGGCCTTTAGAGGGCGATAAAGTATTAGATGTCGGTGCTGGGAGCGGTCGTGATGTGCTATGGATGCACAAAGCCGGAGCTGATGTTATTGCGATAGAACCAAGTGCTTCATTACGCGAACAAGGCTCGAAATATACAGGCCCAAGTGTTACCTGGATTGATGATTCACTGCCTTCGCTTAGCCGCACTGAAAACCTCGGAATGCGTTTTGACCTGATATTGGTGAGTGCGGTTTGGATGCACTTAGCCCCGTCTCATCGAGAACGAGCATTTAGAAAGTTGTCTAACTTGCTAGCTCCAAATGGCAAGCTGGTGATCACTCTGCGTCATGGGGAATTTATAGACAGTCGACAAGGCTATGAAGTCTCGGTTGAAGAGCTCGAGCGTTTGTCAAAAAACAGCGCTTTGTTGGTTCGTCATGTCGATGATAGCCAAGACACATTGAACCGCAGTGAAGTGTGGTGGCAAACCGTGGTGATGACATTGCCAGACGATGGCTCCGGTGATTTGAACAAGGTGCGCCACATTATTGTGAATGACAACAAGTCGGCCACATACAAGTTGGCTTTGTTGAGAACATTACTGCGAATTGCTGATGCGCATTCAGGCGCTGTGATTGATCGAACTGATGGAAAAATTTCTCTACCAGTGGGCTTGGTTGCTCTGTATTGGGTTAGGCAGTTTAAGCGACTGATTGATATAGACATAGAAGGCGCTGGGATTCAGCAAAATAGCAACACAACGAAGGGACTTGGGTTTGTAAAAGAGGATGGTTGGAATAAACTCAAACACTTAAGTGCTGATGATCTAGCGATAGGCGCTATGTT
This sequence comes from Vibrio sp. 10N.286.52.F8, assembly GCF_041468745.1. Classification (NCBI taxonomy): domain Bacteria; kingdom Pseudomonadati; phylum Pseudomonadota; class Gammaproteobacteria; order Vibrionales; family Vibrionaceae; genus Vibrio; species Vibrio sp. 10N.286.52.F8. The sequence goes on from NZ_JBFRJF010000024.1 coordinate 77,773, forward strand.
TCTCGGCGATGAAGCCAAGGCTCTACAAAAGCTATTTTCACAAACGATCAGTACCATTAAATCAGGACCTGTGACTTTCATTTATCAAGGCTCGAAAGACAACCGACTATTCGATATATACCCACCTCACAAACGACGGAAGAGCCGAGAATCACTGGTCATTGATAGTGAGTTCTTAGAAAGTTTTGGTTATTTTACTCTCGATGAAAGCCTGTGGGAGTGCTTTAGAATCTACCACTCGTGGATTGAACCGCTGGTGGTGAATCAATGGGTCATGGAGATGCAGCGTTTCGAGTTGAACCGACAGCGAAGCATTTCACTACAGACTTATCACGACTGCTTGGTATGGATCGATCAAAACCATGATACTCGCGATGTGCGTAAACGTGTCGAGCAACTTAGATCTGATCGTGCCGACATCGTCAGCGTGTGGAGTGGAAAATCATTAAAAAATGAGTATCACGTTGATCACTGTTTGCCTTTCGCTTACTGGCCAAACAACGATAAGTGGAACCTCTTTCCTACTACAAGCAAAGAGAACTTAAGTAAAAGTGATAAAGTTCCTACGGCTGAAAAGCTGCGCTCGTCTAAGTCGAGGATTCTAGAGTGGTGGCAACTCGCTTGGAACGATTCGGCTCATTTTGAACAACAATTCTTTTCAGAAGCCGCGCTTTCGTTACCTAACATCCCTGCGCAGTGTCGAGACTTTGAAGAGGTGTTCGATGCAATGGGCTTGCAGGTACGTGGTGTAAAAAGCAGACTGCTGATTAGTGAGTGGCACTGATCATTAAGTGGGCTAGTTATCCCAAATAACCCTCAACAAACTAATCATCGAGAACATAATGAAATACATCGGAATTGATGGCTGCAAGTCGGGTTGGATCGCTTGGATTGTCTCTGACAATGAGATACCTGCGTTTAAAGTGGTAAACACCCTCGATGAGCTAGCGAGTGATCTTATCGGTTCAACGGCGCTTATCGATATGCCTATTGGTTTTAGTGATGCACAAACTCCAGATCGTTTGTGTGACAAAGCAGCAAGGCGTTTTCTAACCAGCAAGCGTGGTTCTTCGGTGTTTCCTGTTCCGTGCCGAGAGGCGGTTTATCAAACTGATTACATTGCGGCGTGTGATGCCAATGTGGAGCAGCTTGATAAGAAGTTTTCTAAACAGGCTTGGGGAATTGTGCCCAAGATCCGCGAGCTTGATGAGCTCATTGAATCTCACCCAAGCCTTTCGATAAGGGAATCACATCCTGAGGTGGTGTTTGCAGCATTGAAAGGCGAACCTCTGACCTTTTCAAAACAAAAGCCAGAAGGCAAAGAAGAACGGCTTTCTATTATTCAGCAACTCGCCCCTCAATGGTGTGACGGCTTGTCGTTGGCCATTTCAAACACCAAGCGTAAAGATGTGGCGATAGACGATATTTACGATGCGTTCGTACTTATGTTAGTTGCCTATTACGCTCCGCAATTATCGACCTTACCTGAGCCTTCTGATGTTGGTGGAAAAGCGGATATCGACCAGAACGGACGAGTTCGAGAGATTGTCTATTGGGACAAAACGCGCTAACAAAGCGTGCGCTCCACTTGGCTTAATATGCTATTTTCCAACTTCTGCTACTTTTCACTCTTACTATTTTGAGTTTTTGATATGAAACGTTTTATTGTCGGCTGTCTGGCCACTGTGCTCAGTGTTGCGAGTTATGCCCAAGTCGCCCCTATATCTCAATGGCAATGCGACATGATGAAAAAGAACAATGTCTTGAGTCGTGGTGCACCTGTTGGTTGTGAGCGACTATCCAAAGTGGATTTCGACTTCATTAATTTCAAAGGGGAAACGCAACAGGGCAATATGATCGTGCTTGATGTTATTGCGCCTGCTGTTGAAGAAATCTTTTCAGAGCTTAAACAGCGCAATTTTCCTCTTCATTCCGCTCGCCTAATGCGTGAATTCAGAGGTGATGATAGCGCCTCAATGGATGCGAACAACAGCAGCGCCTTTAACGCTCGTCCTATTACAGGCGGAGGAGGTTGGTCGAAACATGCCTATGGTGTGGCAATCGACATCAACCCAGTTCAAAACCCTTTCTTAGAGTTTGATAGCAACGGAAGAATCACGGTAAAGCCTTCACAATCTGCGACTCGTTATGTGAACCGTACTCGTTTTCGTGCTCGTGATGAAATTGAACGCCGCGGCATGGCTGAAGATGTGGTGGAGCTGTTTGCCCATCACGGATTTATGATCTGGGGAGGGGATTGGAATAGCCCAATCGATACTCAGCATTTTGAGGTTGGATCAAGAAAGTTCGTTAACCAACTGCTCTCTAAACCACAACCTGAAGCCGAGGTGTTATTTGAGCGCTACGTCAAATCTTATCGACAGTGCTATCTCAAAAATAAAGGTGAGGACGCAGAAAAAGCTCGAGCTATCTGTGCAAAGAAAACAGTCGGGACTTTTTAGTGCTATGTTTATCTAGAACCGTTTGTGTTTTAGCAAGTTAAACTCGCTTCAGGTGTGTTTTGAATAGCTAAGGTCAGCGCTCGTCGTTGGCCTTTTTTGTATTCATTTCTTCAATAGAACACCGAGCATTGAAAAGGTTATTGGGTATCCATTAGTCAATAATCGATAAGCGAATGCAGCGCAAAGTCATCGGTTTGTCATTTAAAAACTCATAGCGTTAACGTTATGTGAGAACCATTGCTGGTGGGGGAACTCTTCGCGCAAACGCCAGTATTATTAGTGAACTGATCACAACGGACCAACTAATGAAAAAGATACCTTTGGCTCTAACTCTTTTAAGCACTCTACTTTTTTCACAATACACTTTGGCTACTGACACTTCACCTACCACTCAAAATCCCACTTACGAACTCGATGGTAAGTCGGTACTAGGTCGCACTGAGAACGTGTACCTATCAAGCGTTAAAGGGCTAAAAGACGTTCCTTTCATTGGTAAAATTGATACCGGTGCGGAAACCACTTCTATGCATGCTGAAGACATTCATGTGAAGAGCTCTAATCCCGACTACCAAAACCTCAAAGACAAAGAGTTGATGGCGGCGTTAACCGAAGACCTGTTGAACAATTCCGATGTTGATTACGATGATTGGGATGGCAGTACCTTTGCGAAATATGAGGCTGTGGTGTCTTTTAAGGTTCAAAACCCGCGGACGGGAGACATGGTATTAATCGAAGCGCCTTTAGAGCGTGTCAGCATGATACGCAGCCGCACCAGCAGCACGCCTTTGCTTCGCCCTACCGTAAAAATGTCGCTCACCATTGCAGACCAAGAGCTAAAAACCGACGTTAACCTGACCGACAGAAGCCACTTCTCTGCGCCAGTGCTGATTGGTAAAACCTTCCTTGCGGATAACGCGCTGGTGTTTGCAGGTTATGACTATTTACAAGAGCAAGAGAACGCGACCGTTGTTGGCCGAAAAGAGGTGGTGTCTATCTCTGGAATGGCGATGAACGCGACCTTCTCATTAAAAAATCGCTACAGCATCCTTCATGCAAAAGACATCGATATAGATAAGAAGAACAGTGAAGTGACGTTTGATATGTTCGACAACGACGGCAAGCAAAAAGAGATGACATTGCCGTTGGTTCGTATGTTAAGCGTGAGCGGTAAGAAGAGACCTTTGGTGTATGTGCCTGTTCAACTCGATGAAAACACGACTAAAGACGTTCTGGTGTACCTACGTGAGCGCTCGAGTAGTGAGTCGCAGTTGAGGTTTGGAACCAGCACCGCTAGCGAACTTTTCATGATTGATACCAACGCTGAAAATATTCTCTCTGAAGGCTCCGAGAGTTTCAGCGATGTCGCGAAAAAAAGTGAGCCACTGATCATCTCACCGGAAGAAGATATCACTTTAGATGGGTTTCCTATGAAGGCAGTTGCTTCATTCACCGTAAATACCCCTTTACTCAAAGTCGATAGTTTTGAAATGACAGGGAAGGGCAAAGACGCGTCCGTTGAATTCTTCCTTATTGATGCGAATGGTGAGCAACAGAAAGTCATTAAGAAAATAATCAAAAAGCTTCGAGTTGGGGATGACGTTCGCCCAGTTGTAAGTGGTGAATTTTTAGGTGCTGGTAAAGTTCGCCAACAAGAATTTGCTATCGACGTACTTAATAGCAACGAGAAAGAGTCCTACTTCGTGTTAGGCAAAAAGATGGCGAAAGATGGGGTGTATGTGAATACTCGATCTGACTACCTTTTGAAATCGGAGCCTTTATTTAAAGTTGGGCACATCGAAGTTGTTGAAGTCAACGGCATGACGTTCCCTGCCAAGTTGGATACTGGCGCGGATGTCAGCTCAATGAATGCAGTCAACATCAAACGATTTAAGAAAGATGGCCAAGACATGGTGAGCTTTACCTATCAAAACAACCAAGGCGATAAGCAAGATTTCACCAAGCCAGTGATTGATGTAATGCGTATCAAAGCCAAGAAAGGCGAGAAGGTGAACATTCGCCCTGTGGTAGAAATGAAGGTTAAGCTCGGAGACCTAGAGAAAGAGGTGAGGGTAAACCTTCAAGACCGTTCTCGCTTCGAATACAGCATGATCCTAGGTAAGAACTTCTTGAAGCACGGCGCAGTAGTGAGCAGCGATGAAGATTACTTGTTAGGTGATATGGAGTAACCCCTAAACTTATCTAAGTTCGTAGCAGAACAGATCTAAACAGCCACACATTTCATTAATGGGATGTGTGGCTTTTTGTTGATTGTTAATTGATGATTGTTGCCGTGACAATATTTCAAGTAATCGTTTGTTTTTACTCAAGAGACAGATCGACTAGACTACAATGAAGTGGAATTCACTTTAATTTTTAAAACATCGTATTCGGCAGGCGAGTAAATCGTGCTGTCGGATCGAGAGAGAGAGCATGTCAAAAGCAGAAAAATCTTCGCGTAAGCTTAGTTTAATTATTATTTCGGTTATTTTAGTAGTGTGGCTTTACAGTTTGTGGGCCGACCGCGTCACACCAATGACGGGGATCGCCCGTGTTCACTCTTATATTGTGCGTATTGCTCCTGAAGTTTCTGGCAATATCACGTCTGTGCAAACTGAAAATAATCAGGTCGTTGAAACGAACCAAGTGTTGTTTGAAATTGATGCTCGAAACTATCAGATCAGTTTGCGTTCCGCTGAAGCGAATCTTGCTCAAGTAGGCCAAAATATTGGCGCAAGCACAGCGGCGGTTAACGTTGCACAAGCGAAAGTGACCGAGGCGGTTGCGGCTCGGGATAATTCTCGAGAGCAAGCGAGTCGAGTGAGTGAACTCGCCAGTAAAGGGCTGGTTAGCCGCTCTGAATTAGACAACGCCATAGAGAATCGTGATCGTGCTGAAGCGTCATTGAAAGCCGCAGAAGCCTCTTTGGTTCAGGCAAAACAAGCGTTAGGGCCAGAAGGGAGTGATAATCCACAAGTGTTGGCGGCGATTGCAGCCCTTGAGCAGGCTCAGCTCAACTTACAGAAAACCCAAGTGATGGCTCCTTCTCATGGCGTGGTGAGTAACCTACAACTGACGGTAGGCCAGCGAGCAACCGCAGGCTCACCTGTTTTGACCTTTGTTGATCCGCGAGAGGTGTGGATATCTGCGTTATACAGAGAAAACTCGCTAGAGCATATACAAGTCGGGCAAAGAGTTGAGATCGTATTGGATGCGTTACCGGGGCGAGTGCTATACGGCACGGTTGATAGCATTGGTTGGGGAACGGGTGGCAGCAATAGCACTGACCAAGAGACTGGCTTTTTAAATTCAGACACCAATTCTATTGCCGCGCAGCGCTACCCAGTCAATATTGTGTTTGATCATGGTGAGGTTCCAAGCAACATTCGTTTTGGTTCACAAGCCACAGTGGCTGTCATGACAGAGCAAAGTACCCCAGGTGAGTGGCTTGCTCAGCTTTGGATGAGAATTCTAAGCGTGTGGACTTATGTTTCATAGCTCAGCTAACTCCATTATTCGATTGGTGTTACTGCCGCTTTCGCTGTTGTTCTACCATCAACAAAGTGGGCAGATGCTCGCTGTTTTGTCGCCCATATTTGTTGTGATGTTCATGACATTGATGCCATCCAAACCACCGATTAATTTAATATTAAAGGTGATTGTTGCATTAATCTTAATCAGCTTTGGTGTGGTGTTTTTTGGTAGTGTATTGGTCGACTCGCCAACCGGTTTTGTCCTCTATTGCTGGCTATTGCTGTTCTGGAGTTATCAGCGTAGCCATCAGAATACAAAAGATATCATCGCGACACTGACCATTATCGTGGTCATCGTGATGGTGGTGGTCAACAAGCAGATGCATCTCCCAATGGCGGGATTGCCCCTATTGTTCTTTGAAAAGCTGGTGATAGCTTTGATCGTCACTTACTTGGGGTTCTGGTTGTTCCCGGGGGATGAAGTGAATGTCCTTCCGACTGCGGCCGTTTCCGATGCGCCCACTACTGGTGACTATATCATGGTTGCATTTAAAGCGACCGCGGTTGTGGTTGTGCTGGCGATTTTGGTAGGAAATTCGGTGTCACAAACGATGTTGATTGCGATTACGCTTGGCAGTATGTTGAAAAGCCCATCGAATCACGACCACCGTACATTCAGCCGAAACAAGCTTGTCACCACTGGCGTTGGCATTCTGTTTACGTTACCTGTGATGATCATGATGGTGTCAGGCGCTCCAATCTTGGTTATTTATGGCGTGAGTTTGGTGTGTGGTTTGCAACTTGCGTGTTTTGCTATCAGGCGGCAGGCGAATCTGACGATTTATCAGCTCTTGTTTACTAATTTTACGACCTTGGCTTATCAGATCATCAGCCACCCAGGATCTGCGTCCCTCTCGGCACAAATGACACGTCTATTTGCCATTGTTTGTGCAGTCATGGTTGGCGCAGTGGTACTGGGCTTTCTCAGCAGTAATACTAATCATAGTCATACCGATCACAGTAAGTGATTAATATTTATAAGTAATAATAAGGGGATAGCTCTGCCGAGTTATCCCCTTTTCACAATATGGGTTAACGACTCAAATGCCATCAGTAAAGAGCCATTTGATGAAGTGACGTGTTACTTCAATAGTCTGACTAACAAAGCGCCCGGTTCACGCATCGGATCTTGATTGACACTGAGTACATAGCCATCAGCAGGGGCGTAATAACGTTGTTTCTCAGAACCAAAACTATCATATTGAATTGAAATCAATTGTTTTGATTGTACTGATTCACTGACCTTAACTTGAGGGAGAGCGAAACCACCGACATTGGCTCTAATGGTCACCGTTTCTTTGCCTTCAAAGCAGGCATAGTGAGGCTGATCTATCTTTGTAGAGATGATATTTTCCGAGTGCAGGATATTCATCACGCCATTCACTGAACGCTCAATGAGGTCGGGTTGTAAAACCTTTCCAGAACCAACCTCGACGGTGATAGCGGGCGTACCACTTTTATTGAGCTGCGTTTCTAAAACGCCATCATCACCTGGATCATCAAAAATACAGTCAGGATTGATCAATCGAGCCATTTTGATTGCTGCGGGGATTCGATAATCGGCAAAGACATACAAAGGATACTCTGCTCCGCGAGTTTGAGTATGCAGATCGATAGCAAGATCCGCATTATGGCTGAGTAGGTTCTGCCAAATTGAATGTGTAAAACGTTGTGAGGCATCACCGTTCGGGTTTCCAGGGAATATACGGTTAAGGTTTGCTGGGGATGCATCCGGATCCGATGAAATAAAATCTCGGCTGTGCATCAACATACCTGACACATTAATCATCGGAATAATGATGACTGTGCCGTGTATCTCCTCGTTTACGAGCTTTTGAATGACCTTCTGTGCGGTAATAACTCCATTTAATTCATCACCATGAACGCCTGCCGTTACCATTATTTTGCGAGCATTTTGACTTTGCTCACCGCGATAGACGACCACAGGTAAATGATGATTTTGACCAACACCGTTAGTTTGTGCCTCAAACCAGAAACGATGGCATCCCATCGGTAAGTCATCAACATTGAGTTGAGATATTACAGGGTGTCCATTTAGAACATCATTGGTATAAGTAGTTTTTCTCACACTAGTTTCCTTTGTCTCTGGTTCACAATCTATTCTGAGTCTGTGTTGGATGATTGTTATTGAAAGCTGTGATTAAAAATGGGCAGTAAACTGCCCATTGAGATACACGTAAATATTGAAAGGCGCTGTTATGCAAAACCCAGCAGGTGAGCCGCAACAATAATAACGCTCGACAAGCAGAATAGCAGCACGATAAAGCGCCAGCAGAATTTTGCCCAATCACCCCAGTCAATGCGGCATACACCTAGTGTTGCCATCAAAGAAGCTGATGTTGGGACGATGATATTGGTAAAGCCATCACCTAGCTGGAATGCTAAAACCGCGACTTGACGAGTCACACCTGCTAAATCGGCGAGTGGCGCCATTAATGGCATCGTTAGAGCTGCCTGCCCTGATCCTGACGTTACAAAGAAGTTGAAAATAGCTTGGAAGGCGAACATCAGCCAAGCAGCCATCGCTTCTGGCAATGCACTAATCACACCGCCCGCACTGCTTAAGATTGAATTCAGTACGCTTGGCTCGGTTGCATCGCTGCCGCCGCCTAAAATCAGCAAGATACCTTTAGCACTACCCACAAGAATAGCGGGCGCTAGCATCACACTTGCGCCTTCCTTAAATGAATCGGCCATGTCGTTGATGGTCATATCATTTAATCGGAAAATAACACCGATTAAGCCAGCAACAAATCCCATAGTGAAAAACTGAGAGGCAATTTCAGGAATGTACCATGCGTGAACCACTACACCCCAAATAACCCAGGTCATGCTCGCTATCACGGTGAGAATCACCAACGTATCGCCGATATTCCAACGTGATTGAGTCAAGTCTCCTTGTTGCTTCTTGAAGTAAACATCACCAGCTTTACTGTAAGATTTCGAAGGGTCTTTCTTTACCGAATTCGCATACCACATCGTAAAAGCGATGCCGAGCGCGGTGAAGAAAACCCATAGAGCGATACGCACCGATGCCCCAGATAAGACAGGTACACCAGCAATGCCTTGGGCAACAGCAACAGAAAATGGGTTCATCCAAGAAGCAGCAAAACCAATCTGAGTCGCTACGTACGTCACCATTACCGTAGTAATACCATCATAGCCAATACGTACCATTAGCGGCACGATAATAATGGCAAAGGCGACGGCTTCTTCACCCATACCAAATACAGCCCCACCGAGCGAGAACAGTGCAAATAATACTGGAATGAAAAGAGATTGACTGCCCTTGGTTTTGTCTATGAGACGCAAGATACCGTTATCAATAGTACCTGTGCGCATCACAATGCCGAAAGCACCGCCAATCACAAGCATAAACATGATAACGCCGATTGCTGAACCCCACTTAGATCCAGACACTAAACCTTCAAATACGAAGTTCATTAAGCCGATATCACCACCGCTGGCGAATAGTCCGACAGTATTGTAAATCGGGTTGCCTTGGGGGTCGGTGTGATAGGCAAATGAAGCTGGATCTAGAACGGTACGAGTTTTCTCTGCACCATCAGAAACATAGCTGATGTCTTGTGTTTCAAACATGCCTGCAGGTATGACATATGTCATTGCAGTCGCAAGCAACGCGATAAAGAAAATTAGCACCAGAGTATCTGGCATTTTCCATGTCTTATTTTGGATGGTATCCGATGTTGTGGTTGTCGTGCTCATTGTCAGTTTTTAGCTATAATTAAGATTGGCATAAAATATCACTAATTAAGCATATAATGTCAATTTTAAGTTGGTTTTTGGCTTGTTTGGTGGTGTTATGTTCTTGTTTTTGCGTGGCATGATGGTTTTTATTTTTAACTTGTTATTGCCTGGTTTTATTTAGAGGTAAAAAGTCCTAGCTCAGGTGCTTTTTAAGCAGTGCGGTAAGTTTCATAGAGCGACTCTGGATATATAAAAAACTATACTTTATGAGACTGTATCTAAGGTTGTCTCAAAAGCATTGACTTAGAGTTTTGATACATGTAATCCTGTAAGTGTTAAGAGGTTTTGAGACACTAGGAGTAAGCATGGCGAACGTAGGTTACATTCGAGTTAGTACAGCAGAGCAGTCCACCAGCAGACAGTTAGCAGATGTGAAACTGGATAAGGTGTTCGAGGAAAAGGTATCAGCTAAGACAGTAGACAGACCACAGCTACAGGCGTGCTTGGATTATGTCAGGGATGGTGATGTGCTGCATGTTCACAGCCTAGACCGTATCTGTCGTAGCGGTGCAGGTGATGCTGTAGGGCTGGTGGAGCAGATGAACCAGAAAGGTGTATCGGTACAGTTCCACAAGGAAGGAATGAGATTCGATGGTGTAATGAGTGCAGCGCAGAAAGGTGTACTAGGGATACTCGCAGCAGTGGCACAGATGGAAAGGGAATTGATTAAAGAGCGTCAGGCTGAGGGGATAGCAGCAGCGAAGGCAGCTGGTAAACACATAGGTAGACCGAAAGCACAGGTGACGAAAGAGGATGTGCAGAAGCTATTGGATAACGGTGTACCTAAAGCTCAGGCAGCTAAAGAATTAGGGATAGGTAGGGCTACGCTGTATAGATTACTTGATGGGCAATGATGGTATAATGCCTTGAGTATCAAAGACTAGGGATAGTTCAATGCTGGACAAGTTGTTTATCACAAAGCTCAAGAGCGTGCTTGAAGTACCAAAACTTAGGCTAGTACCGAGAAGCGGCAGTGAGGGAGCAGAGGTAGACTGTTACTCTGTTCGTATAAAGCAAGGGGAAGTTAATTACATTGGGGATAGTGTTGATGATAATTCCTTACATGTATTAGCGTGGAGTGAGGAAGACCAAGAGTACAACGTACCAGTTGAGTTTAGTCTGGATGAACTGAGTTCTCTTGTGTTTGAGATTAAGCATTACCATGGTTTGGTTGACCATACTTATTACACGAAGCGAGAGTTCTTATGGTATGAATGTACTAGGTATTACAAGTTAGCATCATTCTATGCACTAGCTAAGTACCGTGTCCCTAAGTTTTTCCATAGTAAGAAACCGCTGAAAAGACCGAATAGAATCAAGGTACTTGAAACGCTTGATAGAATGACAGAAGACAACCCACATAAAGAACTATCAGCTCGAGCAGTTAGTGATGAGTTGTACGGATACATGTCTATCTTTAACAGTAAGCGTAAGGTCAGGGTCGATAGAATCCAACGTATACTTGAATCGCTTGTAGAGTCTGGGGAGTTGAGGGCTAAAGATAGCTTTAATTTTATTGCTAAAGGCAAGTTACTAGTAACGTTAGAGCATCTAAAGGAAGAAAAAGCACGAGAAGACAGAGCTGAGAGTAATGCTGTTTGGATGAGGAGACTTACGGTGATACTAGTTATTACCGCACTTTTTCAATCAGGTCTTGTTCGAACTACTTATTTTTCGAGTATTGATTGGTTGATGCAACCATTGTTAGAGCAAATTGATGTAGCGAAGGAGTGGATGAAGACTATTAGTTAAAATAACCTGTGGCATTTTTGTGAGGCACTAATACAAAAACAGCGCATTCCCAAAAGGCGTTAACCCATTGAAAATACGCTGTTTCCAAACGTTTGGTGGAGCTGGCGGGAGTTGAACCCGCGTCCAAAAATCATTCATCATTGGTACTACATGCTTAGTCGATCTTTAATTTCACCAGCAACCTGCGAACCGACACGCTAGTTAAAGGCTAACCTGAATTATAATTCGCGCTTTTCCTCTCAGGTGGGAGAAGCCACGCTAGCTAGTTTGGGTTTGATCTCTTATTGGTCCCCGTCTTACGAGCGGAAGCTAGGGTAAGAGAGCTCTGAGCAGGTTATTAAGCTGCTAGTGCGTAGTTTTCGTCGTTTGCGACTATTTTTTTGCGGCTTTTAACGTGGCCAACCGCCCCACGGCATGCACCTCAGACTTCAAAATTCCTGTCGAATCCTAAATCAGCCCCAAGTGTTATTTGCATAGTACCAGAAAAGCTTACCCTGTCTAGCACTGTGCGTTTAAGTGCTTAAAATTAACGCAAATTACTCTTCATAATTCGTGCTTTATCTCTCGCCCAATCTTTTTCTTTCATATCAGTACGTTTATCGTGCAGCTTTTTACCTTTCGCTACGCCAACTTTAATCTTCGCCCAAGAGCGAGACCAGTAAAGTGCGGTTGCGACAAGCGTCATGCCTTCACGGTTAATACGACCGATAAGGTTGTCGAGTTCTTTTCTCGACATTAATAGTTTACGGATACGTGTTGGGTTCGCCACGATATGAGTACTCGCTTGAGTTAGCGGAGTAATCGTCATACCACTGATGAATGCTTCGCCATCTCGGATGTATACGTAGCTTTCTGCGATATTGGTTTTGCCTTCACGTAGGGATTTTACTTCCCAGCCTTGTAGCTCAAGCCCCGCTTCTATCTCATCATCGATGAAATATTCGTGGCGAGCTTTCTTATTAAGCGCAATGGTATTACTACCGGCTTTTGATTTTGATTTATTCTTTGCCATAATGGCCTCATTATACGGAATGCGCCCTAGATGGGGAATCCTTTTTATTTGCGCTCTGGCCCAATACAATTAAAATTGCAGTTTGTGTTAATGTAACGCTGTCTTTAACAGGAGTCTATATGCCAAAGGTTACTCGTTCAGCATTAGTGTCTTTTAGTGCCGACCAGATGTTCAGCTTGGTCAATGATGTTGCTCGTTATCCTGAGTTTTTGCCAGGATGTTCTGGTTCTCGTGTGATCGAATCTTCAGATTCCGCGATGGTGGCTTCGGTTGATGTCTCTAAAGCTGGTATCAGTAAAACATTCACTACGTCGAATCGAATGGCGGATGGTGCTGAAATTCTAATGGAGCTGGTAGATGGCCCGTTTAAGAAGCTGGAGGGGGGCTGGTATTTCACTCCTCTAGACGACCAAGCATGTAAGGTTGAACTTAAACTAGAGTTTGAATTTTCTAGTCGAATGATTGAAATGGCATTTGGCAAGATTTTCAATGAACTGACAAGCAATATGGTCAGTGCTTTTACTCAACGAGCGAAACAGGTTTACTAAGCCATGACTATTGAATCAGATATGATCCACGTAGAAGTTGTGTTTGCGCTTCCACATGAGCAGCGTGTATTTACCTTAGTGGTAAATAAGAACGCGACCGTTGAAGAGATTATTGCGCAGTCTGGTGTTTTAGAGTTGTATCCAGAAATCGACTTGGCGAAAAATAAAGTTGGCGTATACAGCCGCAACGTTAAGTTAGATGCAACCGTTCGAGATAAAGATCGTATCGAAATTTATCGAGCACTGTTAGCCGATCCAAAAGAAATTCGCCGTAAGCGTGCTGAACAAGCGAAAGCGGCGGCTAAATCGTAATACCAAACAAATTTGAATGATAAAGAAGCTCGCATTAGCGAGCTTTTTTTCATCTGTTTGTTAGACAATACAGTCTACAGTCTCATTTGTTAGCAGATATTAAAAAGCCTGCTCATATGAGCAGGCTTTTGCGATTCTTGCTTTTGACTGGAAAGCTTTGTTAGTTGAAAGCTAGCGAAGGCTTTCGAAGAATTCATCACTGGCTTCAAAATCACCATTGATCGTCACTAAGGTGCCTGTTGCATCAAAGTTAACAACAAGATTTTTTTGAATCGAGTCTTCATGGCCTTTTGTGTGGTGGTAAATGTAGTACCACGTATCTGGGTAGCCATTTTCGATAAGCATAGGTGAGCCCATAACGTAACGAACTTGTGTTTTTGTCATGCCAAACTTGAGCTGATCGACAGCTTCCTGTTCAACATAGTTACCCTGATTGATGTCAATTCGATAAACCAACTTCTCTAATAGAGAGCAACCGGTCAACATTGTTAGTGCAAGTGGAACTGCAACTAACCACTTTTTAATTCGCATAGTTTGAGATCTTTCTTCGCTAAAATACTGCCTGATAATAAACAAGCTCCAGCAAGAAGTAAAAAGCTCCTTGCGCTTTGAGCTTGTTATGACTGGCAATTTTGAATTAAGTTGCAAAATTGCCAAGAATTTTCGGTAAATTATCAGAAAGTTGCCGAATATGTAACCTAAGCTGCGATTAATAACTCTTTTGCGTTGGCAAGCGTCGATTCGGTAATCTGGCTGCCACCAAGCAGTCGAGCAAGCTCTGAAACGCGTTGTTGCTCATCAAGCGTGTGCATTTGAGTCTCGGTTTTACCTGATTTAGTGTTCTTCGCTACAAAAAGTTGTTGGTGACCGCAACCGGCAACTTGAGGTAAGTGAGTCACGCACATAACTTGTGTCGATTCGCCCAGCTTACGTAGCATTTTTCCGACAACCGCAGCGGTTGGTCCACTGATACCCACATCGACTTCATCGAAAATCAGGCTTGGTGTATCCACTTTTTGCGCTGTGATCACCTGAATCGCTAATGAGATTCGTGATAACTCACCACCAGAGGCCACTTTCGCAATCGGCTGCATCGGTTGGCCTGGGTTGGTCGAAACAATGAAGGTCACGTTATCCATACCCAATGGAGAAGGGTGTGTGTTGGTGTTGTTCACTTCAATGGCAAACTGCGCTTTTTCCATGCTCAGTTCGTGCATGCTTTGCGTGATCAGCTTGTTGAGCTCTTTTGCGTAACGAGTTCGAGATTTATGAAGCTTCTCTGATTTAGCAACGAACGATTGGTATTGGTTTTCCACCTCGTTTGCCAGTTCTTCTAATTTTTCATCAGAGCAATCAAGCGCTTCAACTTGTTGTAGTAAGTCTTGATGGTGCTTATACAGCTCTTCAGGTAACACGTGGTGTTTACGAGACATCGACATCACTTTAGAGAAACGCTCCTCAACGTAAGCCATACGACCGGGATCAACATCAATGCTGTCTAGGTATGTTCTTAACTCGTTGTTGGTTTCTTCAATCTGAATAATGGCTTCGGAAAGCAAGTTTGGTAACTCGGCTAATCTTTCATCTAGCTCAGCTAGCTGAATTAAGGAGTTATTGGCCGATTGCAGAATACCAAGCGCATTAACTTCTTCGCCTTCATAAATAAGCTCGATAGCTTGCTGACAGGTTGTGGCCAGTTCTCCGCTATTGGAGAGGCGCTTATGCTCTTGTTCGAGGTCTTCATATTCTTCCTCCCCAATAGACAGCTCATTTAACTCTTTGATTTGGTATTCAAGAAGTTGTTTTTGAGCTTGATTTTGCTGGCTATTTTCACGTAACTCTTTCAAGTGGTTATCGGCTTGTCGCCAGGCTTGGTAAGCATTACGTGTCGATTTCAACAGGTTCAAGTGGCCTGCGTATTGATCAAGCATGGCCATTTGGTAATCGCTCTTCATCAACTGATGATGCGCATGTTGACCATGAATGTTGATCAACAGCTGCCCAAGCGATTTCAACTGTGAAAGAGGGACAGGACTGCCGTTAATGAATGCGCGAGAACGACCTTCTTTAGAGATGGTTCTACGTAATATGCATTCACCGCCATCAAGCAGCTCGTTGTCTTCTAACCAGCGGGTAGCATGCAGATTGTTCTCAAGTAAAAAAGCGGCACTGACTTCGGTTTTTTCTTCACCTTGTCGAACCATTCCTGCATCGGATCTTCCCCCAAGACATAAGCCTAAAGCATCGATAGCGATAGATTTACCCGCACCAGTTTCTCCGGTGATTGTTGTCATGCCTTTAGAGAGTTCTAGCTGTAAAGACTTAACAATAGCGAAATTATTAACACTTAGATGAGCCAGCATTTTTATTTACCTGTATAACTGAACAATACTGTATATAAGCTCAGTATATACTGTTTCTTTATACAGTAAAGTCGGTGGGTGAAATTTTTTTGTGACTGTTATCAGAATTGAGGTTGTTCGTAGATCACTGAAACCGCTATAGATTCCCAACTCAGTCGTTCCTCCTTCTTGGGAATGACGGTGTGAATCATTGAGACGAAGAGAGAGTTGGCGGGCTTTTTACTGGTAATGAAAAAGGCTGACGAATGTCGTCAGCCTTTCAAATTTTCGGTTACCACTGGAGCGTTTATTCTTTTAGAACAGCTTACTCGACCAGCCTAGTTTGTTACGTAGAACATGGTAGTAGTTGTAGTCTTTAGGGTGGATCAGCTTGAGTACATTCGGGCTTTGGTAAATATGGATCTCATCGCCAGGAGAAACCGGTAGCGAGATTTGGCCATCGCAGCTGACTTCCTGTGTACCGCGGTTATCAGGCGATACGATAAGCTTGATACGACGCTTTCCATCCACCACAAGTGGGCGGCTTGAAAGGGTGTGCGGGAACATTGGCACTAGTGAGATAGCATTTAGGCTTGATGACAGGATAGGGCCGCCGCCAGAAAGCGAATAAGCGGTAGAACCTGTCGGTGTTGAGACGATTAAGCCATCAGAGCGCTGTGAGAAGGCGAAGCTATCATCGATATACACTTCGAACTCGATCATGTGCGCCACTTGTCCGGGGTGCAGTACTGCCTCATTAAGTGCCGCATTGTGGCTTTTTATCTGGCCGTGACGATGAATTTCCGTTTCAAGTAAGAAGCGCTCTTCTTCCATGAACTCGCCTTTGAGAACATCAGTCAACGCGCTCTGGAAGTTTTCAGGGTTGAGATCGGTTAGGAAACCAAGGTTGCCTCGGTTAACACCAATCACTGAAATGTCGAAACGTGACAAGATTCGAGCGGCACCGAGCATATTTCCGTCGCCGCCGACCACAATGGCGAGATCGGCGCGTTTACCTAATTCAATCAGGCTAGAAAAATGTTCTTTTGGGATGTCGTCTAAAATAGTGGCGAGTCTGTCATCAACAAACACTTGATAACCCTCAGCACTTAACCACTGATAGAGCTCTCTATGAGTCTGAATTGCTTGCTGATCTCGAGGTTTACCAATAATGGCGATGACTTCAAATGGCTTTTTCATAACGTTTCCAAACGAATTAGGCTTGAATCAAAATTCTTCATCCCCATAATAAAGGCAAGTTGAACGTCTATGCGAGTGTTTTATATCAATTTGGGGCGCAAACACGCCTGTCACTTGCATTGAAAACGAATTCTGGAGATATCATGAGCAACGAAGAAAACAAAGTAACCGAAGAAGAGCTAGATCAGATCATCGCTGAAGCTGAGAAAGTTGAAGAAGCTGAGCTGAATGAAGACGCTGCTGATGAGCAGGAAGCAAAAATCGCTCAACTGGAAGCTGCCCTGCTTTCTAGCGAATCTAAAGTGAAAGAGCAGCAAGATTCTGTTCTTCGCGCGAAAGCTGAAGTTGAAAACATGCGTCGCCGTAGCGAACAAGAAATTGATAAAGCGCGTAAATTCGCTTTGAACAAGTTTGCTGAAGGTCTGCTTCCTGTAATCGACAACCTAGAGCGTGCAATGCAAGCGGCAGACGCTGAAAACGAGGTGGTTAAGCCACTGTTTGAAGGTGTTGAGCTAACGCACAAGACGTTCGTAGATACAGTTGCTAAGTTTGGTCTTAAAGAGATCAACCCTGAAGGTGAAGCGTTCAACCCTGAATTCCACCAAGCAATGTCTATCCAAGAAAGCCCAGACCACGAGTCAAACACGGTTATGTTTGTGATGCAAAAAGGCTACGAACTAAACGGTCGTGTGGTTCGCCCAGCGATGGTTATGGTTGCTAAGTAATGACTTATTACGTTACCAACTGATTGACTGGCGCATTGACTGAATAAGTCGTGGCGGCAAAATAAATCACTGGTTTACGTGAAATGAAAAGAGAGGCATATGCCTCTCTTTTTTTATGTCTATAGCCTGAGAGTCCACGTGAATAGTCACCAAAATCGCATTAAGAATGTCGTTCTTTTTATTTTATCCAGAACAGTAATTTAGAGTTTTATATTATGAAACTGGTTGTTAATGAAGAAATGTTTTGATGTCACACTTGTAATGTTTTTGTAAATAAATGCTTTTAATTGTTACCTTTGTATGTAAAATCCACTGCAATATAGCGATTTGGGTCGCATATATAACTATAAAAGTACAATTTTTAAACACAACAAACTGGAGAAGAACGATGGATAAATCGCTCTCAAGTAAGATTTTTGTAGGCTTGTTTGCCGGCCTTATTATTGGTACTGCTATTCAGTACCTATTCAGCGGCATTGCTATTTTTGATACGTACCTACTCGGCGCAGCTGAAGGTGCTGGTGGTATGTTCGTATCACTTATCAAGTTGCTTGTAGTACCTCTTGTATACGTATCTATTGTTTGCGGTATCGTTGAGCTAAAAGATATTCGTTCATTTGGTCGTCTTGGTGGTAAAACCTTTGGTCTTTACATTATTAACACCATCATCGCGATTTCAGCAGCGCTAACGATTGGTCTTATTTTCCAACCAGGTGCAGGTGCGAACCTTGCGGGTACGGTTTCTGAGACAATTGCGCTTACAACAACTGAAACACCAGACATCTTCTCTCTTGTTGTTAACATCGTTCCTAGCAACCCTGTAGAAGCGTTCGCAAGCGGCGACATGCTACAAATCATCTTCATGGCAATTTTGACAGGTCTTGCTATTCAAGCGCTTGATTCTCGTGGTGGCCCAGCTATCAAGACATTCAAGATGGCTAACGAAATCATGATGAAGCTTATCGGCCTAGTAATGAGCTTGGCGCCTTACGGTGTATTTGCTCTGATGATTCAACTGGGCGCAACACTGGATGCAGACACGCTAATGTCAGTTGCTGGCTATGTGGCGCTTGTGGTTGCAATGCTTGTGTTCTGGATTTTCTTCTTCTATCCAATGATGGTTGGTTCATTCACTGGTATTTCTCCAAAGCAGTTCCTACGTGCAACTCGTGAGCAAGTTCTATTCTCACTATCTACAGCAAGTTCGAACGCAACAATCCCAGTAACAATGCGTACTCTTACTGACAAACTAAACGTATCTAAGTCAGTAGCAGGTTTCGGTGTACCACTGGGTGCAACAATGAACATGTCTGGTGTATCTATCTACATTGCACTCGCAACTATGTTCGTAGCAAACGCGTTTGGTCAGCCAATCAATACTGCTGATATCTTCACTCTTGGTATAACTATCCTGCTACTGTCTATCGGTGCTGGTGGTGTTCCTGGTGGCGGTGTTGTGATGGTAGGTGTTCTATTGCACCAACTAGGTTTACCACCAGAAGGTCTAGCGATTGTTGCTGCTGTTGACCGTATCTGTGACATGTTCTGTACTTCTTCAAACGTAGTGGGTGACACAGCGGTGAACACTATCGTTGCTAAATCTGAAAACGAAATTGGCGTTGAAGCTAACGAAGAAGCTGAGCTAAAGAAAGCAGAAGCATAATTCTTAATTAAGATTCGATAATTAGAAGCCCCGCTCAATGAGAGCGGGGCTTTTTTGTTTCTGATGATAAGTGCTTTGGGCTATCTGATAACTTAGCTAAAAAGATCTTTGATTGGTGTTAAGTCTCATTTTTTCTTTTTACTCGCGCTGAATGGGTCATCAGTTTTCAATCTTTAATATAGATCACATATAATAATACAATATTATTATATTGTTCTGACAACCTACATTATGACGACATAAAGGAAACCCAATAATGAAGCTGTCTTACCTTAGCCTACTGACTGCCAGCCTTTTAGCCGCTCCCGCTCTTGCTTCTAATCACGATATTGGTCAACAGTTCAATCTTGACCCTGCAAAAGCACCAGCACAAAACTTCGATTTATCTAAATGGAAAATTAACTTACCGGAGCTGACGACTGAAGGGTCTAGAAAAGGTAAAACGCTGGAGATTGGTAAAAAGGAACTGTCGAATGTAGACACGCCTTACGTTCACCCTAAATGGTTCTACACGGATGCCGAGTCTGGTGCGATGGTGTTTGTGGCTCCGAATACAGCTCCAACGACGCCAAACAGTAAAAACACGCGTAGTGAGCTAAGAGCGATGCTAGCGGATAGCTACTCTGCGCCGAGCAACAACTTCGCGATTTCAAGCCATAAGAACGCGGAAGAGTTTGGCTCTATCGGTGGCCAGATGACGGCAACACTTTCTGTTGATCAGGTGAGCACCAGCGGTAACTATAAGAAAACCGGTGCATTCTCTGTGGTTATTGGTCAAATCCATGGGTCGGATAATGAACCTCTGAAAATTGTTTACCGCAAGTTGCCAGAACATGAGCATGGTTCGTTAACGTGGAACTATGAGTTAAACCCGCCGACAGAGATGAAAAACGCGAAGGATGAAAACGGAAAGAAACTTCGTAAAGACATTCGCCATGATGTATTTGGTCAATACAATCTGAAAAAAGGCAGCTCGGACCCTGCTGATGGCATCAAGCTAGGTGAAGTGTTCTCATACGATGTGAATATCAAAGATAACATCATGCACTTAACCTTTACTAAGAATCCAAACTCAGCCGATCCTATTGTGAAGACGTATGATGTTGATTTGGCTAAGGGTAAGTATCAGGGGCATGATATCGACCTTGGTTATGGACAGGACTGGATGTACTTCAAGGCGGGCGCATACAATCAATGCAACACTAAGAAGTCGAGCTCAGCCTGTGAATGGCGTGGTATGGAAGCGGGTGATTACACTCAAGCGAGCTTCTACCAGTTAGTGCTCAACCAATAATATGGCTGAATCAGTCACCATTTGAACAATATTTAACTGATTAATATCTATTTGAAAAAGACCTTCCACATGAAGGTCTTTTTTTATGGCATCTGGAATAGGGTTGAGGTTTCAATGTGGCGACAAATGCGAGAGTTTCTCAATATTGGAGCCTTAATTGGCAAGGGATCGGTCACTTTTTACCTTTATGTAAAAAGATACGGGAAAAAATAGATTTTTTTTACTTATTCCCTTGAAAACCAGTTTGCAGCCCTTATCTATGGTGCATACGAAAGCAAATTACATTTGCACTTTAATTTTGTGTATTAGGGTTGAATCCCTGATTACCGCCCCCCACATATGTGGGTATAGCAAAAAACTAATATAGATTATATTTCGGAGATAGCCTGATGGGTCGAATCATTGGTATTGATTTAGGTACTACTAACTCTTGTGTTGCTGTTTTAGACGGCGACAAACCACGCGTACTAGAAAATGCTGAAGGCGAACGCACAACAGCATCGGTAATCGCATACACTGACGGCGAGACGCTAGTTGGTCAACCTGCGAAACGTCAAGCAGTTACTAACCCTCAAAACACGCTATACGCAATTAAGCGTCTAATCGGTCGTCGTTTTGAAGATGAAGAAGTTCAACGCGATATCGAAATCATGCCTTTCAACATTGTTAAGGCTGACAACGGTGATGCATGGGTTGAAGCGCAAGGCCAAAAAATGGCTGCTCCTCAAGTATCTGCTGAAGTTCTTAAGAAAATGAAGAAAACAGCTGAAGACTTCCTAGGCGAAGAAGTAACTGGCGCAGTAGTAACTGTTCCTGCTTACTTCAACGATGCTCAACGTCAAGCAACGAAAGATGCTGGCCGTATCGCTGGTCTAGATGTTAAACGTATCATCAACGAACCAACTGCTGCTGCTCTAGCTTACGGCCTAGACAAGCAAGGTGGTGATCGCACTATCGCTGTATACGACCTTGGTGGTGGTACATTCGATATCTCTATCATCGAAATCGATGAAGTAGAAGGCGAGAAGACTTTCGAAGTTCTTTCAACTAACGGTGACACTCACCTTGGTGGTGAAGATTTCGATAACCGCATGATCAACTACCTAGTAGATGAGTTCAAGAAAGAGCAAGGTATCGACCTTAAAGCTGATCCACTAGCAATGCAGCGTGTTAAAGAAGCAGCAGAAAAAGCGAAAATCGAGCTTTCTTCTACTACTCAAACTGACGTAAACCTACCTTACGTTACTGCTGATGCGACTGGTCCTAAGCACATGAACATCAAAGTGACTCGTGCGAAGCTTGAGTCTCTAGTTGAAGACCTAGTTCAACGTTCTCTTGAGCCACTAAAAGTTGCTCTAGCGGATGCTGACCTATCTGTAGGCGAAATCACTGACGTTATCCTAGTTGGTGGTCAAACTCGTATGCCTATGGTTCAAGCTAAAGTAACTGAATTCTTCGGTAAAGAGCCACGTAAAGACGTGAACCCTGACGAAGCTGTTGCAATGGGTGCTGCTGTTCAAGGTGGTGTACTAGCGGGTGACGTTAAAGACGTTCTACTACTAGACGTTACTCCTCTATCTTTCGGTATCGAAACGATGGGCGGCGTGATGACTAAGCTTATCGAGAAAAACACAACTATCCCTACTAAAGCGGATCAAGTGTTCTCTACAGCTGAAGACAACCAAAACGCAGTAACTATCCACGTTCTTCAAGGTGAGCGTAAGCAAGCGACTTACAACAAGTCTCTTGGTCAGTTTAACCTAGAAGGTATCCAACCAGCACCACGTGGCATGCCACAAATCGAAGTAACATTCGACCTAGATGCTGATGGTATCCTGAACGTATCTGCTAAAGATAAAGCAACAGGTAAAGAGCAGAAGATCACTATCCAAGCATCAGGCGGCCTGTCTGAGGAAGAGATCGAAGCAATGGTACAAGAAGCAGAAGCTAACAAAGAAGCGGACAAAAAGTTCGAAGAGCTAGTAACTGCACGTAACCAAGCTGACCAAATGATTCACGGCACTAAGAAGCAAGTAGAAGAAGCTGGTGAAGCTCTACCTGCAGACGAGAAAGCTAAAATCGAAGCGGCTATCACTGCACTAGAAGAAGTTAAGTCTGGTAACGATAAAGAAGCTATCGACGCTAAAGTTCAAGAACTGATGCAAGCAGCTCAAAAGCTAATGGAAATTGCTCAACAGAAAGCTCAAGCTGAACAAGCTGGTGCTGACGCTGGTGAACAACCTAAGCAAGACGACGATGTTGTAGACGCTGAGTTTGAAGAAGTTAAAGAAGACAAAAAATAATTTCGTCGCAGAGTAGCCTGATTTCGTTATCGGAAGTGTCCACCTACTAACGTAGGCTCCGCGCTTCCACTTAGGACTCAAGCTATCTGCTTAGAAATTTGTCTCAAAGACTTATTATTGCGGGCGTCAGAGGTAACTCTCACGCCCGTAAATTTGTATTTAGACTTGTCGATCTAGATAATAGCTTTATTCGGCATTTCAGCCGGCAGAACTTTTATCTAGATTGATACACAGACTACTGAAGTGATCATTCGGTAGTAGCAATTATTTTGGTGACCTAGAACATGTCAAAACGTGATTTTTACGAAGTATTAGGCGTAAGCCGCGATGCATCAGAGCGCGATATTAAAAAAGCGTACAAACGCTTAGCGATGAAATTCCACCCGGACCGTAACCAGGGTGATGAGACCGCAGCAGATAAGTTTAAAGAAGTAAAAGTAGCGTACGAGATCCTAACCGATTCTCAAAAGAAAGCAGCTTACGACCAATACGGTCATGCAGCCTTTGAACAAGGTGGCATGGGCGGCGGCGGTGGTTTCGGCGGCGGTGGCCAAGGTGACTTCGGCGATATCTTCGGTGACGTATTTGGCGACATCTTCGGCGGCGGTCGTCGTGGTGGCGGTCAACAGCGTGCACAACGTGGTTCAGATCTACGTTACAACATGGAACTTTCTCTAGAAGAAGCGGTTCGTGGTGTTTCTAAAGAAATCGAAGTACCAACACTTGTAGAGTGTGATACTTGTGACGGCAGCGGCGCGAAAGCGGGTTCTTCTGCACAAACGTGTGGCACTTGTCATGGCCACGGCCAAGTACAAATGCGCCAAGGTTTCTTTGCGGTTCAACAGACTTGTCCTACTTGTAACGGTAAAGGCAAGATCATCAAAGACCCATGTAACTCATGTCATGGTCAAGGTCGCAAACAGAAGACGAAAACACTTAACGTTAAGATCCCTGCTGGTGTTGATACTGGCGATCGTATTCGTCTATCAGGCGAAGGCGAAGCGGGAGAGCAAGGCGCTCCAGCTGGCGATCTGTACGTACAAGTACACGTAAAAGAGCACAACATCTTCGAACGTGACGGCAACAACCTTTACTGCGAAGTACCAGTAAGCTTCTCTATGGCTGCTCTAGGCGGTGAAGTTGAAGTTCCAACACTGGATGGTCGTGTAAACCTTAAGGTACCAGAAGAGACACAAACGGGCCGTATGTTCCGTATGCGTGGCAAGGGCGTGAAAGGCGTTCGTGGTGGCGGTGTGGGTGATCTAATCGTTAAGCTAGTGGTTGAGACTCCAGTTAAGCTAAGCGCTCGCCAGAAAGAATTACTGCGTGAATTCGAAGAAACCTGTGGTGGTGAAGCGGCAAGCAAGCATAAGCCAAAGTCTGAAGGTTTCTTTAGCGGCGTTAAAAACTTCTTCGATGACCTAACTAAGTAATCAATTTATTGATGTCTTAGGTTATTGATGCCTTGAGTTTTTAATGATTTAAGTTATTGATAAAGTTGGAAAAGCCTGCTCGTTTAGCAGGCTTTTTTGTATCTGTAGATCAGGGAAAAAGAAGCTCGAGAAGAAAAAGTCGAGATTTATCAGATAAATTCTAGAGCCCTTTGGTGGTTGCTCTTGTTACTTCCAACACGTTTCTGGCTCCGAAATGCCCGAGTGGTGCAATTCCAACTTATCGGTATTCGAGTCAAAACATTCATCATTTACTTGCTGCGAAAGCGGTTCCGCTTGAATTGAATAGGTGGTGCTACTCGCAGAGATCGTTAGCGTGTATCGGCTAGTATCGGTATCGCAAAACAAGCATGTCCCTCCTGAAATAATATTCTCCGCTGCCGACGCATAGTTCCCTGTGTATAGAGTTTCTATCTCCAGTTGCATCTTGGTTAAGTCGGCCATCGCTGTAACTCGATGTGCCTTGATAACATGGTTGGTATAACTTGGATACGCAATGGCGCCGAGTATCCCCACGATGGCGACAGCGATCAATAATTCGATCAATGTCATTCCTCTAATGCTTAAGTTGTTGTTGTTGCATATATTTCTTCGAATCATCGCGAGTAGTTTCCTTTCATATCTCTGCCCATTTTTCTCTGGTGGTAGCATCGGTGCAAGATTAAATGCAGTTGCGCATTGAGTTACATAGGAATTTGGGAAATGACTCGCGGGTTTACTTTATTAGAGCTGTTAGTAACGGTATCGGTGCTGTCGATACTGATAGCTGCGGCTGCCCCGAGTTTTAGTTCGGTCTCGGAAACAGTGAAAATGCAACGGCTAGCTACCGAGCTGAATGGTTTTATGATGCAGGCGAAATCTGAGGCAGTTATGAGAAATACTGATCTTTGGGCTCATTTTCTAATGAATGGTAACTCAAATGACACCGGTGATTGGAAAATTGAATTGACTGAATTCGATGTTCCGAATACCGGTACGGCAATCCTTACAATGGAAGGAGTTTCATTTCGAAACATAGATTTCACCGTTAACTACAGTTCTGAACAAATTAAATTTAGTGGAGTAAACGGTAAAGCTAAAGATGGGCATCTCTTATTTGATATGAACTCTAAGCCTTTAAAGCTTATAACATATAGTACTTCTGGAAGAATGAGAATCTGTGGTGTGGGAGGAGACTTTTATGGTTATCAGACCTGCACTTAAGAGGCAGCAATTCGGTGCAACATTAGTTGAATTAATGATCTCTTCTATTTTGGGAATTGTAGTTATTGGAAGTGTGGGGGCGGTATTTATATCGGGACAAAACATCGCATCCGAGAGAAGTAAAGAATTACTATTATTACAACAAGTTTCAGGCACTCTTCAATACTTTAAAGAGGATATCCAGCGAGCAGGCTACGATGGAGGGACTGGTGTGTCTCTAAAATTATCAGGAGCCACAAATACCTTATATATATCACCAGACTCCAAAATGGTCGCATTTGCATATGCTCATCAATCAGAGATTCGAAATGTTGCTTTTGTATTTGATTCCGGCTTAGTCAAAGTTTGTGATAGTCCCTCCAGTATCGTAAAAACGGTATCAGCGGCTACTAGTGGATGTTCTTCAATTTTTGAGCCGAATCAAATACGAGTGATTGATTTCAATGTCAATCAATCAAGTGTTGAAGCTCAAGGTGTTAGTTCAGGCATGGCAACCATTACTATTTCTGCTGAATTAGTAGGAGATACGTCCGTTAATTATTCATCAAGTGTGATTGTAAAAAATAGGAATTGGCGATGAATAAAAATCAACAAGGTGCGGTTGTTTTACTTACAACAAGTGTATTACTAGTTACGGCGTTAATGTTGACTTTTGGTAGTTATCGTTCAGTTTTTTATCAAATAAAAAGATCTCAAAATGAGGTCGAAGCGCGCAAGCAGCAATGGGAGGCTGAAGGTGGTCTAGAGTGTGGTTTCACTCAGTTTAAAAATGAAGGGAATCTTCCTCCTACAATTACAGTGTGCTCAATGAAGAATCAAGTCACCCCTGTTTTCAATGCAATTCTAACAGGTTATCAAATATCGTCTGCGAGTGGGCATTCTCATTTGAAGAAAAATATCGTATTTGGAGGTTCACTTAGTTCTGGTGCTATACAGTCGAGTGCCGATGTTTATTTTCATTCAAGTACCACATTTTCAACACCAGATCCTGGTGTTTTAAGTAGTGATGGTTGGGAGTGTGTTGCGCTTCGATATCGTAGCCGCTATCACTATTCATCTATGGATAATAAAGGGGTGGTACATGGTGTACCTCCATATGCCGGTTTTCAAAATCCATCAGGGGCTGATTGCTCTAATGTTACAGGTAATGATCATTTGTCCAATGGAGATGGCAATGATTTTGTCTTAGATTCAAGCGTACAACCTTTTGAGTCTTTTTTCGGTGTTCCAGTTGAAAAGCATAACGATATAAGAGATGAAGGGACATTTTCGGTGATTAATGGGAGTGGGACACCCAAAATACTAGCTAATTGTGGGCAAGTTCTGGCAACACTGATTAATGCAGGCAATCATCATTTATGGGTTGAAGGAGGCTGTGAAATCACTAAAGCGCAATACAATGATTTAGTTGATGCTACAGCCTCAACTAATGGAGTTACAATTTTAATTCATGATGGGCTGATGTCTGTTATGGGAAAACCTTCTACAGGGGCGACTTCAAATCATCTTAAAGGTGTACTATTTCACCTTAATGTTGATTATTCACCTACCCCTGCCGATTGGGTGTCTTATGATGCCAATATTCATCTGAATCATGTCCCGAGTGTTATTGAAGAAAGCTACCGAACTATCACCTCTTACTATCAACACGGTGCATTTACGGTATCTGGCGGACAGTACTTTGATGCACCGAACCAAGCCGCTGTGTTCTTTGATTCACTGGATTTTAGATTTAATAAAGATGTGGTCGATAATTCAAGAAAAGAATTTACGCAAATTCAATGGCAAAAAGGTTCATGGAATGATTTGTAAACAGAAAGGTTTTAGCCTAATCGAAGTGCTTATTTCGTTTTTGTTGATCGGTGTTGGTTCTCTAGGGCTAATTAAATTACAAACGTATGTTGAGCAAAAATCTGACTTTGCTATTCATAGTGTAGAAGCTCTGCATTTGGCTGAAAATAAGCTGGAATGGTTTAGAACTCGTGGTGCATCTGCCGCTTTATCGAGTATAACGCCTGCGGATTTTGCTACGGATATTGTTGATGGTATGGATCATTCGCATGTTAAATATCAACTTAATTGGACAGTGACGAACAGTTTATCTGGAGCGCTGAAGACCGTTCAGATAACAAGCTCATGGGAAGACCGGTTTGGTAGTAATCGAGTTATCGAATTACATACTATGATTTCCAAATACAGTGAGTTTGATTGACCCTCAAGCAAACGTTTACTGCATGCCAAGGCTCATGCTACCCCTTTTACTGATAATTTTCACTCCTCGGACATTGTTTACGTGCTAGTTAAAACTCTGTATATGGAATGGTGTTTTTTATGTTTTTATATTGTTGTGGTTGTATGGTATTTTTGCAAAATATGTCTCCATTTATGGAAAATTAGGTGGAATCTTGTGCTTTTTAACAACGACTTTAATAGAATATGTGCTGTACCAATAGGCCGTGGTCAAAACTTATATTAGGCCTAAACAAAACAACATCACATATGGAGTTACAATGAGTAACCAAGCCGTAAAAAAAGCACCATCGACTGAGAAGATCAGTGGTATGGACCGCTTTCTAAACTTCATTGAACGCGCCGGCAACAAAATTCCAGATCCAGCAATCCTGTTCTTCTGGGCTCTAGTTATTGTATGGGTAGCATCTGCACTTTTGTCGAACCTTTCATTCGACCTTATCAACCCTCAAACGGGTGCTGCTCTAGAAGTAAACAACCTACTAACTGGTGAAGCGCTTGCTAGCTTCCTAGCGAATATGGTTACCACGTTCACAGGCTTCGCACCTCTAGGCATCGTACTTGTTGCTATGCTAGGTGTTGGCGTTGCAGATTCTTCAGGCTTCATTACGACTGGCCTTAAGAAGATGCTTAACTTCACGCCAGCTAAGCTACTAACGCCAATGCTAATTCTTGTTGCTATCGTGTCTCACACAGCAGCTGATGCAGGTTACGTTCTAGTAATCCCTCTTGGCGGTATCATCTTCCACGCTGCGGGTCGTCACCCTCTAGCGGGTATTGCAGCAGCGTTTGCTGGTGTATCAGGTGGTTTCTCAGCGAACTTTATCCCTTCAGGTATTGATCCGCTACTAGCTGGTTTCACTCAAACAGCGGCAAACGTTCTTGACCCTGCATATGTGATCAACCCTCTAGCGAACATCTTCTTTACTGGTTTGTCTTCAATTCTAATTGTGGCAATTGGTTGGTACGTTACAGAGAAAATTATCGAGCCTCGTCTTGCTAATACGCCTGTAGATGAAGATGCAGAACAAGCACCTGATCTAGGTACGTTCACAGCCATTGAATCTAAAGCATTCAAATTCGCTGGTTGGGCAATGGTTGCCGGTATTGGTCTGCTTATCGCGGCTCTAATGCCTGAAAACTCAGCACTTCGTTCACCTGAAGGCGAATTAACGGCGTTCTCAGCACCAGTAATGAAGTCTATCGTTCCTCTGATCTTCATCCTGTTTATTATTCCGGGTATCGTCTACGGCCGTGTAGCGGGTACATTCAAGAATAGTAATGATGTTATCAAAGCAATGTCTGAGACGATGGCAACGATGGGCGCATACATTGTAATGTCGTTCTTCTGTGCTCAGTTCCTATCTGCATTCGCTCAATCAAACATCGGTACTATGCTGGCACTTTACGGTGCTGAAGGCTTGAAAGCGATGGACCTTCCAGGTGAAGCAACGGTTGTTGGTATGATTCTACTAACGGCTGCAGTTAACCTTCTTGTTGGTTCTGCTTCAGCTAAGTGGGCACTGATTGGTCCTATCCTAGTTCCAATGCTAATGGTTGTGGGTATCTCTCCTGAGCTATCTCAAGCGGCTTACCGTGTAGGTGACTCAGTGTCTAACATCATCTCTCCACTAATGGTGTTCTTCCCACTGGTTGTTGTTTACTGTCAGCGCTATGTTAAGTCGACAGGTATCGGTACTCTAGCTTCTCTAATGATGCCATTCTCGATTGCGATGTTAATCGGTTGGTCTATCTTCTTGCTAGCTTACTGGGCTCTTGGTATCCCACTAGGTATCCAAGCACCTTACACTTACACAATGTAAGATTGAACTAAGCAAAACTAAGCTTTATTCATTGCTAAGCCCGCACCGAAATGTGCGGGCTTTTTTTCGCTATTTTTTCCGTTTTTTATATCCAAGGTTTTTATATCCAAAACTTTCTATATCCAAAAATTTTTATATTCAAAACTTTCTATATCCCAAATAAAGGCACTCAGCTTATACTCCGGATTACGGCTAATTGTTGGCCGGTAAATTTAGGAAATCCAAGCCACATGAAAATTCTGCTTTTAGTAGGGTTAATTGTTTTAAATGGTCTGTTTGCCATGTCTGAGATTGCATTGGTAGCAGCAAAAAATAGTCGGCTGAAACGCTTAGCCGAAAAACACCGCTCCGCTCAGGTTGCTCTTGATCTCAAAGAAAACCCAACCCGCTTCCTCTCTACAATCCAAATCGGTATCACGGTAATCGGCCTACTCAGCGGGATTGTGGGTGAGGCGACGCTATCGGCTCCACTAGCCGTTCAACTTGAACTGTGGGGACTAGACCCAACACAAGCGAACATCTTGTCTACTGCGGTTGTGGTGGTAGGTATTACTTATTTCGCTATCGTTGTCGGTGAGTTGGTACCAAAGCGTTTTGCTCAGTCTCAAGCTGAAAACATTGCTGTGTTAGTCGCGCTGCCAATCTTCTGGTTATCTAAAATCGCGACGCCGTTTGTGTTTGCGTTGTCGGCTTCAACGGAAGGTATTCTTAAGTTGATGGGCCGAGGCGGTGAAGAAGATAGCGTTACCGAAGATGATATCCATGCACTTGTGAAAGAGGGCTCAGAATCGGGTGTGATTGAACGCGGCGAACAAGAGATGATTCGTAATATCTTGCAGCTTGATGATCGTCTTGTGAGCTCATTGATGACTCCGCGTCGAGACATCGACTTTCTGGATGTCGACCAACCCGTTGAGCAGATATTAAAGAAACTGCGTTCATCAAAACACAGTGTGTTTCCATTGTGCCAAGATCACCTCAATAAAGTGGTGGGTACAGTGTCAGCCAAAGCCTTGCTGAATCAGGCGGGCAATCTAAGCATTCAAGTGATCATGGGGCTGTCTCGCTCGCCGATCTATGTTCCAGAATCGATGAAAGCTCTGCGTCTACTTGGCTACTTTAAAGAGTCGGGCACCGAGATGGCATTCATTGTCGACGAGTATGGCGATGTTCAAGGTCTTGTGACTCATTACGATATTCTTGAGGCGATTGCTGGCGAGCTATCGAATAATCCGAACGATCTTTGGACCGAGCAAGTGGAAGACGGTTTGTTGGTGGATGGACTGATTCCGATCAGTGAACTGAAGAACCGTTTAGAGCTATCGGATTTTGAGGGCGAAAGCGAGAGCTTCCAAACGTTGAATGGCCTTGTGACTTGGTTAATAGGGCGCTTACCGGATGCAGGCGAAGTTGTTCAATACCAGCAGTGGCAGTTTGAAATTATCTCTGTTGAGAATAACCGTATTGTGAGCATCAAAGCGACGCCAATAGCCGGTGACACAGAAGACGCTAATAGCTAACAGTTCGACCAACCAGCAAGCGGCAATGGTTCATTGTCTCTTGTTGTCTTAACCTCTTTATTGTTCATTATCACGAAGATTAGGTATGCTTCACCGCATACCTATTTTCGTTTTTATCCTTTGTTTTCTGGAGTTCCCTTTGTCAGACCATCAATTCACCCCTCAAGATGAAATCTTCATGCGACGCGCCATTGAGGTAGCTAAGCAAGCAGAGAGCGAGGGAGAGGTTCCAGTGGGTGCGGTATTAGTGAAAGATGGGCAGATTATCTCTGAAGGATGGAACCGTTCGATTGGCAGCCACGATGCAACGGCACACGCAGAAATTGAAACCTTGCGTAAAGCCGGTCAAACCTTAGAAAACTATCGGCTACTCGATACCACTTTATATGTCACGCTAGAGCCTTGCCCAATGTGCGCAGGCGCGTTGCTACACAGCCGAGTAAAGCGCATTGTGTTTGGTGCTCCAGACTTAAAAGCGGGCGCTGCAGGTACAGTATTGAACTTGTTTGAAAGCCAAGCCTCATACCACTATGCCGACGTTGAACATGGTTTGTTAGAGGAAGAGTGCCGTGAGCAATTACAAGCGTTTTTCAAGCGTCGTAGAAAAGAGATAAAAGAGAAGCGAAAGCAAGAACGTCTGTTGGAAGAGCAGCGTTTAGAAGCAGAGATGAAGGCTGGCAATAAGAAATAGCAGCGTACTTTCGGCACTCTCTATCGCAAGAGTGCCAAGCAAACTGACTGAGTAACTACATTTACTCAGCAATCATCTGCATGAAAGCGCGATTGCGCCAAATGATCTTCTTCTTATTATTTGAAAGCATACGCTTACGACGGTTTGCAGCAACGGTCTTATCAAGGCGTTTCGATTTCAGTTTCTTCATCATTTCAATGATTTCCTATTTGTCGTCTGACTTTTTAGTTTGGACTAACGATTTAATTATAGTGTTATTCGTTTGTTTGGCCTGTCGCACGCTTGGCTTAAATAGAAGAGCAGTTCTAGTCTAAAGCCAGCATTGCAGTGCAACAGAGCATAATCTTGATTGTGGTGTGCCGTTATAAGGTTCGATTGTTACTGCAATATGACGCTCTAGATCTCATCATCATTTTCTTGCCTGCTTCCCTTATCCCTTAGTGACGAAAGAAGAGTCGAAAAAAGACAATAAAAAAGAGCAATGCTAGATGGCATTGCTCTTTTGGGTTTTACTGTGAAGGCTCAGAACTGCTTACTGTCGACTGAGCTGCGCTGATACTCGATTCAGCACCTGAGGTTTCTAAAGGTGGGATCACCACCAAACCTTCAAGGGTCGCTTCTTGTTCTTTATTGCGCTTATTTACATGGCCAATAATGCTTTGGTAATAACGGCGAATGTTTTCAACGTAGTTTCTCGCTTCATCACCACGCGCATACCCATATCGAGTTTGGCTGTAGTACTTCTTCTGTCTTAACAGAGGTAATCTGTCTTTCACATCGCCCCAAGCATCAGGATCTCCTCCTTGTGCCTTCGTGAGGCGACGCGCGTCCATCATGTGCCCGTAACCGACATTGTATGAAGCAAGTGCAAACCAGATCTTTTCGTGTTGAGTGATTGAATCTGGTACTCGGTTCACGATACGACGCAGGTACTCAACACCGCCTTGTACCGACTGGTTCGGGTCGAGACGGTTGGTTACCCCAACACTCTTCGCGGTGGGCAGTGTCAACATCATCATGCCACGAACACCCGTTGGTGAGCGCGCAACAGGGTTCCAGTGTGATTCTTGGTAGGCCAAAGCGGCAATCAAGCGCCAATCAAATTCTTGAGAGTACCTTTGAAATAGCGGCGACCATTTTGGCAACTTGCTGTCCAGAGCGCGGATAAAGGCACGAGTATCAACGTAGTCAAAAGTGCCGATGTGGCCGATGTATTTCTCTTCTAGTGAAGCCAGTTCACCAGACTGTTTTAGGTTACCGAAGAACTCAATCAGCAAAGCATACAGGCTTTCATCTTCCGATCTATTTAGGTACCAAGAAATAGGTTGGTCTTCTGTCAGCTCAAATGCCAAGGCAACATCTGGGTACAAACGTTGCGCCAGTGATAGCTCGATAGAGTCGGCTACTGTGAATAAACGTTCGCCTGTTGATACTTCTTTTAGCAGGTCATTGATGTCTGCATTGCCAACCGCGTCATAGATGAAGTCATCGTGCGTTTTCTGCAGCTGCTTTAGTGTTGGCTCAAAGTGTGAGTCTTTCACCACAACCAAAGATGGCGTTAATGTGTCAGTAGACGCCGCCTCTTCTGATTCAGTTTGTGCTTTAACAAAGTCAACCTGACGCTCATTCTCGAAATTGATCAGTTGTTCAAGGTTTCTCGGTCGCCACTGGCCTTTTTTGTATACGACCTGTTGGCTTACGTAGTAATAAGCAGGTGCGGCGCGATAAGCTCGTGTCAGTTTGTTGTTTTGCGTTAAGCCGGTCGCGATAAGATCGATTTCGCCTTTCTGCAGTGCAGGGAACAAGCCAGACAAACGGTAAGCGGGTTTAACCTCAAGCTTTACACCAAGCTCCTGCGCAAATTCACGAGCTAATTCGTAATCCAAGCCAGCAGGACCATCAGGACCGATGTAATAAGAGAGTTGGTTATTTAGGGTGCCGACACGAAGAACGCCACGATCTCGTATCTGCTCAAGGACACTTTTAGGTTCAGATTCAATCTGGCATCCAGCCAACCCAAATAGGGCGATGGCGAGCAGAAGGAACTTAGACGAAAAGATGAGCGTAAATTTAGGCATCAAAATGAAATCTCGAAAAGTGGAAGCTCCTTTATACCAAACCCCGCAAGGCTGGCAAAGCAGGTTTAATTAAACAGTTGTAAAAGTGGTGATAAATGCAGCAAAAGTACCATTTACGCAGAAAGATAAAAAAAATCACGCAAACGGTTGCTTTTGGTGTTACGTCACAAAAAGAAATGCTTTATAATGCTCTCGCATTGAAGAGGTGGGATCGGCATAGGTTTTTAAACCTTCGGGAATAGCTTCGAAGAAAACAGTTAGGTTTTTCCTTTAACCCACTGAATTTATTCCAATACTACCTTAATCAACTGCATAAGAGACGTAAGCACATGAGAATTTTGCGTGGCTCCCCAGCTCTATCTGAGTTTCGTGTTAACAAGCTTTTAGAGCTTTGTCGTGAATTAAGCTTACCTGTAACAGGTATTTACGCTGAGTTTGCCCACTTTGCTGATCTAACGGCAGACCTAGATGAGTCTGAAGTTGAGAAGCTAGAAAAGCTACTGACTTACGGTCCAACGATTGAAGAGCATGAACCTGAAGGTTTACTGCTGCTTGCAACGCCACGCCCAGGCACTATCTCGCCTTGGTCTTCAAAATCAACAGATATCGCACACAACTGCGGACTGGCTAAAGTGTCACGTCTAGAGCGCGGTACTGCTTTCTACATTGAAACCTCTGCTGAACTTTCTGAACTTCAACTTGTTGAGCTGAAAGCAATCCTGCACGACCGTATGATGGAAGTGGTTTTCACTGACTTCGAATCAGCGGCGGCACTATTTACCGTTGCTGAGCCTGCTCCTTATGCGGAAGTTGACCTACTAACTGGTGGACGTAAAGCGCTTGAAAAAGCAAACGTTACCCTAGGTCTTGCACTTGCAGAAGATGAGATTGATTACCTTCTTGAAAGCTTCACTGAGAAGCTAGGTCGTAACCCGACGGACATCGAACTAATGATGTTTGCACAAGCGAACTCAGAGCACTGTCGTCATAAGATCTTTAACGCTGATTGGACTATCGATGGCGTTAAGCAAGAAAAATCATTGTTCAAGATGATTAAGAACACCTTTGAAACGACACCAGAACATGTTCTGTCTGCTTATAAAGATAACGCAGCGGTAATGACAGGTTCTGAAGTTGGTCGTTTCTTCCCAGATCCAGAAACTCGCCAGTACAGCTACCACCAAGAAAAAACACACATCTTGATGAAAGTTGAAACGCACAACCACCCAACGGCAATCTCACCGTGGCCAGGCGCATCGACAGGTTCAGGCGGTGAAATCCGTGATGAAGGGGCAACCGGTATTGGTGGTAAGCCAAAAGCGGGTCTTGTTGCTTTCTCTGTATCTAACCTTAAGATCCCGAACTTCGTTCAACCTTGGGAAACTGACTTTGGTAAGCCAAGCCGTATCGTTACTGCTCTGGATATCATGCTTGAAGGTCCTCTTGGTGGCGCGGCATTCAACAACGAATTTGGTCGTCCAAACCTACTTGGCTACTTCCGTACTTACGAAGAGAAAGTAAACTCTCACGCAGGTGAAGAAGTGCGTGGTTACCACAAACCAATCATGCTAGCTGGTGGTCTTGGCAACATCCGTGATGAGCACGTTCAGAAGAAAGAGATCCCGGTAGGTGCAAGCCTAATCGTTCTAGGTGGTCCTGCGATGAACATCGGCCTTGGCGGCGGTGCGGCATCTTCAATGGATTCTGGTTCTTCTTCTGAAGATCTTGATTTCGCTTCTGTACAACGTGAAAACCCAGAGATGGAGCGTCGTTGTCAGGAAGTTATCGACCGTTGTTGGCAGCTTGGTGATGCGAACCCAATCGCATTTATCCACGATGTGGGCGCGGGCGGTATCTCGAATGCTCTTCCTGAGCTAGTCGACGATGGCGAGCGTGGCGGTATCTTTAATCTACGTGACGTGCCAAACGATGAGCCGGGCATGAGCCCACTTGAGATCTGGTGTAACGAATCTCAAGAGCGTTATGTAATGGCGGTTGCTGATAAAGACATGGCAACGTTCGACGCGATTTGTAAGCGTGAACGTGCACCGTACGCAGTGGTTGGTAAAGCAACTGAAGAACGTGATCTGAAATTAGAAGATTCACACTTCGACAACACGCCAATCGACATGCCAATGGACATCCTATTAGGTAAAACACCTAAGATGCACCGTGACGCGAAAACGCTAAAAGCTAACAACCCTGCGATTGACCGTTCTGGCATCGAGATGAACGAAGCGGTTGACCGTGTTCTTCGCTTGCCAACAGTCGCTGAGAAAACATTCCTTATCACCATCGGTGACCGCTCGGTAACAGGCCTTGTAGCTCGTGACCAAATGGTTGGTCCATGGCAGGTTCCTGTTGCTAACTGCGCAGTAACAGCGGCAAGCTACGACTCTTACCACGGTGAGGCTATGTCTCTTGGTGAGCGTACGCCAGTGGCACTTCTAGACTTCGGCGCATCGGCTCGTCTAGCGGTTGGTGAAGCAATTACTAACATCGCAGCGACCAACATCGGCGATATCAAACACATTAAACTGTCGGCTAACT
This sequence comes from Vibrio sp. 10N.286.52.F8, assembly GCF_041468745.1. NCBI lineage: Bacteria > Pseudomonadati > Pseudomonadota > Gammaproteobacteria > Vibrionales > Vibrionaceae > Vibrio > Vibrio sp. 10N.286.52.F8. The sequence continues at coordinate 114,271 of NZ_JBFRJF010000024.1, forward strand.
GGATGTCTCCAGCAGGTCACCCAGGTGAAGATGCAGGTCTTTACGAAGCGGTTAAAGCGGTTGGTGAAGAACTATGTCCAGCTCTGGGTCTAACTATCCCAGTGGGTAAAGACTCAATGTCGATGAAGACTAAGTGGGAAGAGAATGGCGAGCAGAAAGAAGTAACGTCTCCGCTATCTCTTGTTATCACTGCGTTTGCACGTGTTGAAGATGTTCGTAAGACGATTACTCCTCAGCTTCGCACTGACAAAGGTAATACAAGCCTAGTTCTTATCGACCTAGGTAACGGCAAAAACCGTATGGGTGCAACAGCACTTGCACAGGTTTACAAGCAGCTTGGTGACAAGCCAGCAGACGTAGACAACGCAGCGCAACTAAAAGGTTTCTACGAAGGCGTTCAAGCACTTGTAGCGAACGACCAAGTTGTCGCTTACCACGATAAAGGCGATGGTGGTCTATTCGTAACGCTAGCAGAAATGGCATTCGCAGGTCACTGTGGTGTTAATGCAAACATTGAAGCGTTAGGTGAAGACACGCTAGCAGCACTGTTCAACGAAGAGCTAGGTGCAGTAATCCAAGTCCGTAACGACGACCTAGACGCAGTACTTTCTACTCTTGCAGCTAACGGTCTAGAAGCATGTTCTCATGTGATTGGCAGCGTTGTTGGTGAAGGGGAAGCATCAGATGAACTAGTGATTAAGTCTGGCGAGTCTGTAGTGATTGAACGTAACCGTACTGAACTACGTACTATCTGGGCTGAGACAACGCACAAGATGCAAGGTCTGCGTGATAACCCAGTATGTGCTGACCAAGAACACGAAGCGAAGAAAGACAACTCGGACCCAGGTCTGAACGTGAAACTGAGCTTTGACGTAAACGAAGACATCGCAGCACCGTTCATCAACACAGGTGCTAAGCCTAAGATGGCGATTCTACGTGAGCAGGGTGTTAACTCTCACGTTGAAATGGCAGCAGCATTCGACCGTGCAGGCTTCGAAGCAACTGATATTCACATGAGCGACATCCTAACAGGTCAAGCGGTACTAGAAGAATACAACGGCCTTGTGGCATGTGGTGGCTTCTCTTACGGTGATGTACTAGGTGCTGGTGAAGGTTGGGCGAAGTCGGTTTTGTTTAATGACTCTACTCGTGACCAGTTTGAAAACTTCTTCAAGCGTGAAGATACCTTCTCTCTAGGTGTGTGTAACGGTTGTCAGATGCTGTCGAATCTACGTGAACTTATCCCAGGTGCGGAGTACTGGCCACGTTTCGTTCGCAACGAATCTGAGCGCTTTGAAGCACGTTTCAGCCTAGTAGAAGTTCAGAAGTCAGATTCTGTATTCTTCAACGGCATGGAAGGTTCTCGTATGCCAATCGCTGTTTCTCACGGTGAAGGCCGCGTAGAAGTACGTGATAACGACCACCTAAACGCGATTGAAAACTCAGGTACGGTTGCTCTACGTTACGTTGATAACAACGGTAACCAAACGCAGCAATACCCGAATAACCCGAATGGTTCGCCAAACGCTATCACAGGTTTAACAACGACTGACGGCCGCGTGACAATTATGATGCCTCACCCAGAGCGTGTCTTCCGTACGGTTGCAAACTCTTGGTCTCCGGAAGGTTGGGGCGAGAATGGCGCTTGGATGCGTATGTTCCAAAACGCACGTAAGAACGTGGGTTAATTGAAAACGATTTAAACAGTGTTATCGGGACAATAACCACAAGCGCAGATCGAAAGGTCTGCGCTTTTTTTGGTGGTGAGTGTGGTGTAGGGATCACCGTATAGTGGATGTGTGTATAACAAACTTTTGGACAAAAATGAGTTTTGGAAAATCAAACATTAGCAAATGACTAATAACTTCAGGTATGACAAATAACTAAACCTGATAGAAAAACTGCCACCAAAGAGCAAAAGACAAGACCTGACCCTATTGTTTTTTGTACGCAAAAAAACAGCAGTCAGTGATAGGGTTTAATCGCCAAATAAATTCTACGCAAACTACCATTTTCATGCCGGGCTAAATGACATGGTTCAGCATGCACTCCCAAGGGCCTCAAAGGGAAGATTGAGCACCTTCTGCCCATTTGGTCAGCTTTAAATCGTCCAAAATAAGCAGCACGCAAGGCACAACAATTGACGCTAGTAACGTAGCCGAGACTAAGCCAAACGCAATACTGGCAATTAACGGGATCAGAAATTGCGCTTGCGTACTGGTTTCGGTTAACAGTGGAAGCAATCCTGCAAATGTGGTTAACGAGGTGATAAATATCGCTCTAAATCGGTCACGTACCGCCTCTCGACAAGCGTCTATCAAGCGCTCGCCTTGGGCGATATTCTTCTTAATAAAATTGACCAACAGAATGTTATCGTTAACGACGATACCCGCTAAGGTAGCAAAGCCAACCAAGCTTGGAATAGTCAAATCGAACCCCATGCCCAAGTGCCCCCATACCACACCAATCCAGCCCATAGGGATTGCCAGCAGCACAGCAATCGGTTGAGTGTAGCTTTGTAACAGGAACACTAAAATAAGATAAATCCCCACCACGCCAAGAGCAAAGAAGGTCGCCAGCGAGGAGCCCGTATCTGAGCTTTCTTTATCCTGACCTTGCGAGGTGAAGGTGATGTCTGGGAATTTGTGTTGAGTTTGCGAGACAAATTCGCTATTGAACTGCAGCATGATTTCACGCGCATTGGCAACCCGCGTATCGATATTGCCTTGCACAACCACAGTGTTCATCCCATTAATGCGGTGAATTCGCGAGAAGGCTTGTTTTCTGTCAAACGTCGCAACACTTGATAATGGAACTAGGGTTCCATTGCCTGCAGTCACCATCAAGTTATTCAACTCATACAGGCTAGCTTGGTGCGTAAACTCATCCAGTCTCACACTAATATCCACCAGCTCGCCTTGTTGGAAAACCGTCAGATCAGTACTGCCTTTTACCGCGCTGCGCAGCGTTTGAGCAATGTTGGAAGCATTAACTCCCATCACGCCAGCTTCATCTTTAAGGTTAACGTGAAATTCGGTTCTGCCCTCACGCAGATCGGTGGAGAGGTTATAGACACCGTCAAATCCCTTCAACCATTTCACCAGCGAGCGGCTGACTTGATTGAGCTCTTGTAACGACTCACCCTGAACCCGAATATCAATGCCATTGCCAGCAATGCCCCGTTCTTTATCGGTAAACTTGAGTGAAACCACATCCGCCGTAGGGCCTACTTTTTGTTTCCAATCTTGGATCAGATCTTTAATGCTCTGCTGCCTAAATTGCGCTGGCAATAGATCGGCACTGACGGTTGCCATATGCGGCCCCGACTCATTAGCATCAGCATTTGAGTTGAACATGATCGTGGTGCTCGCGACCAAAGGTTTTGAGCTTGGGTATTTCTCTGCGTATTCTTGGTTGAGTTCATCAAGCGCGTTTGAAACCTTCTCCACCACCGCCTCTGTCTGGCTCAGTAAACTGCCTTGAGGGAGCAAGATACGCGCCTGCAGCACATCACTTTCCAAGGCAGGCATGGCTTTGAATTTCAGCCAACCTGACGAAATGGAAGCGGTTGAAATCATCACCACCATCACCAATATCCCTACTGAAAGATAAGGTGCATTCATCGCCTTGACACTCACTGGCACAAAGAATCTGTCTCTGATGTTTTCAAAACCGGCAATGAACTTGTCCCGTATAGGATTAGAGCGAGATTCAGTATGGCTATGTGCCAAATGAGACGGCAAGATCAAGAAAGCTTCTATCAGACTAACAAGCAAGGTAATCAATAACACGATGGGAATATAGCGTAGTACTTCGCCCATCTTGCCTGTGAGAAACATCAGCGGCCCTATCACCATGATGGTGGTAGCAAACGATGCAATCACACCTGGGAAGACTTGTTTGGTACCTTCAACTGCAGCGTCAAACGCGGGTAGCCCTTGTTGCCTCTTGGCAGCGATGTTTTCTGCAATGATCAACGAGTCGTCCATTAGCAGACCAATCGCGACAATCAGCCCGACCAGCGTCATCATATTCAGGGTATAACCGAGAAGTTGTATCGCAAAAATGGCGCCAAGGAATGAAACCGGCAGCCCCATGGTGACCCAAAAGCTAAAGCGAATATTAAAAAACGCCCACAACATCAAAAATGCCAGTGCTAATCCCTGTGCGCCATTGCTGGTGAGGATTCTCAGACGCTCAATAATATTGGTGCTGGAATCTTGGGTGATGGTTAAAGCGACGCCTTCAGGGGCTCTCGCCTGTTCTTTTTCAACGATGCTGACGATCGCATCTTTGACCGTTAAGGTATCTTGAAATTGCGTTTTGGACACCTGAAGCAAAGCGGCACGCTGACCATTGAACAGGATTTGATTTTCATCGCTAGTGAACTTCTGCTGAATAACGGCAACATCACCGAGGCGAACCTGAGTCCCCGTCTCACTGGATTTAATCACGATATTTTCGAAGTCTCTGACGTTGCTGCCTAAGTGGTCGAAGCGGACGCTGATCTCTTCCAAGTCATTACTAAATACGCCAGCAGGAGTGCTGATACTTTGCTGTTGTACTAGATTGGACAAGTCGGACACACTCAGGCCGTACTGCTGCAACTTCCACTGCGATACGCGAATTTCTATTTCTTGATCCGCAAAACCGCTCACGGTCACCTGAGCGATCAATGAGCTCTCTTTTAACTTGTGCTTAATTTGTTGGGCATAGAGATATAAGTCCCTATCTGACATATTGCCGGTAATCGCGACACTGGCCACCGTTGCCACTCGGTCCAGTTTCGACACCGTGATCTGCTCAACTCGATCCGGAAAATCACTGATGGCGTTAACCTGCTGTTGAATATCGCTGGTTAAAGTGTCAATGTCTTCATCATCGCCGATTTCCACATTGGCGATGACCAAACTCTCTCGGGCATCACAGCTTAACTCTTTAATTCCACTCAGCTTATCGAGAGAATCTTCCAACGGGTAACACACTTCTTCCATCATCTCAAAAGGTGACGCGCCCGGATAAACGATCCGAACCTCAATATTTTTGGTCGGCGTCAACGGAAAAGTGTCTTTCTGCAGTTTGGGCAAGGCAAAAGCCCCTAACAGCAGTACCGCCATCATCAGGACATTGGCGCCAGTGGTGTGCCGAGCAAAAAAAGCGATCATAATTTGCCCTCTTTCTGAATCGCGTTTAGGGCTTTAAATCCGCTCTGCGTATCCAACCAAAGGCCGATTTTCTCATCCGGTTGCGGTTGTAAAGCCATCCCCTCAACGGCGGGTGAAAGTTTACTTAGCACAACCACATCACCGAATTCCACGCCAGATTTGATCACCGCAACCTGCCCTTGGACGAAATCTATCCTGACAGGTTTGCTTTTCAGTTTACCTTCAGAGACAGTGTAAACTTTACCATCATGGATGGCGTTTATCGGTAGCAAGACTTGTTGCTCCATCATTGGTGCTTTAATCGTGACTTTAACGAAAGTCCCACGAATAAGTGGTGGCTTCTCCCCGGGAATGGCTTGCTGATAGGGCTGATTTACTTGTGCAACCAGGCTTTGGCTTTGAGTCTGAGCATCGATTTCACCGCCGGATCGGCTGATCTCGGCAGGCCAAGTAATTACTTTATCGCCTGCTTGGAGCTCGACTGTCGCGCTCAAGTTGCTATGAACATCTTCGTCAAGCGAGTCAAAGCGATTGGAATTTCTTAGCGGACGCATTTTACCAAGCGGAAACTGCGCGCGAACCTCAACGGCATCGATGTCATCCGCTTTGAGCAGCAATTCCCCCTTGTTGACATACTCGGCGAGTCCAACCAAGGTTTCGACAATGCGAATATCAAATGGGGCTTTAATTACGGTTTGTTCGAGATCTCGGTTTGCAAGTGCTAGTTCCGTTTGCAAAACCTTTTGCTGCGCTTGATTAATTGCCAGTTGGTTTTTCTGTGTCTGGAGCTGTTGCTGGCTGCTGAGCAAGTCTTTGGTCGCGCGGTCTTTCTCTGTTTTGGAGATATGCCCGGTTTCACTCAATTTGATTGAGCGGGCATATTCTGACTGTTGTACCTCAAACTCTTTCTCTGCAATCTTGAGCGAATCGATAATGGTCTGATTCGTTAGCATTAGCACTTCAAGCTCAGCTTGCAAACGGGCAATAGTAAGTTGATAAGCGGTGGGGTCAATTCTAAGGAGTTCGCTGTCTTTGCGGATAATAGCGCCCGTTTTGTATTGCTCAGAAACCCACACAACCGCGCCGTCAAGTTCAGACTGTGCCTGCCAGTCTTGAACAGACTCGGTATGTCCATATCCGATGGCAGAAGGTTGGATATTTCGCGGCTCGACTTTCAAAACCCGAACCACCTTTTTAGCAGCCGTATTACTCGCATTAGGCGGTTCAGCCTTCATCCCTGGTGCGATCACCAATAACGCGATGCCCAACAAAACAGGAGGAACAAACAGAGCCCTTTGTAACCAGCTATACCTAGTCATAGCGATTCCCTTACTATATATTAGCTTTTCCTTAAGCAAAAGGTAGCACACCAACATAAGCGGATTTGCTTCCTTGATCTCAAAATAAGTCAGGCCTCACAAATGGAGGCCTGATTGAATTGAGCTACTGATTGTTTTTGCCTTTGCCCATGGTATTTTTGGGGTTCACCATGCCTTGATGAGCATTAAACTCTTGTTGAGAGATAGCGCGATCCGCGTTGCTATCTAACGAAGCAAAACTGTGGCTTTGATTGATATTTTTCAACGTACGTCCCTCTTCTGCTCGCTGGGCAATACGTTCTGAGCGTGCTTGATTGAACTCGGCTTCGGTTATCTTGCCATCACCATCGAGATCAAACTGTGAAAATACTGGGCGTGACATATTGTTATTCATGCCTTTATTCATTCCACCAGCCATTGCTCCGAAGGCAATAACGATACCGAGTAACGCGATTATCGTGCTTTTGATTTTCATGACGTTTTCCTTCTCTTTGTTTCACTACTTAAGAATATACTAATGTAAGTAAGATAACGTCATGTGATGTAAAGGTATGTAAAGATGGCTAAGTAGATATCGATTTATGTTCTTATCGGTTTGTAAGCGCAGCGCAACAGAAATTATGAAACTTCTGCCGCTAGTACTCTGGTAAGAGTACAGGCATAGCTATGTCCAAATGGTTTTCAAATTATCCCAAACTTTCAGCCACCGAAACCGAAACCGAAAAGCCAATGATATAAAATCCCTAGTTTCGAAAAATATGGCGATTTTTAGACATTCAGAGTGTTTTCGAACTTTTGCCCAGCAGTTTGCCTTGCAAATATCCAACAGACAAGGGATTACTTTTAGTAGGGCAAATACATGTTAACATTCTGTTAACCCTGACTGGTAATGGGGCAATAATGATTCCCAGAACATACAAAAAAGCCGCTGGATTGAACCCCAGCGGCTTATTATTTTCTAGTGTCCCGTCCTGAAATGTGTTTACACATTGAGGACTAATGATGACCATTCCAAATAAACACTACGTTAAGCGCACTCAGCGTGATTACACACTAGGCTTTAAATTGCAGGTTGTAGA
>NZ_JBFRJF010000025.1:0-78631 GCF_041468745.1 Vibrio sp. 10N.286.52.F8
ATCGCCAGGCTTTAAATTTATTTTCACTTTTTTGAAAGGTGAAGACAAAAGGTATCGTTACTTGCATTAGCAAATAACAACCTCAACAGTGTACTAATCTGTTGATGACAATTTGTTGGAGGGATGGCTGAGTGGTCGAAAGCACCGGTCTTGAAAACCGGCAACCGTTAATAGCGGTTCTAGGGTTCAAATCCCTATCCCTCCACCACCATTGAAAAGCCCGCTGAGAAATCAGCGGGCTTTTTTTGTCTGAAAATCATATGAAAACAAGTGTTTATCTTTCAATGCATGTATTAGCATAGGGAATTCGGGTATTTAAAATAACTTCCTTTTAAAATGGTCCCGAATGAAACTGAAGTACTGCAGTTTTAGGCTGGTGAAGTACTTTGATACAATGGAATGATTAACTCATTTATGTTGATTGTTTTCGTTGGCAACCGCTGCTTAAGGCGTGCCGCCATACTCGATTGCGTTTGGCAACTGCGTCCTCGGTTTGATGCTCCTAGCTATGCCGGGCGATTAGAAAGCTTTGAATGGTGGCATTGGGATGATGAAACACTAGCAGAAATATTGCCACCATTCCAAAAAGATTGCGGTGAGTTTTTGGCTTACTTTGAGCAAGTCTAACCCCAATATATTTTAAGTCTGAAACTAAAAAAGCAGCCTAAGTGGCTGCTTTTTCGTTTAATAACTTTATAGCGGTTTAGCTGGCAAGCCGTTTAGTTCGCTAACTGATTAATTAGAAAGCTTAGCCTCGACTTGCCCAAGTGCGCGTTGGTACATAAACCAAGCACATGTACCGGCAAGCACATTACCCACCATGGCACCCCAGAACAGGCCTTCAATACCAGCAAGCTGCGAACCAATCCACAAGCAAGGCAAGAAGAAGGCGAACAGGCGCAGTGCTGATATCGTTAAGGCAGTATAAGACTTACCAAGCGCATTCGAGATAGAAACCATCAGCATACAGATACCCAACGGCCCTAAACTGATAGGAACGATAAGTAAGTGGTAGTTCAAAATGGTCGAGACTTCGTCTTCGCTGGTCATGAGATTTGCCAACCCGCCAGAGAACATCCAAGTTACCAGTGCGATCACCAATTGGAATCCTAATACAAACATCACGGCAATCTTCACAAGACTACGTATGTTCCCTAGGTTCTTTTCTCCCAACATTCGGCCAATCATAGGTGGCATCGACATAGTCAGAGCAAGCACTGCAACAATCGAAAAGAACTCAAAACGTGAACCTAGCGCCCAAGCTGCAACGGCTGCTGTGCCGTAGCCTGCAAGCAGTTTGGTGGCGAGCATCGAAGAGACTGGTGGCAGTAGCTGACTGATCATCGCAGGCCCCATGATGTTTCCTATAGAACGAATACTCTTGCCGATATCAAGATCGTGCCAGTCGAATGTCATCCAATGCTTCTTAGTTACCTTAGGAGCAACGATAAAGATACCCGCACCGAACGCCAAGATGGTCGCAATCGCGGCTCCGTTGATGCCCATGTCGAGCGTGAATATGAAAATCGGGTCCAATATCAAGTTGATGATGCTGGTCGCGATCATCATCGAACCGGGCAGCATGGTATTACCATTGGCACGACACACACTGTAGAAAAAGTAGAGCAGTGCGCCTGTCCAAGAGCTTACCAGCCAATAGATCCAGTAATAATCAATGATCGGTAGTACCGTCGGTGGTGCATCGAGGAGTTGTAAAATAGGACCACGCAACAGATAGATGATGACCGAGAACAGCGCGACACTCACACTGCCCATCGCAACGACTAATCCGCCGAGCTGTTTGGCATAGCGTATCTCGTTAGCCCCAATAGCTCTCGCGATCACAGCCGTTGTCGCGATGCCTAGTCCGACTTGAATCCCGATAATGATCATCTGAATTGGTAGCGTGAAGCCTTGAACCGCGAGCGGCAGTACGCCTAACTGGCCAATAAAAGCACTGTCTACAAGTTGGAAGCTCATCAGGGAGAGCACCCCAAACAGCATTGGCCATGTCATTGTATAGAGTTGTCGGCCAAGAGAAGGCGAGGGAGTTGCGGTCGTAGAATTCATAACACTCTTATCAGTCTTGAAGGTAGGTTTGTCGTAGTGACAATCCACTCAATGAAGAATTGCGTAAAGGATAACGTAACGTTAGCTCGATACCAATAAATGTCATTAAATCTATCGATATTACCTTTACACAGTTTCATCGGTATGTGAGCATTGTGCAATGTAACTTTATGCGTTCGCTTATTGAAATTTAAGGTGTCGTATCTTGTTTCTGAGTTTTATATTAGCGGATTGGGTCTAAAGGTTTTCCATTCGACTATTTCTAATGTTTCGCTTTATCCCGATAACTTGGTGGCGTGACTCCAACCCAACCTTTGAATGCACGATTGAAATTACTCAAGTCGCTGTAACCCACTTGCCAACTGATGTCTTGAACAGAAAGGTTGGTCTCTTCAAGTAGCTGTTTTGCTTTAGCTTCCCGAACTTGTTCTTTGGCTTGTTTAAAGAGAATGTTTTTGCTCTTCAGGTTTCTCTGCAGCGTTCGTTTTGTCATGCCGAGCATGGTCGCAAACCACTCAATATTGAACCAAGGTAGAGTCGCATAGGTGTCTATTAATATCTCGACAGCGTGATGCCAATCTTGGGTACTATTTCGTTCTGAAATGGCACGATAATCATCGGGCAGCGGAATCGAGAACGCACCGTATTGCTCTTCAAACTGAATATCAGAATCAAAGAAATGCTTAGGTAATTTACGTGCGCTGTTGTTCTTAGAGACCAACTTGGCGTGTGATGGTTGCCAGCGACTGTCAATGAACTTACGGCATAGGCTAATCACGGTCAGGGCGCGAAACCATTCTGCTTGTTCAAAACCTGAGGTCGATGGGTGATAGCAACTTCGATGACACAGCCACCACAATCCATCGCTTTTTTCCGTCCATATGGTGACGTGATTACTTAAGGTCGATATTTCAGTAATCAAGCAGCGTACCGCTTGCTCGAGAGAAGTGCATTGTTCAATTTTTCGGTCTAGCTCAGGTGACAATTGCTCTAGAGAGGCCTTACGTCCAACCTCAATCCCTATCGAATAGCCAAACTTACGCTCAAGGCCATGAATGAAGCGAATCACGTCTTGTGTAGGAAGCCATTGATTGGATTGTGTCAGTTCAATGGGTAGACCGCACGCAACGGCGACGGTGCGCCAATCCAGTCTATGTTTGTCACAATACTGAATATATGGAGCAATGTTACTGGTCGAAGTGAGCAGTATGCTGGTGGTGTTCGATGATGCTTTCATTGTTTTGTGCCTACCATTAAATGTCATCAAGTGACCTAATTAAGTGTAGCGCATCTCCCTATACTTTTCCTAACCCAAACAGGAGAACAATTATGAAACTTAAACACATTGCCGTTCTAGTATCGTTAGCGACCCCATCATCATTTGCTCTTGCAGCAAACCCAGTTGAAGAAGCTCTGAAAGTTGAAGGTGCTCAAGTTACCTTGACCGTGAAAGAGGCGAGCACAGCATTTACCCCAAGTTTTACTGACTCAGCTCGTGAGTTATTCAATAACTTTCATTGGCAGATGGGCGGCGACCACAGCGTTTACTACAACATGCACATGAGTGAGTTTCTACCAACGGCACTGGCGGCTCCAAACGAAGAGTACAAGCCTTTAGTCAAAAATATCGACCCACGACTCGCTGCACTGAAAGTTGATACTGAAAGCAAAGGTCAGTTGACAATGGATGAGTACTTGGCGGATGAACAGTTCCGTACCCAAGGCTTTATGTTGATTCACAAAGGGGAGATCGTTTACGAAGCTTACCCAGGTATGAAGCCGACAGATACGCACGTTTGGGCATCTACAGCAAAAACGACGGTTGGCACAGTGATCGCAATGTTAGTGGAAGAGGGCAAAGTCGACCCTGAAAAAGAGATCGCTGAGTATGTTTCTGAATTGAAAGGAACGAACTGGGATGGCATCACAGTACACCAAGTTCTGAACATGTCGACCGCGCTAGACAATGAAGAGACATTAGAGTCTATCTTGAACCCAGACTCTGATGTGGTGCGTTTCTTTGCGGCATCGTTTAACTCACCTCGTGCAAAAACGGGTGAAATGGAAACTTGGATGGAAGTGGCTCAAGGTGCACAGAAACTGGAAGGTGAAAAAGCCGGTGACCATTTCCGTTACGCATCTATCAACACCATGGTGCTGACTAAGTTAGTTGAAAACGTTGAGAACAAAACTTGGACTCAAGTATTCGAAGATCGTGTTTGGTCAAAAGTGCACGCACGTCAACCAATGCAATTCAACTTGACGCCAGATGGCATGGCGATCGCGGTTGGCTTGGTTTCATCAACGGTAGAAGACATGGCTCGCTGGGGAACACTATTTACACCTAGCTGGAAAGCGGTGGCTGATGAGCCAGTGGTGTCACAAGCTGTGATTGATCGTATCCGCAACGGCGGTGATCCAAAAGCATTCGTAGGTACTAGCAAAGAGAGCAGTTCACTGCACGCATACAACGAAAAAGCAGACTACAACGCATACCAATTTGATTTCATTTTCAATGACGGTGCAATGTCGAAAAGTGGCAACCTAGGCCAATTTATTTACATCGATCCTGCACGTGACTTTGTGGGTGTGATGTTCTCAACCAACCCATACCACTCAGGTTTTGGTGAGAATAAAGGCCCTGCACTAATGCGTTCGGCAGCAAAACTACTTGCTGACAAGTAATCTATTTATTACCTAACAGGATGTTCCAGGCTTCAAGGAGGAAGCAAACGACTTTCGAGAGATATAATGAAAAAGTTTGCTCTATTAATCCCGTTGAGTTTAGGTCTAGCCCTTCCTGCACATGCCGATTCAGATTCCGAACGTGTTATCGATCCTGCTGATGTCACTAAAGTTTATACTCAAGCTGCATTGATGCTGAATGGTAGTTCAGATATCCAATTTCAAGGGCAAGTTTCTGGCGGTTTAGAAAACGGTCAGCAGTTTGCCCTACTGGCCGAAGGGACGTTTGTCGATGAAAGCAACACAGCGCTTCGCGATCCAGACAAATTCGGTACAGAGTACAGCAACTCTAGAATTCAGTACTTCCACGTCTTTGAAACAGGGACGAAAGCTACGCCTAAAGTGGGTCTTTCATTAGATTATATTAATACGCGCAACAGTATTAAAAATGACTTATTGTCGGTTGGCGGTGTTGTTGCGATTAATCCAGCTTATACCGGTGGATTCCTGGTATTTCCAAGAGCAGGACTGATGACTGGTAGTATGGAGATCCCTGGCGTCACTTCATCTAAAGATGATTTAACGGGATACTCGCTTGGTTTGATTACCGCGAAGCATCTCGGTGACTCTGGCGCTTATGTGTCTTTGGTTCCTGAGTGGCAAGATCTTTCTGGTGATGATATCGACATGCAAAACTTCTCATTTAAAACATCGTTAAATGTGCCGATGAACACTGCAAGAACTTGGTGGTTGAATACGCGCTATGACATTACCAAAGCGGATGTTGATGTGAAAGGTGTGCCAATGCCGAATGGTTGGCAAACCGAAGCTTGGGTTGGTGTGAGATACTACTTCTAGCGCTCTAGCCAGCTAATTTGCAAAGAACCTAAAAAAGCCAGTCAACGTGACTGGCTTTTGTCGTTAAGGTACCGCGTGAAGCGTTACTTATTTACTTATTTACTTATTTATTAGCAACGTTACCTAGCTTCAACCACGTATCGATAACCGTATCCGGGCTTAGTGAAACAGAGCTGATGCCTTGCTCCATTAACCACTCTGCTAGGTCGTCATGGTCAGATGGGCCTTGGCCACAAATGCCCACGTATTTACCCGCTTTGGTTGCTGCATCGATCGCCATTTTCAGCATTGCTTTCACGGCTGGGTTACGCTCATCGAAGAGGTGTGCCACGTCACCTGAATCTCGGTCTAGGCCAAGCGTCAGCTGTGTCATGTCGTTTGAACCGATAGAGAAGCCATCGAAGTACTTCAAGAACTCATCAGCCAAGATTGCGTTCGATGGTAGCTCACACATCATGATGACTTTCAGACCTTGGTCGCCACGGCGAAGGTCGAATTTAGCCAGAATGTCGATAACCGATGCCGCTTCGCTTGGAGTACGAACGAATGGGATCATGATTTCAACGTTCTTAAGGCCCATTTCGTTGCGAACGCGTTTGATCGCTTGAGTTTCTAGCTCGAAACAGTCTTCGAATACTGGTGAGATGTAACGAGATGCACCACGGAAGCCCAGCATTGGGTTCTCTTCATGCGGTTCAAACGTTTTACCGCCGACTAGGTTGCTGTACTCGTTCGACTTAAAGTCAGACATACGTACGATCACACGCTTAGGCCAGAATGCAGAAGCGATAGTCGCGATGCCTTCTGTTAATTTGCTTACGTAGAAATCGATAGGATCTTTGTAGCCACGAATACGTTCGTTGATTTCCGCTTTTAGCTCATCCGTTTGTGCATCGAAGTTAAGCAGCGCTTTAGGGTGAATACCGATCATCTTGTTGATGATGAATTCTAGACGAGCAAGGCCAACACCTTCGTTCGGGATTTGTGCAAAGTCGAAGGCACGATCTGGGTTACCCACGTTCATCATTACTTTGGTTGGTAGCATTGGTAGCTCATCAACCTCAGAACGTTTGATTTCAAAATCGAGTTCGCCGTTGTAAACGTAGCCTGTTTCGCCTTCTGAACATGACACTGTCACGGTATCGCCATCGTTTAGGCTGCTTGTTGCTGTACCACAACCAACAATCGCTGGGATACCAAGCTCGCGAGCAATGATCGCAGCGTGACAAGTACGGCCACCACGGTTAGTCACAATCGCAGACGCTTTCTTCATCACAGGTTCCCAGTCTGGGTCTGTCATGTCAGTTACCAGCACGTCGCCTTCTTGAACCAGTGACATTTGGTCTAGAGAATCAACCAAGCGAACAGGGCCAGAGCCGATACGCTGACCGATAGCGCGGCCTTCAACCAAGACATCCGCCTTATTGTTTAGCTCGTAACGCTCGATAACGTTTTGATCGCTTTGAGAACATACGGTTTCTGGGCGAGCTTGAACAATGTATAGCTTGCCGTCGATACCATCTTTCGCCCACTCGATGTCCATCGGACGTTGGTAGTGCTTCTCGATGATCATCGCTTGTTTTGCTAACTCTTTGATCTCTTCATCGTTGAGTGAGAACTGGTTACGCTCTTGCTCGTCAGTATCAATGATGTCGACTTGCTTACCGATCTCTTGATTGGTCGAGTAGATCATCTTGATCAACTTAGAACCAAAGGTCTTCTTCACGATAGGCTGGTGGCCTGCTTCTAACATTGGCTTGTGCACGTAGAACTCATCTGGGTTCACTGCGCCCTGTACAACCATTTCGCCAAGACCCCAAGAAGAAGTGATGAACACGACTTGGTCGAAGCCTGACTCAGTATCAAGCGTAAACATCACACCTGAAGAGGCTTTGTCTGAGCGAACCATGCGTTGTATACCCGCAGACAATGAAATGCCACGGTGGTCAAAGCCTTGGTGTACACGGTAAGAGATAGCGCGGTCGTTAAAGAGTGACGCGTAAACGTGCTTGGTTGCTTCGAGTACCGCATCGATGCCTTTCACGTTAAGGAAGGTTTCTTGCTGGCCTGCGAAAGAAGCATCTGGAAGATCTTCTGCGGTTGCCGATGAACGAACCGCTACAGACAATTCTTCGTTGTCTTCAATTAGCTCACGGTAGTTCTCACGGATATCTTGCTCTAGTGATTCTGGGAAGGGGGCATCTAGAACCCATTGTCGAATCGTTGCACCTGTCTTACGCAGTGCGTCAACGTCTTCAACATCAAGTTCATCAAGTAGTTGGTGAATGCGCTCATCAAGACCTTTGTAATCAAGAAAGTCGTTAAACGCATAAGAGGTGGTAGCAAAACCATTAGGTACAGAAACACCAGCATTGGACAGGTTAGAAACCATCTCGCCCAGTGAGGCGTTCTTACCGCCGACTTTGTCGACATCTTCCATGGATAGGCCATTGAACCATAGGGTATTATTTTGCATTTATTTCTCCAGAAACATAGCAAGCATTGTAGGGATTTAAAGGCAAACGATTACGTATCAGTTTAAAAAAATGTAAATTATTTTTTAAAGCTGTGGGGGACGTAATAGTCAGCAGGGTTTCGTTATATATATTATGGTTCCCATCCTACTCAAAATAATTTTAAACATTAAATAAAAAATGCAAATTGATATCCAAAGTCGTGATGTATTCTATGTTTCTGATGGAACGGCCATAACATGTGAGACTTTAGGGCATGTTGTTCTAGGTCAATTCCCTTTCAAAGCCAATGAAAAAACCTTTCCGTTTGTGGAAAGTGAGGACAAACTTTCTGATTTATTAAAAGAGATTGAAATTTCGTATCGTGATACCGGATTAGAACCGCTAGTGTTCTTTTCGATTGTGATACCTGATATCAAAAACAAATTGCTAGAAGCGCCCGCGCACTGTTATGACGTGTTAGAGAGCATCGTGCAGAAAGTACAGGATGACATTCAGATGGCGCCTGTTCCTAAGTTGCAGCGCTCACGCAGTGTAAACAAGGACTCGGTGAAGTATTTCGACCGTATTGCTGCGATTGAGTACACGCTCGCGCATGATGATGGCATCACGCTAAAAGGGCTGGAAGAAGCCGACATCATCTTGTTGGGTGTTTCTCGAAGTGGCAAAACACCAACAAGTTTGTATATGGCGATGCAGTTTGGCTTACGCGTAGCAAACTACCCATTTATCCACGATGACTTGGCACGCTTAAAGCTGTTGCCAGAGTTTGAGATTTACCGACATAAGCTGTTTGGTTTGACCATTGATGCAGAAAGGCTCACTGAAATTCGTGAGAACCGCTTAGCAGGCAGCGAATACGCCAGTGACTCACAATGTTTGTATGAATTGCAAACGGTAGAGGCGATGTTCCGTCGAGAAGCGATACCTTACATCAACACCTCTTCACTATCGGTTGAAGAAATTTCGACACGAATCTTGGAGCGAACAGGTTTGAGAAGGCGTCTGCTGTAAGACAAAGCCTTAGAGAAATAGAATGGCCAGATAAAAGAAAATCGAAGCTCGCAGTTTACACCTGAGAGCTTCGATTTTTTGTTTGTGCTCGTTGTAGTCGCTTGCGAGTCAGAGCTTGTTTTCTTAATCAGAGCTTGCTTTCTTAATCGAGATAGCTTTCTAGCGAAGTAAAGACAGCTTTAGCGTTTCACTTTTCTTTTCTAACCAGCGTTCAAGTGCTGGTGGCCATGTGATGCTTGGTTCTACGCAAAAGCCACGAAGCATCGAGAAATACACCGCTTGATCGACTAGAGGCAGTGATGACTCACCATTCTCTAGATCCAGTAAGAGTTCGGCATCTTTCAGTAATGGGTTAATCAGTTGAACGAACTGAGGCGTCTTTTCTAACAGTTCTTCAAAGTTAAAACCTTCGGTCTCTTTACTGGCACGCCAAGCTTCTTTAGCTCCAGCAGAGCGATATTCAGCCAAGTCGAGGTTCCACCAACGTGGGCGTCCAATCTGTTGAGTAAGAGGGAATGCGCGAGTTTGGAACACAGTCACTTGCTCAGATGGCACACGCTGTTCATCGCTTGATTTCAAGTCCATGAAGTACGCGATGATATCTAGGCTCTCTGCCATGATAGAGCCATCGTCTTTTTGTAAGACGGGTACCATCTTTTTACCGATCAGATCGATAAGGGTTTGGGCATCATCATAATCGACAGAAACAAGCTCAATGTTCAAGCCTAGCGATTGAGCAATGTAGGAGACTCTTGCACAGAAAGGGCAGTGATCGTAAATGTAAAGCTTCATAGCTTCCCTCATTCGGGTCTTTCTTAGTATAAGATGATGCTAATGTACCAGAAACTTTCGCAGACAATAAGCCTTTGTTAACAAGAACTATTCACTGCGATTAAGTGCACGGGAATATCAAGAGAACGATGAGAATAAGCACCTAGTGTAGAAACTCGTTGCCTAATTCTATTGTCAGTTGAGTGCGGTTTTATTGTAACGAGTAAGCTAATGAGAAAGCTGGTGGGTAAATGACGGGCATAAAAAAGGCTCTGGCTGCTTACTCTAATGCAGAAGAGTGAAGTCAGCCAAAGCCTCAATTTTGTTACCTTTAGTAGAGTGACTACTAAAAGGGCAGAGTGGTTAAACTATGCTTTTTTAAGATCTTGCGCTGGGTAAGTAAGCGTCATTGCGCCTTCTACCGTTGTAACGTGAACGTAGCCGCCACCAGCACTTAGGCCAGTTACTACCATTTCACCTAGTTCAACACCTTTTGTTGCTACAACGCGATCATCAACTGAAAACACTTTACACACCTTCAATAAATTAAATAAATACGATAGATATCGAACGCGGATTTAAACAGATGGGACCTCAATCAACTAATCCGGTTATTTGTCGTAAAGATTAAATTCAGTTATGTATAAATAATTATGTATTAAAAATCAGTTTGTTAACTTACGCTGTGACGTTATTTATCCGCTGGATACACTACACCAACTTGTTGGCGCATCTCTGTAATTAACTTCGCAACCGTTAAAGCGCGCAGTTGGGCCTGCGCTTGTGTTGCGTTGTCGCCAGTAATGCAGCTAGCAAAGGCCTGCGCTTCGTAACTCATGGAGTTTTCGCTTTGTGCTTGAGTAAGGTTTTCTACCGTGCCATCGCGGTAGCGGATCTTAACGTCAGTACATTCAGCGATGTGATCGATGATGATCGCCCCTAATTCACCTTGGATCTCGCTTGGCGCATAAGAGTCGCTGACTTTGGAGTGCGCAAGGGTCACATCAAACTCAGGGTATTGGAAGATCGCACAGCCATGAGCATCGACACCTGAATCAAGTAGCTTTGCAGAAGCCTGTGCGTTTTCAGGTTTGCCAAATAGCGCGACTGTCGCGGCAACACAGTAAAAGCCAATATCGACCAATGAGCCGTTAGAAAAAGCTGGGTTGAAGGTATTTGGGTTCTCGCCGTTTAGGTATTTTTGGTAGCGCGATGAATACTGGCAGTAGTTGATGTGTGCTTTATGTACCTTGCCAATCTTTTCTAACCCAAGTTGAACTTGCTTAAAGTTCGGTAGGAATTGAGATTTATACGCCTCAAACAGCACCACACCGTTTTTCTCAGCGACTTCGAACATGCGTGTTGCTTCATCAATATTTGATGCAACCGGCTTTTCACAGATAACATGCTTGCCGTGTTCCATCATGAAGATAGATTGCTCGCAATGCAGTGAGTTAGGGGAAGCGATGTACACGGCTTCTACAGTGTTGTCATTGGCCAATGCGTCGAGTGAGTCATACGTGGTTTCAACGTCAAATTCTTGGGCGAACTGTGCCGCGCTGTCTAGATTTCGAGAGTAAACCGCAGCAAGTTGCATCGATTGAGATTCGTGCGCAGCTTGAACAAACTTTTGTGTAATCCAATTGGTTCCAATTACAGCAAACTTAATCATAGTGGTTTCCAGTCGTTAGTCGTCGTTAGTATATTGATTCTGCAGAGATAGTAGCACTCAACGGCTGGCAATGTGCCTGAGATTTACGGAACAATTTCCCTAAACATAGTGCCTAATATTAATGTTCAGCCTTCACAGAGCGTCTGAGTTGACCAGTGTAACGGTGCACAACTAAGCCATTTTTGCTAAGGTGTTATTGAATTCAAACAAGGTGATGATATGCAAATCCGGACGGCCAAGGTAACTGATATTAACGCGATCTTAGCGCTCTCTGAGCAGATAAACCGTCAACATCATCTTGGTGCGCCTATGGTATTTGCACCAGCGTCACAAGGCTTGGCCGACAGTGAAGAGTATTGGTTAGGTTTGATGCTTGACCCACTTGGCGCTTTCTTGGTTGCAGTAGACGACAAGCAAGTCGTTGGCTTTTTAGCGGGTAAGGTAACGCAGAACAAAGGCGTCAGTTTTATTCAGCCGCACAAGGTGGCAAGGGTCAATACGATTGTGGTGAAAGATCAGGTTCAGAGCAAAGGTGCTGGTCGAGCGTTAATGAAGTCTTTTAATCAATGGGCGCAGGCGAGAGGAGCGATAGAACTTAGGTTGGAGGTAATGGAGTTTAACCAACAAGCTCAGGGTTTCTATGAGTCGTTAGGAATGGAAACTCAGTCACGAACCATGTCCATGCGTTTTGAGGAGATCTAAAGGTGCGTCTGTTTCTGCCTTTATCACTGTGTTTACTGTTTGTGGCTTCGAACGCGAATGCTGAGCAAGTCGTGGTCGAGAAAATAGTCTCTGACGCGACCGCTATCGAAACCATCGTATTCGAGTCTGCACCGGCTCATTCTCAACGTGTCTCAACGTCTTCATCTAACTCAACCTCTTCCACGAGCTCAAACTCCGAGCATGTGATTATTGTGGATGATGTTCTTAACAGTAGCCCTGATGAAAAGGTAGCTCAGTTTTCTCAAGGGTCATCGAAACGTCCACCTCAAAGTTCCTCTCGACAGTTTTACAACGTACCGGATAGCGCATCTGAGATAGATTCGCTGTCGCAAGTGGTTACGTTAGTTAAAGTCGATAAATCGAAACGTAGGATGTATCTGCTAAAAGGTGAAGAGGTGATTCAGGAGTTTCGTATTGCGCTAGGCAAACAACCGAAAGGGCATAAACGCTTTGAAGGGGACAACCGAACGCCGGAAGGGGAATACCAGCTCGATTATGTGATGGAAGAGTCGGACTTTTATCGCTCAGTACATATTAACTATCCGCAACCTTCGGATATGCAATGGGCAGAGCAAAATGATGTAGATCCTGGAGGAAACATCAAAATCCATGGCATCAAAAACGGCGAGCGTCGTTCGCCGAGCTTTATTCAAAGTTTTGATTGGACGGATGGCTGTATCGCGTTAACCAATCAAGATATGGATGAGTTTCTCCAACTTGTAAAAATGGGTACCCCTATCCATATCGAATGGTAGTCATTGGTACCCAGTTTTCTTAATCACTTTCCGCAGTCAATTAGCGCAATCAATTCGCGAAACCAATTCGTAAAAGCAACGTCCAAAATTAAACGCTAAAGCCGTTACAGTAAGACTCGACCTGCACTGAATATTGCAATCACAATCAGCAATGCAATGGTGACTGGCTTAAACTTCGCTCCACCAAATCTTTCGAACAGTTTAGAACCCACATAACCGCCAAACATGCTGCTTGGTAGAAGCGCGAGAGTCAGCCAAACTACATCGCGGTCGACTAACCCAGCGATAGATGCCGAAACAAACGCAGTGGAATCAGCCAATACAAAGAAGGCTATCAGGCCTGCTCTGGCAATGTGCGGAGCGACTGGGCTTGCTAATGCATGAGTGCCAATTGGAGGCCCTGACATCGAAGCCGCGCCGTTCATTACACCCGCAAGGCTTCCTAGAATATAGGGAGTAAATCTAGGTTCGCTTTTGTACTGGAAACCTTTGTAGATCATAAGTGCAGACGCAAAAATGAAGGCACTGATGATCAAGATGATCGTGTCTTGGCTAACGGATTTTAGCAGAAGTAAGCCGACTGGTGTGAAGGCAAAACAAGGGATAAATACCTTTAAAACCCAGCGCCAGTTAACATGCTTTCGAACTTTAGGCAGTAATTGAACATTGCCTAGGAGATCGATCAACATGAAGACGGGAACCAGTTCGATAACAGGCTCGAATAACGCACTTAATGGCAATGCCACTAAGGTGAAACCGAAACCTGAGAAGCCACGAACAATAGCGGCGAAAATGAAGATTGCACCCAAAATTGGGAAGGTTGGACTAAAAATGAGATCCATAAATTAAGTAACCAATGAAGCTGTCTGTATAGAGCGAGCTAATGAAACCAAGTGAGTAGCGGAATGTACTCCTACTCACTTGTGTTTGCTACCTAATTTTAAGGTTTCCCGAGAGTTAATTTTAAAGTCTCTCGGGGTTGTTTTTGCGGTATTTGTTTGGTCAATTTATAGAGGTAAATTGATTCGGAAAATCAGTGAATACGGCATCTACTTTTGAGATGAATTTGAAGTGAGACGGATCGTTTACTGTGTAGCACCAAGTTTGAATGTTTGCTTCACTCAGTGTATCAAGATCGCTCTGATTCACATGCTCGTAGTTCATGTGA
The DNA here is from genome assembly GCF_041468745.1 of Vibrio sp. 10N.286.52.F8. NCBI lineage: Bacteria > Pseudomonadati > Pseudomonadota > Gammaproteobacteria > Vibrionales > Vibrionaceae > Vibrio > Vibrio sp. 10N.286.52.F8. The sequence continues at coordinate 14,191 of NZ_JBFRJF010000025.1, forward strand.
CAGCTGAACGCTTTAACCTCGTCAATCAACATCAAGTCGGCTTGAGTCAGTTGCTCGGTGATCAGACCTACGCGGTATCTCGGCAGGTGACGAGCCATTTCAGAAACGACTTGATGGCTGAAACTTGAAAGCAGCACTCTGTCGGTGTCTAGATTTGAACGAATCAACTCGGTATGCAGCAAATCAACGACATGAGGCGCTTGATGTCGACTGTCGACTTTGATCTCTAAGTTCACGCTGAGATCATGCTGTTCAGCAAGCGCGAGCAACTCTTCCAACGTCAATATTCTTTCACCAGCGAACTGCTCAGACTTCCAACTGCCAAAATCGAGCTGACGCAGTTCTGCAAGGGTGTGTTCGTCGACACGACCCTTGCCATCGCTGCAGCGCTCAAGGGTGTGGTCGTGGCAAACCACAAGTTGATCATCCTGAGTTGGCTGAATATCTACTTCAATCCATTTCAAGCCGAGTTTAGCGGCTTGTTCAATGCTTGCTTTGGTATTTTCTGGGTGAGTACCTGCTACACCCCGATGACCTACGATGATAGACGACATAATTAATCCTTCTTAAAGACGCACCGTAAAAACGCATTAAATATCAGTGTACTCGATTAAGCGAGAGCCGTCGTTATGCTTGTCGTCTCTTCGCGTGACTCTTGTGAAGTAAAGTTATTCGGCTGAATACGCTTCCCACGACTGTCAAAAATATGCAGGTTGGATTTATTAATGCTTACTCCGAGCGGCAGTACTTGGCATAGTGTCGTTTCTGGCGTGACGGCGATAAAGGGTTGGTCGTTCACCAGGCCATGAACCAATTGATTCGGCCCCAATGGCTCAACCACACTGATACGCAGTTCGAGAGGCAAGGTGTTCATTTTTAATTCGGAACAAACCTCAGAGTGTTCAGGGCGAATGCCAAGCGTGATAGTCGCGTTCTTAACGTGCGCGTACTCTGGCAGGTACATTTGTTGATCACCGATTTCAAGATAGCCATCATCGAGCGTGGCAGTTAGGAAGTTCATCGCGGGGCTGCCAATAAAGCTTGCCACAAAGGTACTGGCAGGCTGGTGGTAAACTTCTCTTGGTGTGCCGACTTGTTCTATCTGACCTTTGTTGAGAACCACGATTCTATCTGCCAGTGTCATGGCTTCGACTTGGTCATGAGTCACGTAAACACTGGTTACGCCTAGCTCGCGTTGTAGCTTTTTGATTTCTAACCTCATGTGAGCGCGCAATGAGGCATCTAGGTTAGACAAAGGCTCGTCAAACAGGAACAGTTGAGGGTCGCGTACAATCGCTCGTCCCATAGCAACGCGCTGGCGCTGACCACCCGAAAGCTTGGCTGGCTTGCGATCTAGGTATTCTTCGATCTTTAGTGTCTTGGCGACTTTCTCAATCTTCTCTTCAATTACGTGTTGGCTGACACCTCGGTTCTTTAAACCATAAGCGAGGTTTTTGTATACCGTCATGTGAGGGTAGAGTGCGTAATTTTGAAAGACCATTGCGATATCTCGTTGAGCTGGCTTTTCGTTATCAACACGGCGGCCACTTAAGTGAATCTCTCCGCCAGAGATACTTTCCAGCCCCGCTATTGAACGTAGGATAGAAGACTTGCCGCAACCCGATGGGCCAACCAACACAAGAAATTCACCCTTTTCGATATCAAGCGAGACATCTTTCACTGCACGATGACCGTTCTCATAAGTCTTTACCAAGTTTTTGATGCCGAACATGGTAGGTGCTTTGTGCGTATGGTTGTGAGTGGCTTGGGTGTGCCCTAACGTTTGTTTTAACTTTGGCATCGGGGTGTCCTCTGTATTTTTGTGGATAGCTTGGTGAGAATGCAGGTGAGACATCTTGTACTCAGCGAGTGATTGAATGCGGTTATCGTTCATTTGATTTTTGTCGTTATTATTTTTCACTTTCTACTAGCCCTTTTACAAACCAACGTTGAAATACAACCACCACTAAAACGGGTGGCAACATAGCTAAAATCACCATGGCAAAAACATAGTCGTAGCGCGGTAAACTGGTTTCATTGATGTTGTTGAGTACTTGTTTGATACCCATCACGATGGTGTTGTAGCCTTCGTCCGTGGTCATCATGATTGGCCACAGATATTGGTTCCAACCCACCACAAACATGATGATGAAGATTGCGGCAATCATGGTTTTAGACAGTGGCAATAAGATGTCGACAAAGAATCGAAATGGACCTGCGTTATCTAGCTGAGCGGCTTCTAACAATTCATCGGGGATGGTTTTGAAGAACTGCCTAAAAAAGAACGTCGCGGTGGCTGAGGCGATCAAAGGCAGAATTAAACCTGTGTAGCTATTAAGAAGCCCAAGCCCAGCGACAACCTCATAGGAAGGGATAATGCGCACTTCTAATGGCAGCAAAAGCGTCACGAAGATCAACCAGAACCAAGCTGTAGCATAAGGCAGTCTGAAGTAGACCAAAGCATACGCAGCCATCATCGAAATGATGATCTTACCGACCGCAAAACCTAGCCCCATGATCATCGAGTTGGCGATCATTTTGCTGGCGGTGACTTCGCCACTGAAGCCCATGCTTTTGTTCCAAGCTTCGCTATAAATGGCCGTAAAGTTATCGCCTGGTACCCATTGCAGGCCTTCGCTGACAATGGTGTTCGGGTTATGCGTCGAGCTGGCGAAGATTAGCCAGATAGGGACCAACATGAACAGCATCCCAGCAATTAGAATTAGGTGGTCATAGACCTTATTACTTTTCATAAATAACTCCTGTCGCGTTAAAACCTAGCTGTGGTGGGCTAGTAGTGAACACGCTTTTCTACAACGCGAAACTGGATAAATGTAAGAGTGAGTACCAGTAGCAACAACACAACTGACTGCGCAGAGCTGCCGCCTAAATCTGCGCCAACAAACCCGTCTCGATACACCTTGTACACCAACGACGTTGTGCCGCCACCTGGGCCGCCATTGGTCATGGTGTCGATCACGCCAAAGGTTTCAAAGAACGAGTAGGTGAGGTTGATGACCAGAAGAAAGAAGCCTGTAGGTGCGAGTAGCGGGAAAGTAATGGTCCAGAAACGTTTTGAGTCGCTGACACAATCGAGCATCGCCGCTTCTTTTACGGCGTAAGAGATCGATTGAAGCCCAGCCAGAAAGTAGATGAAATTCACCGAAACCTGTTTCCAAACCGAAACCAAAATCAGAGCAAACGTGGCATCCAAAGGGTCGGTCTGGAAGCTAAAGTCCCAACCTATAACCGCAAATATCTCGGCAAACACGCCAATATGTGGGTTAAACAAGAAAGCACCGATTACGCCTGCAATCGCAGGGGCAACCGCGTAAACCCAAGTGAGAGTGACCTTGTAAGCGCCTTGTCCGTGAATGATGTTGTCGGCTTTAACCGCGAGCAGTAGCGCTAAGGCAAGCGATAAGAAAGAGACCACGATTGCGAACATTAATGTGAAGCCAATCGAGTTCAGATACTCGCTCGATTCGAATAGCATCTGATAGTTTTCGAACCATACGAATATCGATGAGGTGCCCCAAGGGTCTTCTAGCATGAAGGACAGGTAAACTGCCTTTGCCGCAGGGTAGATAAAGAAAACCGCAATGATGAGTATCTGAGGCGCCAAAAATAGGTAAGGCAGCGGAGAGTGAAAGAATTGCTGACGTCGTTCCACAGGGTAATCCCCAAAAATTAGTGACTGTTATCACTGTTAGTTACGGTGAGCACTAGCGCTATAGCAAAGGAATGCATCCAGTTGAGTTGTAGTTTTTGGAGCAAGAAATGGCGCTAGTGAAGAATCTCCTCACTCCTTGCCATTACGTTTTTAATGACGCAGTGACAAGTGGTGAGGAGCAATGAACGGCTTTGGTTTGTTAAGCCTTTAGCTCAGTAATCTGCTTTGGTTAAAAAGCCAAATTAGTTCATCGTACGAGCGAAGCGTTTCAGCAGTTTGCTGCTCTCATCTTCGACTTTATCTAGGCTATTCTCGACGCTAGAGCGGTCAGCGAAGATATTGTCGAACTCACGATGCATCACTTCACGAATTTGAGGGTAGTAACCTAAGCGGTAGCCCTTAGTCCATTCGCCCGATTTTAGGCTTAGCTGCTTAACGCCCACTTCTGCATCTGGTTGTTCGTTGTAGTAGCCAGACTCTTTCGCTAGCTCATAGGCAGCCGTTGTTACAGGTACATAACCAGTGGTTTTGTGCCAGTAGACTTGAGTTTCAGGCTTAGTCAGGTAATCAAAGAACGCTGCGACACCTTTGTCTTGTTGTTGGTCATGGCCATTGAGTGCAAACAGAGCTGCGCCGCCAATGAAGGTTAAGCCTGCGTCTGGGTTAACCGATTTCCAGTATGGAAGGTATGTGGTGCCGAGTTCGAAAGGTACGCGGTTACGTAAGCCACCGAATGAGCCTGAAGAACCCATCCACATCGCCACTTCTTGGCGCTCGAAAGGGGTTTGGTTTGCATCCCAGTCGCTGCCGTAATACTTGTAGTAACCTAGATCTGACCACTCTTTCATCTTGCTAACGTGCATCATCATGTCTTTGGTGTTGAACATGATCTTAGTGGACAAGCCATCGTAGCCGTTGTTTTGATCTGCGACTGGCAGGTTGTGGCGAGACTTAAAGTTCTCGAACATGATCCACGGCGTCAGAGATTGAGAAAACGCGATGTGTCCTTCAGCCTTCAGTTTCTTAGCGACCACTTCTAGTTCTTCATAAGTTTTAGGCGCGTCTGCACCCACTTCCGCGAGAAGATCTTTGTTGTAGTAAAGAACCGGTGTCGAACTGTTGAAAGGCATACCAACCATCTTGCCTTGGTTGTCGGCATAGAAGTTACGAACGCCCGCTAGGTAGTCGTTTGAATTAAAGTTGTAACCCGACTCAACCAGAATATCCTGTACCGGTTTCGCGACGTCTTTCGCGTTCACGATGGTTGCTGCGCCTGCATCGAAGACTTGCAGAATATTGGGTGCTTCACCTGCTCGGTATGCCGCGATACCGGCTGTTAAGGTCTCTGTGTATGAACCTTTGTAGATTGGCGTGATCTCGTAATCATCTTGTGACGCATTAAAGTCGGTCGCAATTTTGTTTACTGTTTCTCCAAGCTGGCCGCCCATTGCGTGCCACCAAGTGACTTGAGTCGTTGCGAACGCTGGCATTGCCGCTGTCGCAGAAAGAACGCCTGCCAAAATTAGCTTATTCATCTTCGTTTCCTTTTGGATGAAATCGATGTCGAGGTATTGGATTAGAGTGTTAACGAGACGGTAGGGGTGTCGTTTGAAGCTATCTTGAACAGGGCGTATTTCACTTAAGTGGCTAAACCGTTTCACTGATATGAAAGATTCATTTCGATTTCATTTAAGAGAAAGTTATTGATGGTTTTAATATTTATTGCGTGCGGTTTTTAAGAGGTATGTTGTTCAATACTCGCTCAATATTTGTTCCATAAAAAAGCCTCTCGAAGGAGAGGCTTTGAATAAGCTAGAGCTTGTTATAATCGGCTTTGTTCTAGTGTGCGATATCGAGTTGGTTGTCTTTCACGCCGTTAATACGGAACCAACCTGCAATACTGAATCGCTCTGTGTTTGTCGGCAGTACCTCGTGTGGGAACTGTTCAGATAAGAACACAAATAAGCGGCCTGACTTTGGTGGAATGGTCGCGATGTGGTTGTCTTTTAGGTCGTAAACCACAAGTTCACCAGCGTCTTCTTCTGTCCACTCATCATTCATATAGAACACAGTGGTCAGGCGGCGGTTTTCATTGCCCTTGAAACAGTCTAAGTGCTTCTGGTAGAAGTCGCCTTTTTCGTATTTAGCAAAGTGCGCTTCGTACTCGAACAGACCCAAAAAGAACGCTTGGTTTGCCGCTAAACGAATTTGTTCCATTTTGTCTAGGAACAGAGATGCTGGCTGACCCATATCGCGGCGCACCCATTGAATCTTGTCACTACGAATGGTCGACTCTCGCGTTACTTCATCGTTACGGCCAATCCTAGCCTTTTTCCAGTTCTCTGGAATGCAATCCCTCAATGCCACCACTTCTTCTTGAGTTAAGAAGTCATCCCAAACGAAATAACCTTGGGTAGAAAGAGCATCGATTAATTGGTTCATGTATAGCACTCAGACAATAAATTAGAGGCGCATATATAGTCCTAATAACTCAGGCCAACAAATCACATGTTTTGTCGTCACGATAAAACATGTGGAGGCTAGAGTAGCAAGGCCTATAGAGTAAGGTTTACGGCAATGCGGGCATTCGATAATGCTGAAAAATATCGGATGAAATTGATGGCAATCTTTGGAATTTGTTCCTGTGCACTGAGTTGAATTGGAATTGAGTAATTGAGTAATTGAGTAATTGAGTGAATACCAATAGAAATCTTGATTCGGGTTCTCTATCCGGTTTTAGATTGTTGTCTTTAACAAAATGATCACAATTGAAGTTGAATTTGCTATTGTATAGGTCTGACCAGTTGTTTTATCACAAGGAGCGGTTTTGCAGCTGCATACCATCAAAGGCTATATCCAAGACATGTATCTCGTAGAGTACCCAGATAGGTTGCTGTTACTTGATGGTGCGTGCCGTGCGGATATTCCTCATCTTAGGGCTTTCATTGAAGATGAGCTTGGCCGTGAATTTAGCGACCTACATACTGTGGTTGTTACACACATGCATCCGGACCACGCAGGGGCAGCGCATACGCTCAGAAAGCTGACTAATTGTCATTTGGTGGCAGCAAACAGAGACAAAGATTGGTATCACGGCATCGATGGCATTTTGATGCACCTGACCGACTTAGCGCTTGCTAGGTGGATGGCGAACCGCTTAGGCAAGCCTAAAGCAAACCTATGGTATTCAAGAAAGTTAAAGCCGGACTACAAGCTGTCTGATGGGGATAGTATTCCAGGGTTTGATGATTGGTTGGTTCTTGAAGCACCGGGCCATACCGACCGTGATCTCTCGGTCTATTGCCCATCACACAGCGTGGCTTATGTTGCCGATTTAATGGTCGAGGTTAAGAAGAAGCTGATTCCGCCGTTTCCTATCTTTCACCCTAATAAGTATCGAGCGTCTGTATCGCGCATTTATGACATGCAGCTCGATACCTTGCTGGTGGCGCATGGTGGGCAAGTCGATTTCAGTCAGAAGGCTTTTGAACACCTGCTGATGAGTGCCCCAAGAAGGCCTGTTACACATTGGCGAGTGACGAAAATCAAAACCAAGAAATTACTTTTATCGATTGGGCGATTTGGTTTTCAATCTCATGGTAAATCGAAGAAATAGATCAGAAGTCTGAATGCAAAGTCGTGTATTCAGAGCTGAAAGTAGAAATAGAAAAATAGATAGCAATAAGGCCAGTCATGAGACTGGCCTTATATCGTTGTGAGTAGCTTTAGTTATAACCTGTGGAGCGGTTACGATGACTCGGATTAGTGAGTCAGCAGGAATTCACCCGCAGGGTCAACAATCACTTTGTCACTCATGCCTTGACGTCCAAGCAACATCATGTAAGTCATGTCTTGACGGTTGCTTAGCGTGATATCGATCGGCCATTGTTGGCCACCGATTCTTAGCATGGTTTCAATCACGCAACGGTGTTCAACTTCGCCGTTAGATGATTTAATTTTCTTACTTGTTTTCAGTTTCGCCTTGCAGCGCACCGTCTCTTCTAGGTGATAAACGTCTGGGTGAAGGTCGAACTCTACGAATTTCTCACCATTTGATTTAACACATAGTAGATTGTCTACGTGTAGAGAAGAGGTTTTAGCCCCTGTATCAACACGTGTATGTAGTCCAGTTATCCCTAACTCTGGTAAGCAAAGTGCTTCGGTATTCCCTATGATCATTTTATTGTTCATTTTCTTTCCAATCATGAGTTATCGGTATTCAATCAGCCCTTGCCACGAGTACGGTTAGCGTTTGGTTTTGCATTCTTCTCGATGAATTCGAAAATCATGTCTGCTACATCTTTACCCGTTGCTTTCTCGATGCCTTCTAGGCCTGGAGAAGAGTTTACTTCCATTACTACTGGGCCGTTCTTAGATTGTAGGATATCTACACCACATAGGTTTAATCCCATGATTTTCGCTGCATTGATTGCTGTTGCGCGCTCTTCTTTGGTTAGTTTAACCAGCTGAGCAGTGCCGCCACGGTGCAGGTTAGAGCGGAATTCACCTTCACCAGCTTGACGCTTCATTGCAGCAATTACTTTGTTGCCAACAACAAAACAGCGGATGTCTGCGCCATTTGCTTCTTCAATGAACTCTTGAACCAAGATGTTCGCTTTTAGGCCCATGAACGCTTCGATAACGCTTTCTGCTGCTTTGTTTGTTTCTGCTAGTACAACGCCGATACCTTGAGTGCCTTCAAGAAGCTTGATCACAAGTGGCGCGCCGCCTACGTTTTTGATCAGGTCTTGAATCTTGTCTGGGCGGCTAGCGAAACCTGTTTTTGGTAAGCCAATACCTTTACGAGACAACAGTTGTAGTGAGCGCAGTTTGTCGCGAGAGCGACTGATTGCTACTGACTCATTGATACAAAAAGTGCCCATCATTTCAAATTGGCGAACAACCGCAGTTCCGTAAAAGGTAATGGAAGCGCCAATACGTGGAATAACAGCATCGTATTGAGGTAGCTCTTCACCCATGTAGCGAATCTTCGGATTGTTACTCGCGATATCTATATCACAGTGCAACGTGTCGATAACATCGACCTGATGACCACGTGCTTCTCCAGCCTGCTTTAGACGAGCGGTAGAGTATAGATTTTCGTTGCGAGAAAGAATTGCGATACGCATGGCGTTTCCTTAGTTAATACCTGATTGGTAACTGCAAATAAATTAGTTGTTAGCTGAGCTTTCAGTTTTTTCTGAGGCTCCTTGCTTGCTTCGGGGCGAACCTTAAGGCTTTTCGTTCAACTAAGAAAACGAATTAAATTTGTCGAGTCGACAACGGAAATTTATCGATTGTGTGAGCTATTGGTACAGCAGGCTTGAGAGGGGAATTGGAATGGAAAAGCGAGTTGAGACCTAACTCATATTGGGGGTAGGAGCATATTAGGTTGTACCCAACTCGCGTTTACTCGGTGCTAAAAAGTGTACTAATAACGCCAGTTACATAGATCTAAAAGTGTTCGTAGTGCTTCTCTTTCGAGCTTACTGCAGGTGCTTTTTAGCTTGTTAAGATAGTATTTTCTCATGGTCATTACTCTCTCTGGTTAGGCTTTATTTACAACCTATGGTTTGTTGCTGACCCGTTCATTATGGATAATTAAGAGGAACTAAAAAACAGATGTTATTTTTATTGGTTGTTCCTGTTTTGGTCGCATTACACTACTTTTTGATGAATGTGTTTTATAATGGGCTTAATTAGGAAGAGCTATCTTTAAAAGGTTCATTATTTGTCTGATCTAAACATGATGCGTTACTACACGCGGCTAGAGTCGTTCGAGCCAAACATTTCTCATTCAGTCACCCTAGCCGAAGTAGCGGATATGCTGTTTACAAGCTTGCGTCACGCTCGAACCTTACTTGGTAAGATGCATCAAGCTGAATGGGTGGTGTGGGAGCCAAAAGTTGGCAGGAATCAACGCTCTAACTTAACACTGCGTTTTAGCAATTCAGAGTTGGCGCAGCATGTTGCAAGTAAACTGATAGAGCAGGGCAAGTACGGAAAAGCACTTTCCATATTGGATAATGACCGCGCTGTGTTTGGTTCTTTACTGCAAGAAACTTCCGGCGCGACCATGCGTGAAGGGCTGCTGCACGTTCAATTAACCTATAAGCGTAAGTTTGAGGATTTGTTTCCGCACCATATACACCGCAGTAGCGAACGATTTTTGATCAGACAGGTTTTTAGCTGCCTAGTGACGTGTAATGGTAAAGGTGAGTTAAAGCCTGAATTAGCTCACCATTGGGAATATAACACCGAGCAACTGGTTTGGACTTTCTATCTGCGCCCCGGTCTGACTTTTCATGATGGTCAGCCAGTAGATGCCAAGCAGCTGGTTGCTTTGTTTACTGCTTTACAAGCTCTGCCTTTCTATCAAGCTGAGTTAGATCATGTCGCTTCCATCTACAGTGAGCAGCCATTAAGGATCAGTTTTAAATTAACCCAAGCGGACACAGGTTTTGCGGGGTTGCTTGCTGGTGTTAAGTATTCGATTCAACCCGCCGAGCAAGTGATGCGTGAACCATTACCATTGAGCTCAATGTCTCATGCTGTGATCGGTACTGGCCCTTTCAGAGTGGTTGAAACCAATAGTGAGCGCATCAAGCTCTCGGCATTCGAACACTTTTACGGGTGTCGCTCTTTAACCGATGAAGTGACTATTTGGCAGTTTGAAGAGTCGATGACTGGTAGTGCTCGATTCGATGATAGCCAGATGCAGGTGTCACCTTATGAAGACTCCGCCTGTTTTCACCAATTAGGGAAAAGCGACACCGAGCTAGTCTCGGCTGAAACTGACGGGCTTCGTAGTCGAATCGAAGATGGTTGTTTGTTTGTTCTGTTCAATCAAAACTCAGCAGTGAATCCGTTAAGCGACGAGCAACGTAAGTACCTATCAGCCCTTGCAAACCCTCAGGCTATTTTGGCGCAACTGGAGCAAAACCAAGGATTATTCAGTGTCTCTTTGGCTCAGAACATATTGCCAAGTTGGCAGAAGCTGTATCGAACGCCTTCCAGAGAGAGCGAGTTGCCTAAGAAATTGAGCATTGCGGTATATAACTACTATGCCCTTTATCGGTGTGCCATTTCCGTGTCGGACATCCTTAAACGACATGGAGTGGAAGTTGAAGTGAACACCTATAGCTTTCGAGAGTTGGCGCTGCTTTCTCAGCGGGGCGATTTAAAAGAAGATTTGGTATTGTGTAACCTGAATCTCGATGATAATGCGCCATCTTCGCTGTTCTCGTGGTTGATGAATGACCCTGTATTGCATTCCGCGCTCGGAGAGATGAACAGTGATTGGCTTAAACAGCGCTTAGATCATCACAAAGCCTCAGTTGAACTGCCGAATTACTTGGCAGAGTTGGAGCCTGTTGCATCGACGTTGATTTCTGATTATTGGCTAGTGCCTATGTTCCATCACCTACAAACCGTGCGTTTTCAAGGCATTTTGAAAAACGTGGCCATTACCAACTGGGGATGGCCAGATTTCAAGAATGTATGGTCTGCTGATTAACCTTTCTTACTAGCTAAATAACTAAGTTAACTCGTTGCCAAAATTGGTTTTTCCAAAATCGACTTTGACACGCTTACGTCTAGATAAATTAAAAATTACACTCGGTGGTTTACTTTTTGGTTTTGGCATATAAACTAGTCGGTGTAGTTTATGTGTTGGGTCTATCCCAACGGTTAAAGAGATACCAATGAAAAAATATCTATTACCGATTTTAGGAGTACTTGCCGTGGTCGCTATCGTAAGCACAGGTTCACAATCAAACGACAATCTAGATAAGCTTCCAAAGAAGTTTGCTAACAGTGAGTTAGAGTACAAATCGGGCATGTCTGATATTTTTTCAATCTTGAAAGCGTATGTAACCGTGGAAAGAAATGAGCCAGTGCCACGTGCTGCATTGCCTTTGATTCCGATGACAGCCGAGCAATTGATCGAAGAGACAGAAGACGTTGCGTACCGCTTAGGTCACTCAAGTGTGATGATGAAGCTAGATGGCAAGCTAGTGATGACTGACCCTGTGTTCAGTGATCGAGCATCACCAGTGCAATGGATGGGGCCAAAGCGCTTTCACCCAACCCCAATCTCACTGCAAGATCTACCTGACATCGATGTGGTAGTGATCAGCCATGATCACTACGACCATTTAGACAAAGGTGCCGTGAAGGTATTAGCCGACAAAGTAGGGACGTTCTTAGTGCCATTAAGAGTGGGCGCACTGTTGGAAAAGTGGGGCGTGGATAAAGAGAAGATCATCGAATTGAACTGGTGGGAATCGGCAACGGCCTCAGACATTGAGTTCACGTTGACACCGACACAGCATTTCTCTGGTCGTGGCTTGCTTGATCGTGACCAAACACTGTGGGGCAGTTGGGTTATTAACGCTTCAGACAAGAAAGTCTTCTTTAGCGGTGATTCTGGTTACTTCAATGGCTTTAAAGAGATTGGCGACCGTTTTGGGCCGTTTGATTTAACCATGGTTGAAACGGGTGCGTATAACTCACTTTGGGCGGATATTCATATGTTCCCAGAACAGAGTGTTCAGGCACACATTGATCTGCAAGGTAAGGTGATGATGCCAATCCACAACAGTACCTTCGACCTTTCTATGCATGATTGGCAAGACCCAATGGAACAAGCACTGGCGATAAGCAAAGAGCGAGATGTACAAATGGTAAGCCCGGTGATGGGTGAACGTTTGGTGATCTCAGAGCCTGTACCTGTTCAGGCATGGTGGAAACTAGCATCGAATTAGAGCTGTCATCCAAATAGACATAGCTAAACCACTAAGCTGTACAACCCAACTTATACACGAAACGCCACCGATCTTACGATTCGGTGGCGTTTTTTCGTTTTATTTTTAAGATCAGCTTTCTAAGTTCTGCGCCATTTTCTTCGCAATTTTTCTGAATTGTTCTAACTCGTCTTCGGCCATGCCTTTGGTCATTCTCTTCAGCATGTCTCGATCGATATCCGAGACCTTACTCATGATCTCTTGACCCTTATCAGTCAGAACCAATAACTGGCTGCGCTTGTCTTCCGGGTTCGGAGACTTCTTCACAAGTTCCTGATTGATCAAGGCATTAATGAGCCGAGTGACCTGTGCTTTATCACGATCTAGGAAGTGTGCGATATCGATAGCGGTACATGGAGACTTCTTAGTAATGATCTTCATGACACGAATGTTCATAGGTGCGATCTCTGAGTCTAAGCTCTCAATCTGTTCGCTCATTTGACGTTTCAAAGAGTGCACTAGACGAAAGATTGATTCTAGCGATGTGTTATCAGACATAAACTATCCTTAGAAATATAGTTGACATTATCAACTACTGTATTTATAGTTGACATTATCAACTTAATTGTTCGTAAATTCAAGACAGGAAATAGATATGACGATTCAAGCAACTCTAACGCCAACTCTTCCTGAGCAAAAAGGCACACCGGTTTTATACAAAGTTTTGGTCATGATGAGCTTAATGCTGACGATTGGCGGCAGTTTAACGGCTGTGATGACTTACATGAATGTCGGATTCGGCGAGGAATTTATTGGCAACTGGCTTTCTTCGTTAGCCCTTGTTGTCGTGATCATGATGCCAATGGGCACGGTGATGATGGCTTTAGTCACCAAAGCCGTTGCTAGAGTGTTCACAACTTATAGCGAGAAAGTTCGCAACCTGATCGTAGGACTGATCATGGCATTCATAATGGAGTCCATGATGGCATTTGTAACAGCGGCAAATAACATTGGATTTTCGGATACATCGGCGTTTACCAGTGGATGGTTTAATGGATTTATTGCCGCACTTCCCATTGGCCTTGCGATCATGGTCGTGATGTCGATGACGGTTAAACCTAAGCTCGAACGATTCATGAAGAGCTAACCAAAACACTTTTTAAGCATTTTAGGAGGTCCAAATGAAAGCATTCACAGGCAAACACAATAACTACCGTATCACTATCGAAGAAGTGAACATCAAAGAAGATCGTGAACTTCAAACCATGCAGTTTGAAATTGAAGACAGAGAAGATATGTTCGCGATTGTTGAGAAGATCAAACATGACAGCGGCTTAGATGAGCAATCAGCAGCGCGACTAGGAGTGAGCATTCGCTTGTTAGGCCCATTGATGATGCAAGATAGAAAACACCCTCTGTTTGTTGATTTTATGCCTCACTTCAGAAACTTCATGCAGAATTTGAAGAAGACGTTGAAAGGGCAGTAAAGCCTAACCATCAGCAACACATCGAAAAGCCAGTAACGAACTTACTGGCTTTTTTACATTTAAATCAAAATAGTTTCAGTTGTTTGCGTCTAGAATATGCGAAAATTGATGGCTGAATTTTCGGTGTAGCACCGTTGTTGAATTGTCTATTCAAGCTTTAAGAAATCCGATATTATACTGGTCATAAAACTAAAGGTGGTATTATATGACAAATGTATTTAAACAAGCAGCTGAAGAACTGTTGAGTCGTCGTGTTGCTGGCACCAAAGCACCAAGATTGGACGAACAGTACCGTCCGAATAACTTGGAAGATGCGCTAAAGATCCAATCTTCAATGATCGATTTGAAAAGCGATAAAGTCGGCGGTTGGAAGTGCTTACTTCCTCTGGCTGAAGACAAGTTTGTTGTTGCGCCAATCTTCTCGGGCAGCGTTCAACAAGGCGAAGTTTGTGAACTGTTTGCTGACAACGGCGTAGTACGCGTTGAGCCTGAAATCGCATTTACGCTTGCTAAGAGCCTGCCTGCAAGCCAAGAAGGCTACAGCGAAGAGCAAATCAACGAAGCGATTGGTTCTTGCCACATGGCACTTGAGTTAATGCAGTCTCGTTTTGCGGATGACAGCGGCGCTGAGTTCTATGAAAAGCTGGCCGATGGCCTAGTAAACCAAGGTCTATTTATTGGCTCTGAGATTGATCGCGAAAAAGCGTTCACTTCTGCAGAGATCAGTATTGAAGTGACTCAAGGCGAGCAAGTTCAAGCATTCGACGGTAAGCACCCGAATACACTGCCACCAAGCCCAATTTACTGGCTGATTAACTACATGACACGTCGTGGTGTTGATTTCCAAGCGGGTGAAGCCATTATCACGGGCTCTTACTGCGGTATCGTGGAAATGGAATTCGATAAACCAACGACCTTCCACTACGAAGGCATTGGTGAATACCAAGTAACGTTCAAGCAGAAACGCTAACTTCTAGCGGCGCACTATCTGTTATCGAAAGGCTGTTTACTGATGAGTAAATAGCCTTTTTTATTACGTGATGCTCAATAGGGTTCTTATTACTTTGCATTAAATTAGGCGTTTAGACGTCTAGACGTTGACAAGTTCTAAGTGTGACATTAGTCTGCTCACCTTCCTGTTCTATTGTGTTGTCGTTCCATGTCCAATTCAAAAAATTCTAACGCGGTAATTGCCCCTTCTGCAGTGGCGCTTATCCCTCTGATCGTTTTCCTTGCGCTGTTTATTGGCGTGGGTACATACCTGTCGCTACAAGGCGTCGATTTTGCTTTCTATCAACTTCCAGCTCCGATTGCGGCTCTGCCTGCTGTGATGTTAGCGTTGCTATTGAGCAAAGATAAATTGAACCGTGCGATTGAGCAGTTCTTAGGTGGCGTGGGTCACAAAGACATTATCGCAATGTGTATGATCTACCTATTGGCGGGTGCTTTTGCTGCTGTGGCTAAAGCTTCTGGTGGCGTGGACGCGACGGTAAACCTTGGTCTATCGGCTATCCCAACGAGCATGATCCTACCGGGCATCTTCCTTATTTCGGCGTTCATTGCGACAGCAATGGGCACCTCTATGGGTACTATCGCTGCGGTTGCTCCTGTTGCACTAGGCATTGCTGACTCAGCTGGTATGAGTATTCCTCTAACCGCTGGCGTAGTGCTAAGTGGCGCTATGTTTGGTGACAACCTTTCTATCATCTCAGATACCACGATTGCCGCGACTCGCTCGCAAGGCTGTGAGATGAGAGACAAGTTTAAAGAGAACATCCGTATAGCACTTCCTGCTGCACTTATCGCGATTGTTATCTTTGCTTTCAACAGCACAGCAACTCAAGTTCCTGAAACAGGCCCAATTGAATGGCTGAAAGTCCTTCCGTACATCACTATCCTAATCCTTGCGGTATCGGGCATGAATGTGTTCGTTGTGTTGACGATTGGTATCTTGCTAGCGGGTGGAGTGAGCCTAGGTTCTATTGAGAACTACGGTATGACGGATTACGCTCAAGATATCTACGCAGGCTTTGGCAACATGCAAGAGATCTTCTTACTGTCGATGCTGATTGGTGGTTTGAGTGAGCTGATGCGTCGCCAAGGTGGATTAGCATTTCTGACTAACTTAGTGAGCGGTTTGATTCGTGCATTTGGTTCTTCTCACTCTAAGCAAGCGAATGGCCGCGCAAGTGAGCTAGGCATTGCAGGCTTGGTATCAATGGTGAACCTATGTACGGCAAACAACACCGTAGCAATCATTGTTTCTGGTAGTGTGGCTCGTCAATTGGCGGAAGAGAACAATGTGTCTCCACGTCGTTCTGCAAGCTTGTTGGATATCTTCTCTTGTGTGATTCAAGGCGTGTTGCCTTACGGTGCGCAGGTATTGCTGTTAGGTTCGGTATTTAACCTATCGCCTTTGGATATTGTAGCTAACTCTTACTACTGTTTTGCTCTTGCAATCGTGGCTGTGGTTGCTGTGTTTATTAAACACCCAGCACGTCAAGTGGCTCAAGCTTAGTAACAATTGACCAAACTGAGTGCTCACTGGCTCTGATAAGAAGGCTCCTTAATAGGAGCTTTTTTGTGCGTGAAACTCATGGCTTGAAAATTCAATGTACGTCTTCAAATACAAGAAAACCGCCTATGTAGACGGTTTCTAATTTCGTTATAGCGGTTTTCAAGTTTATTGTAGTGTGAATGACAATTAGGCTTGAGAGCTTTAATTCAGCTTATTAGTCACGAACTCTTTGTTTCTGACCATTAGCCACATCAGGCCGCCTAGCGTACCGATGGATAATTGGATAAAGCCTAGGTTTTCAATCAGTGACTCTGGGCGGATTGAAACTAATACCATGCCAAGCGAGCCACAAATCATGCTGAAGAACTGTATCAGTGCGACGGCAGAGCCCGTGTCATGATCTTGTTGATTCAACATCAAGTTGGTCCCCGGTACTCGCATGATGATCGCCATTAATGTCGCTGGTGCAGCGATGAACATGAAGAACCAAGGGGACAGGTCGCCAATGGTTAGGGTGAAGATTCCCGCAAGCGCTAATAAAGCAAAACATCCTGAGATGACCTTTTGAACCGGCATTCGGTAGGACAACTTCATGTAAATTGTTGGACCAAATGAGGCGCACAGTGCATTGAATGCGAACGCGTAACTAAACTGTTGTTCGGTCAATCCAAAGTGATCGATGTAGATATAAGAACCCGCCGCAAGAAAGCCCATCAACGCCATCGGTATGATAGAGAAAATGACCAGCAGCTTGACGAACGAGCGGTTTTTCATGACCACGCCCATTCTTCCCCATGATCGGAATATAGAACCTTGGTATTTGTTTTCGAGTGTTTCTCGGTAGCAGCAAGCTAATACTGACGCAAATGCACCAAAAATGGCGAGCGTGACAAACATCATTCGCCAAGAAGCAATTTTCAGTAGAAAGGCACCAAATACAGGCGCAACCATTGGCGCGATGATCACCAGTGACATGATAGTCGCCATGATCTTTTCACGTTCTCGGCCGTCATAAAGATCTTTGACAATGGCGGTAGCGATAACGGTGATGGCGCTACCCGCAAAGGCTTGGAATACACGAGCGCCAATTAACTGTTCGATGCTATTGGTCATCGCACACAATATGCTCGCGACCATATAACCCGCTAATCCAATTAATAGGATCGGCTTACGACCAAATTTTTCGCTGAGCGGCCCCCAGAACAAAAGACCGATGGCGTAAGTAACGAAGTAGCTGCTCAGGGTTAGGTTGACCATTGATCGGTCAGTATTAAACACCTCGACCATCTGCGGAAGCGCAGGTAAGTAAAGGTCGATGGTCAATGGAGGGAAAGCACTTATTATGACGAGAAAAAATAGCATACCGGTCTTTCCCAGTACTGGTTGTGGTCTCTTCAAGGTGGCTCTCCGTTGTCCAAGATAGGTTTCTAATTGATGTGATATTGATATACAGAAGACTAAGGCACGTCAGACAAGAAGGATAGAGTCGTTCAAGAATATGGTGAAAGTATCGATGAACTTATCTCTATGAGTCCGAATCTACGAAGTCGGTCTGCGCACTGAATTGTATTACAAAACATTATTACTTTTATAGCTAACGAGTTCAATCAGTTAGTAGCAGGGTGGCTTGTAATCGCCAAAGACACATTGTAATGATTATCGACTTGCTTGTTATCTTTTCTTTGGCCGTTTTTCGACTAAACCGTTACGCTCTAAACCGCGTCTAACACTGCTGCATAGCTTACCAAAACGGCGCAGTTCTTCGAAGTTGGGGCCTTGGCCAATGGAAATACTGTGCTCCCAGTACATCAACTCACTGTCGACCATCTCTAGTAGCTTCTTAGAGCAACCCGAGCAGTTTCCTTTTGGCCCACAGATAAACGTCTCCGACTCATAAAGAGGGAGTTCATTTTTAACTTCTTCAATTAAGTTAAGCATTGCCGAGTTTAAGTCTGGCTTTTTGGATGTAATTGGCTTCAAGCTTGGTGCTTGAGTTGCAATTAATGGGGAAGTCAGTTTGTTAGGTTGTAAATTCAAAGCAGCTGATGACATATCAAAGGCCTCAAGGAGAGAAGAAGGTGGGCATGCTACTCTTCACAACAAAGTGAATCTTGATGTAGTGCAATAAGCGTGGAGATATACCCAAAAGAGGTAGGAGCCACAAGCGGTTGTGACTCCTTATCAAAGCTCGCTACTAATGAGAGATTTTAGAATTCGGCGTCGAACTGGAATTCCATCCACTCTTTGGTGACTGGGTGGTGCAGCGCAAGTCTTTCTGCGTGTAAGTGCAATCGGTCGGCTTTATTGCCATACAAGCCGTCACCGACGATAGGCATGTTAAGGCCTTCTTGGTGTGAACAGTGAACACGCAACTGGTGTGTACGCCCTGTTTTAGGATGCAGGTAAACCTTAGTGGTTTGCCCGTTTCGCTCAATCACTTCCCATTTGGTTTCTGCTGGCTTGCCGTGTTCGAAGCAGACAATTTGACGAGGGCGGTCATACAAATCACCACGCAATGGCAGTCGAACATAGCCTTCATTTTCTGTTAGAACGCCTTCAATCATTGCCACGTAACGCTTTTCGACTTCACGAGTAATGAACTGCTTCTGTAAGCTCTTGTTCGCACGTCGTGTGAGAGCGAAGATTAGAATGCCAGAGGTCGCCATGTCTAAGCGATGAATCACAAATGGGCCTTCAACATCGGGATGCATTTCTTGAACACGTGTGTAGGCGGAATCTTTGATGGTTTTACCCGGCACGGATAGAAAACCTGCTGGCTTGTGTACTACCACGATGTGCTCATCTTGGAACAGAATATCCAGCTCTTTGCCTTCTGCTGGGTTCTCTAGCAATGGGTTTGGATCGACTTCTAGGCCTTTCATCATATGGCCTAAAATCGGCACACATTTACTCTGACAAGAAGCGTAGTATTTCTTGTGCTTGCGGATTTCCGACTTTGGAGAGCGGCCCCACCAAAATTCAGCCAATGCCAGTGGCGTGTAACCATGTAAGTACGCGTATTGCAGCAATTTAGGCGCAGCGCATTCACCAGAGCCAGCTGGTGGTATCTTGTTTGGCGTGTTTTCAAAGATCTGGTTAAGGTCTTCAACGTTTCCTTCCGCATTTTGGAAAGCGTATTGTGAAAACAACTTGTGTTGAAGCTGATGAGAAATGTGTGCTCTTTGCTCTTTTAGCTCAGCCAGTTGAGTGTTGAACACATCAACTTTAGCTTGCAACACTTGCAGGGTCTGTTCCCAGTTAAGTTTTAGGTACTTCTGCTGGTTCTTGTCGGCAACACTGGCTTTGTTTAGCTCATTATTTAGCTGTTCGAAAGCTTGCTCATCAAGGTTTTCTTTACCTTGTTCACGTTGTTCTTTACGCGTTTTTCGGCCTTCAATAATCAATAGACGTTGAGCTTCAATCTCTTGCTCGGCTTGCGCTTTTTGCTGTGCCAGTTGCTCGCACAATTCAAGGTATTCAGTATTTGCTTGCAGCGCTTTAAACTCAGCGTTGACAGCCATCATGTCGGCTGTGTCTTGATGGAAAAAGCTGTCGCTGCTGAGCATGTCGAACACGGGCGGTACAAAGTGAGGCAGTAGGTTTTGGTCGGCGATTTTCCCTGAAAAAGCAGAGAAGTACCCCAATTCACCTTCAGGGCTTTTCACCAATAACACACCAAACATTTTGCCGCGACCAGCGTCAGAATCCAGTCCGAAGTCATGCTGCCAGTCGGTTTGAGTTTCTAGATATTGTTGAAGCTGATGAGAAGCGATTTCACACAGTGGGTGCGGTTCGTAGTAGAACGGGAATGTGAAACGCTCAGGCAACGAATATGACTCGATCGGCTGTTGAAAACGAGTGAAGCAATGCTCAGGTGTGTGGCTGTTTTCTGAGTCGTGCGTTGGTTTTGATGAGTGCATAGTCGTATTAATACTTATATCGTGGTGATAAATGGTTGTGAGTCTACTGTGTATGTTTAGAGACGTTAAACACAGTACAAGGCGGCGATTCTACTCTTTATCGAAAAGCGCCTCAAATAAGAAATGGTTCTATTACTGGATAGCTAAGCGAGACGGTTAATACTGAACCCATGAGTTATAGCTTGAACACCATTAATTGATGAGTAACTTCTCGTTTTTAATCATAGAAGACAATTTAACAAACCAAGGGTGGTAGCCTTGCTGCCCTCTTATGAAAACTAAGGTAACGTTATGATTCCACTCAATACTTCGATTGTTTCCGGTGTCGCTATTTCAGAGATCGACGGACAAATGAAAATGCTATTAATGAAGCGTGTTAAAGGTGAGTTTTGGTGTCATGTCGCAGGCTCGATTGAAGCGGGAGAAACAGGCTGGCAGGCTATCGTGCGCGAGTTTGAAGAAGAGACCCAAATTAAAGTGGAAGCTTTGTATAACGCGCAGTTTCTGGAGCAGTTTTATGAGGCGCACGTGAATGTGATTCAGCTAATCCCCGTGTTTGCAGTGCTATGCCCACCCAACCAAGCGATTGAACTGAATGACGAACACACCGAGTACCGCTGGTGTAATTTAGAAGAAGCAAAAGCGTTAGCGCCGTTCCCCAACCAACATGCCGTCTACGATCATATTTGGTCGTATTTTGTCGATAAGCCAGTCAATCCGCTTTATCGAGTGAAATTGAACTAATACTGGCTGTTTAAGATCTAGGACTTACCAAGGTAAGGGGCTAAAAAGGTGCTCACTTGCGCTTGGCATAACCCCACATCTACCTTCACACCGTGCGATTCAAGGATGGCAACTCCACGACCATTATTACGAGGGTCTGGGTCTAGCATCGCCACGACTACGTGTTTTACACCTGCTTTAACCAATGTATTGGCGCAAGCGGGTGTTCTGCCGACAAACGAACATGGCTCTAAAGTTACGTAAGCGGTAACCCCCTCCATTGTTCCGTCCGTTTTGTCGTTATAGTTATTGAGTGCTTCAACCTCGGCGTGGTTTCCGCCGACTTTTTGCGTGTATCCAACAGACACCACCTTATCGTCTTTCACCAAAACACACCCTACTGGCGGGTTTGGTTGGCAATCAGGTAAGGCTTGGCGCGAAGCTTCGAGTGCTTGCAGCATGTATTGTTGGTTCATGGTCGTTACTCAGTATGACGAGAGAGCGTAGCAGCTAGTCGCCACGCGTGGTTGATGAGTTGGTTAATTACTAACTTAATAAGCTAATAAGTGGGGCATGTTCGATCTGATTGGACTTTTAGTCAATGGTTTTAGCGTTTGAATTCGACTGCTAGTTAACTGTGACTCATCGTTAACTTGGGCCACTGGGTTAGCCAACCTTTGGATTGCACTCTTTGATCAAAGATATCTCGGCTACGCTTTGGATTGGGTGTGATTTGCAAATCAAACAAACTCTCTAAGCCAAAGGCAGAAATACACTCGATGTTTCCATGGAGGCTTTGTTTCACGGCGACGGCGGTTTCTTTCTCTGGCCAATAACTCATCGCATCCAATGAGCCTTGGTAAGGTTCATCCCCATTTCTAGTGTGCATGTAGGCTTGATTGCGAACTTGCCAATTCAGTTCGGGTAACCGTTGTTTAAGCTGAGCCTCGTATCTAAGATCCGATTCGTAAGAGGTATCAATGGGATCAAAGTAGATCACATCAATATCATTGAATGGAGTCGGGGAGGCATAACCATGTAGGTGATCCCAAACGAGGTTTCTCACAAAGCCCGCAGCAACATAGCACTGCGGCAAATCCAGCTGAGCGACACAGTCTAAAACCTGCATTCGTAAGGGATCTTGCTTGATCAACGTGACGATACTGTTGGCTAGCGGATGTATCATTATGATGTCGGAACATCGGTGACTTGGTAATGACGTGTCACGTTCTTGGAGGTTTCACCCCATTCAGACGTTTTTACTCGCTGTTGGTGCGCTTCGAATGCTTCTCGGCTAGTGAATTCTTCATACACTTCAAAGCGATTAGGTTGAAGCGTGCTTTGACTGACTCGAAACACAATACAACCAGGTTCTTCCAGTGTCAGTTCTTTGTGCACAACCAAGGCTTGTGTCACGGCTTCTAGGTCGTTGTCTGGCACGAGAATATGCCCTTGCAGAATTACTTTACTCATAATTACGTCCATTTAATTACGTCTATTTAATTTTGTCCACTACGGCTTTTTTCTATAAAAAGCTTTACCCGTTACAAACATAATCCCATTTTGATGTTGTGACGTATAGGCTAATGTGGCGATTATTTGCTCACATCGAATGCATTCATGGTTACACTGTAACTTCAAGGGCGGTGTAATCAATAAATGATAAGACACTGGAACTAAATCAGCGTTGGTCCGGTCTATTAAATTAGTATCATTGAACTGTATTGATACTGAAATGAATTTGTCATCTGAGAGAACTAACCTTAATTTTGAAGAGCGGCTCATAGGATTGAATTGAGCCATAGTTGATATCTAGGTCATACTTTGATGTAAATGGTACTCAAAACTCTATAAATTTTGTGATTTGTATCATTGATCTGGACATCAAACACCGTTAGATTCGAATGGTTGGCAATAAAAATAGCTCATGAAGAGCAGTTAAAGAAAAGGAAATATCCCTTATGAAAAAAATGAGAAGAGCACAGCTTCATCGCGTTCGCATCCAATACTGGAAAGACACAGCGAAAGAAGCTTCAAAGAAATAAGCTTTAAATCGTAAAGCTTTAAGATAAAAAAAAGCTGAAAAGCTTAATCAAATGTAAAACGCAACAAATCGATTTCATTAGCACTCTCAAGGACCTTCATCTGGTCGGCGACTAAAGAAATCATCCCCCAAAGAGCTGACAGGCATTAACAACAATGCATTCAATGTCAGCTCATTAATACCTCCTCTTAGATTCTCTTGTTGCTTCACTCTATTACTCCTACTAAAACCCTTTTGTCCTTTTGTCCTTTTGTCCCTTTGTTCTTGTTACTCATTTCTGTATTGGCAAAGTCGTGATCAAAAAAAGCTCCCGATTTCTCAGAAGCTTTGATTTAGATTTTGATATCTGGTGTGGTTACCTGCTCGGGAGAGATAACACCAACGTCAGGAGCGAATGCGTTAACGTTGGAAGAGCGTCTTCAAACTGACATCATCGGTTCGGTTCAGCTTTAGGCTCAAAAGATAGCCACCAACACCGATCAGTGCGTAAATACCTAGAGATAAAATCGGCGCTTCTGCAATCGCACTTAATGGGTTGCTTGCTATGAGCACATTCATTGGTAATGACGCGATGAGAGATAGGAAGTCATTGATGCCATAGAACCCAAACACGGCGACAGAGAGGAACTTAATCGCATAGCTTGAGATGAAAATGACAAGCAATGGAGAGTTTACCAGCTGGGAAATCGCTAGAGTGACGGTTGCCAGTGGCAATAAAACCAGTGCAACTAACATCATTCGTCCAAAAAACACGACCCAGTTGCTCAGCACATAAAACAGAGATTGCTGCTCAACCAATAGCGCCAGTTGTTGTTCACTTGAGGCGTTCAATATCCAGAATAGAAAATCTGCGAACAGTACTAACAATGCACAGATAGCCGGAATAACCACTAAACCGAAGCCGAGTTTCACGCCGTGAGTCATTGCGTTAGATACCGGCATACTTCTCCAAAACATCGAACTGCCTTCTTGGCGCTCTTTACGTAGCGTTTTAGGGATATATAGCGTCGACAGGATCAGTGAAATAAGGCCCGCGCCAAAGTAGATCACTGAGTTGAGATCTTGTGCGAACTCTCTGTGGATGTCGCTCACGTCACCGTTCACTTGCATTTCAAAGAAAAACTCATGTTGTGCTGCGCCATTAAAGAACAGACCAACGAACAGTAAGAAACCACATAACGCGACAAACAGAGGCAATCGAGTGTTAACTTTGTGCTCGATGAGTTCTTTTTCTAGCATGTAAAAACTTGGATGCATTATGCCTTCTCCGTCTGTGTTGCAAGGAATAGATCTGCGAGACCAACGTTATAGATGTTACCCAGTGATTCAACCTGCGCTTTGTATTGACCTTCTAATAACCACTTAGTAGTGCCTAGCCCTGATTGTGAGGTCAGTGGGTTGAGTTTCTGAATCTCGCTTGAATGGTTGTTTGCGACTTCAAGAATGAAATAGTCGCTCTCGATGTCTTCCATGCTTTTTTGCAGGACACAATGACCTTGCTTCAAAATCAGTACATCCGTTAATAGGTGTTCAATTTCTGAAACCTCATGGCTTGCAATGATCATGGCGCGTTCGCCGTCGTGGAACCATTCTAGTAGGTGGCGATAAAAAGTATCGCGGTACAGCAAATCTAAGCCCAGTGTAGGCTCATCTAAGATCAACACTTGAGTGTCAGTCGCGATGATGATCGCAAGGTGAAGTTGTACTTTCATCCCTTTAGAAAGCTGCTTGATAGCAGAAGACAACTTAATATTGGTGCTGCTTAACGTCTGTTCTGCTTTTTGCTTGTTGAAGCTAGGATGCACACCTTGTGTGTATCGAAGCAGTTGTTTAACCGTCATCCACTCTGGTAACACGTTAACATCTGAGATGTACGACAAGTGCTGCATGAGCTCTGCGTGCTGGTGGATAGGGTGGTAGCCGTTTACTTCAATCTCACCTTGATAGTTGTGTCCACCAAGCAGTGATTTGATCAGAGTCGATTTACCCGCGCCATTGTGGCCCAGCAGACCAAGTACTTGTCCTGGCTTTAACTCAAAGCTGATGTTTTCGACACCCACTTGATTTGAATAGGTTTTGGTTACGTTTTTCACGGAAAGTAACGTACTCATGACTTGTCCTTTATATGTTGTGCTAGCTGTTTCACGAGTTCTTCGACACTCATATCAATGATGCCTAGCGTCTCAGCGATGGCTGGGATCTGTGTGTTGATGAATGATTGGTGTGCAGACTCTTTCAATTTTTGAAGTGCCCCTTCGGCCACATACATGCCTTGTCCGCGTTTTTTCTCTACCAAGTCTTCATCCACCAGTAACTGATAGCTTTTCATGACAGTAAGATGGTTGATCTTGAGATCGGCAGCAACCGCGCGCACAGAGGGTAATGCTTGTTGCTCTAACCAAACACCTTGAAGAATTTGGTCACTGATCTTTGAGGCAAGCTGCCTAAAGATCGGTTGGTCGTCTTTCCATTCGGTCATAATTAAAACTGCATGGTGATATACATGTGTATAACACTAACCTTTTTATACGAATTGGCAAGGGTTTTATGAAAATGGATCGGATATTTTTATTTTTGGATAAAGCATGTTTGGCGGGGAGGGTACTTGAAGCCTACGTCCTTGTGGGCTTTCAAGCAGCTGTATGAGCGATGATTATTTGAATAGGGAATGGTTGCTGATCAAGATTTCTATTAGGCTGGGCCTATTGCTCCTTTGAGTCATTAGGCCGGCTATATAGGTAACCTTGATGTAAGTTGTAGCCTAACTGACACAAGATATATTGCTGCCTACGCGTCTCGACACCTTCATAAATCATTGTGATATTTGATAGGCGTCCAATCTCCGAGATATTGAGCAATACACCCTGATGATGCTCTCCTGACTCGATATCCTTAACAAAGCAACGATCCAGTTTTAGATAGGCCGGAGAGATAACATTGATGATTTCGATGTTGTTATTGCCCGTACCAAAGTCATCCAGAGCGATAGTGATACCAAGCTTTTTGATATCCTTAATGTTATCGATAACCTCACACCCATAGCCAATGTTCGAATATTCAGTAATCTCTACGACAAACTCATTCGCTTCCATCGCGGCTAAATGCTCTCTGAGCCTTGCGAAGTTCGACCCTACCAAAGCACTTGGGCACACGTTGACACCATAGATCTCATGGCTGTTGTTTAACTTCGCTTTTCTGACTGTCTCGATGAGTAAAATAGTATGAAAGGTGAGTAAATTGGTGCGTCTCATGGTGTTGATGAAGCTTAAAACGCCAACGTTACGCACACGAGATAACAACTCGTAGTAGAGAACGCAGTTGTCTTCGGTGTTGATGATCGGCTCTTCTTCAAAGGAGATGTGTTTCCAACGAAACAGGTAGATCACGAAACCCAGAATATAGGAGCGATAAAGCAGGGTGGCGAGTATCAGAGAAAGCGCAATCCATAGTGCAACAATGTCGTCACTGTAGAAGGTGATGGTTGCACCCGTTGGTAGGGAGGTTTGATAGATAGATTTACTCTCTTCGCCAAGGTTTAAGATGTGGTAACCATTCTTCTGGATGGAAATCGAATCGACTAATAGAGGCAATAGTGAGTTCTTGTATCGAGCTTCGATAGATCGTTTAGATATTCGAGCAACCATCTCAATGTCGTGCTCGGTATCCATGAAGCGTGAATAGGCAAAGTCAGCACTATCGTAGAAGTCGTCTAATTGATTGAGCTCTATCATCTTAGAACGTGTTTTAGAGATATAGCAGGAGTCATAAGGTGTGGTCATGACGACAGAATCAAGGTTGAGCGAGTGCCTTAGCGAGTGCACAGCCCCGTGGCTATCGCAACCGTAGTCCATGACTTCTGCGGCAATGTGTTTGGTGTTCTCACTGTATTCATTCGCAATCTTCGTCGTATAAAGGATTTGGGAAAAGTAGACAACGAATAGGAAAAAGGAAGAGATGGTGAACACGGCTATCAGAGCCTTAATCAGCTCTCGATGATAGGTGTTGAACATCAGTTTCAACATCTCGAACTGGCTGGGCTTGAACTGGTTGATGTCGTACTTAGGTGCGATACGGTTGGTTGAGCTTTTATCGAGATCGATAAAGTAACCTACCTTATAAAGGTTAGAGATAAGTTCGCTATTATTATCTACCTTCGCTTTCTTACATAAGCTTCGATATTTCTTTCTTATAGAAGCAATAATATTTTTTAACGCGTATAAGCTAAACTCTTCGTCAAAGTGTAATTTAAAAGATTCTTCAACATCTCGTGCAGATTGAGGGTTTGATATTGACGAGTGTTCAATAAGGTATTTGAAAACAAAACTCTCTTTACTATTAAGAGTTTCCTCTGATATCTTATTACTGTCTCTTTTTATGTATATTTTTTCTTCATTGTAGATCAGTTGCAAGCTCTCATTATTGTTATTTATATTGAAAGAACAGTGCATAGCTCAACTCCTAAGCGATAGTTATTATATTTGTGTGATGGATATGTGATGGCTGGGATTGTCATTCAACACAAGAGTTCGATCTAAATAATATAACCAAAATGTCACCATTTCCTCTTAAGATGTTGATACTAATCGCAGAATTTGGGCTTTAATGAAAGGTTATGGAGATGTTCACCCAAAAGTTGAATTTATAAATGAAAGCCAATGATTTACAAGGGGTAAAGGGGATTTATCCATTTGTTTTGGTATTTATCCATTTCACAGCTTCTACGCGGTAGGTTTAGCGACTGGATTTAGAGGTTTCTAATGTAGCTTCTGGTGGTATTCATTCAGCTTATCGATGCGTGAGATTTATCAGAATTTTTCATGATAAAATTAAATTATGTCATTTTATGTGATATTAATATAATTTATGTGGCGTATTGTTTTGGTGATTTAATTAAAGTAATCAATGATAGAATTAATTATATTTGTTGAATGATTGACTTTAATTTATTCTGTTACGAAATTTAAATAATTAAACTTTAAGGTGGGATATTTAAAATAGGGAAAGGATGATTTTTATCATGATGTGTTGATTAAAGAATTTTAATGGAATTATTATTGACATATGTATCAAATATGTGTCTATGTAAATATTAATCGGCTAGTGATGAAAATAAGATATGAATGAGATTGGTGTTATACCATGAGCACTGCCTAAAAGTATAAGCAGCAACAAGTTAGATCAATTAGTGTTATTTTTGAGCAAATGTTAGCGTAACCACATGATATTCAAAGATCTGTTGCGGTGGCTTTGTGTTAACTATGGAAGCGTGCAATCGTTGAGTATTTAACATGCACCATCAAGCACCACGATCTGTGGTTCTTTTTCTGGCTGATAAAGCACCTGACAAAAGTCTCCTTCTGGCGAATAGGTGTAGTTTTCGGTGTCGAAAGAGATGGCGGCTACTCTTTCTGCATTGCTGCCAGAGTCTACTTCTTTGTTGATGACATGAAGCTCTGTTGCGTCGATATTGAGCAGTCTTCTTAGTGAGTCAACATAGGCGATTGGGTAACCATGACAAACGTAGTAGGTCTCAATCTCCGTCTTTTCAACATAGTTGCACTCATCCTCAACGCCAGCAATCGCTGACTTCGCGTAGATCATATCGATACCCGTGCGAAGGTTACCAGCCACATCATGTATTTTACTCGCCCGAGCACTTCCTTGAACGTCTAAGAACTTGACCATAGCTGTCGCCGAAACGATCGCTAAAATTAATACAGAGATGATGAGTTCTAAAAGAGTGAAGCCGTTTTGTCTGTTCATGGTTACCGATTATTTGCTCTGCTAAAGGGACGGAATGAGGGTAATCTAAATACCAAAGTCATTACAGTTAGTGGGTATAATGGTTTGGTGTTTTATTGTGTGAATTTCTAAGTAATTTTCTTTATAAACAATAGCTTAATTATTTCCTCTTACTGTTAAACGCTATGTAAGCATACGTAAGCGTACACACCCACAGCAGCCGATTGTTTAGGAAGCATTCAAACGACTTAATTTATTGATAAATAAGTCTTTAATTGTAGGATTGTCGACCATTCAAAAACTGACTTTCGACTTCATTTGAGGGAATTGGTTTACTAAATAAAAATCCCTGAAGATACTGGTATCCACAATCGATTAAGAACGCTTTTTGCGTTTCGGTTTCGACACCTTCAGCAACCACTTTTAGCCCCAATTTTTCACAGATAGCATGGGTGGCTTGGACAATCGCTTTGCTCCCTTTGTGTGAACCGTGGACGAAGCTTTTATCGAGTTTCACGGTGCTAATCGGTAAGTCATGCAACATCGACAGTGACGAGTAGCCTGTGCCAAAGTCATCAAGGTGAAGCTCTACGCCCAATTTAGAAATATCGCTTAACGCTTGCCTGACTTCACCATGCTTGAAGATCATGGAAGATTCGGTGATCTCAAGGGCGATGCTTTGAGGTTGGATATTGTAGAAGTTCAACATTGCTAATAGCTGCTCGGCAAAGGTAGCGTGCATCTGAATGCTCGAGATATTGATGCTCATCATCAACTCATGATCAAACTCTCGTTGCCACATCGATAACTGTTTGAGTGCGGAATTGAGAACCCATTTTCCGAGAGGAACTATTTGCCCACTTTCCTCTGCTAAGTTAATAAATTCGTCAGGAGCGATGTCACCTAGTTCTTCGTCCGACCATCGAAGTAAGGCTTCAAATCCTTTCACCTTGTCGCTGTTAGTGTTCATTATCGGTTGGTAATGAAGATTGAGGTCGTCGTTCTCTAAGGCATGCGTGAGTCGATGACGGATCTCTACCTTACGGTGAAGGGTTTGTGCTAAGCAAGGTGTAAAAGTTTGAAATCGATTTCGTCCATTTGCTTTGGCCATATGCATCGCCATACCCGCTTGCTTGAGCAGTGACTCTTGATCGACGGCATTATCAGGGAAATGAGCAGTACCAATGCTGCAACCAACAGACAATGTGCCAATTCCTCTGATGTGGAAACTCCTGTTCAAGGCTTCAATAATACGCGAGCAGAGCAGTGGGATATTGTGATTTCGACAGGCGTGGGCAATCACAATAAATTCGTCGCCACCAAATCGACCGATCATGCACGTCTCGTCGACGAGGTGTTTAAGACGTTCGCCAACCTGCTTAAGTAGTTGGTCGCCGACACTGTGTCCATAAGTATCATTGACCAATTTGAAGCCATCAAGGTCGACAAACATCAACTCAAAGGGCGAGCGATAGGCAATACTGGTTTCCAAAAGGTTGGTGATACCGCGGCGATTATAAAGCTCAGTTAAACAGTCGTGCTCTGCGTTGTATCTGGCTTTTATCAGCTTCTCTTTTTGCTTTGTTGTACAGGTTAGGTTTAGCAGCAGTTCGCTTTTATCAAAGAGCCACTTTCCTTGCACATCAAAATGGTGTGCTCTGAAGGAGGAAACCTTGATAAACCAAGGCGCACCGGTTGTTGGTTCTCTATTCTGTAAACGTGTATGTACAAAAGTGATTACTATGTTTTGCGTACGGTAAATGTAGGGCTCTGATTCCAACATTGATGATCTATGATCAGTATATATACTGCCTTCGCTTTTAATAAATACTGGTGATAGGAATGTCGAAAACCAAAGTGCTCATTGTTGAAGATGACCAAGAGATAGCTCGTCTAACGACGCTTTACCTCGAAGCTGAAGGTTACAATGTTAGCGTTGTTCATGAAGGGAGCTTGGCACTTGAAGCGATCCGTAGTATTGAACCTGATTTAGTGCTGTTGGACTTGATGCTTCCAGGGATGAGCGGCGCGCAAATTTGCCGTCAAGCCCGTGAGTTTTACAATGGAATGATTTTAGTGCTAACGGCTTCCGCCGATGAAATGAGCGAGGTCAGCTTGTTTAAATTTGGTGCGGACGATTACGTTGCCAAACCGATTCGTGGCCATGCCTTGTTAGCGCGAATTGAAGCGTTATTGCGTCGAGCGACTCCCGTAAAAACTGCGCAAGAAACTACGGCTGAAAAACAGTGCGATATTGTAATCAACAGTTCTGCTCAAAGTGCCACGCTCTACGGCCAAAACCTCAAGCTTACTTCTGCTGAATTTGAAATCTTAAACCTTCTCGTTAATAACATCTGTCAGGTCGTGACTCGAGACCAGTGCTGTCAGTTATTTAGAGGGATAGATTACGCGTTCAACGACCGCTCGATTGATATGCGCGTGTCTGGGTTACGCCGAAAGCTGCGCATTCACGCAAAAGACAAACAGTTGATTCGTACGGTTCGCAACAAGGGGTACATGCTGGTTGCGTAAGTTCATTGCTACGAAGCTTCGCTCGGTTTCGATGTTTGCTCGCTTATACCTTGGGATTGTGACTGGGATGTCGGCAACGATATTTTTGTTCTTGAACCTTGGTGAGGGGTACATGCGACGCACCGAGATCGAAACCTTCCTCAATGATGGCATCTACTTTGCGGAGCAGTATGTTCGTCAACACAATCAAGAAAACTCACTCTATAAAGAGCTCGATAGAACAGGCTACCAACAATTTTATATCTTCAATTTACGCCTGTTGGAGAATTGGTCGGGCGAGGCGCCTTGCCAACAATGTGAGTTATACACAACCTTAAACGGTGTGCCGATATATCTAAGTGATGACAACCTCTATTCGACCGTGTTTCAGCTACCAAACTCTAAATTCAGTTTTGGGTTCAGTGAGGTAGGGGACTTTTTCTCTCCTGACATTGAATGGTACGAAGACTCAGAACGACACTTTTTGTTAGGGCTGTTGTTGGCTGTGATTGTGGCGATTGGAGCAAGTGTTTACTTACCTGTGAGGCGTTTTCAAGAAAGAATAGAGTTGCTCGTCGAGAAGCAGAAACAGTTTGGTAAGGGCAAGCTTAGTACTCGATCTGACATGGACGACATCCATCCTGTTTCTGATTTGGCCAGCAGTTTTAACTTCATGGCTGAAGAGATCGAAAGCAAAGTAAAACAAAGTCATATTTTCGCTCAAGCTATCCCACACGAAGTACGAACTCCGCTAAGTCGTATTCAACTGGCGACCGATATCCTAAGAAGGGGAGCCCCCGATAATCATCAGGTTCTTTTCGATGACATTGATACCTACATTGAGGATATCAACGAGCTCACGTCAGAAATCATCATGCTGTCGAAGTTGAATGTCATGGATAACTCTTTCTTTGAGCTCGTTAAAGTGACCTCCGATCTTCGTGAGTATTGCCTAGACCGAATTCGTTACTCGAAACTAGACAATGCCACCTTTGAATCTAAGGTACAGCTAGAGTGCAAGATTAAGTGTGATTGCTCAATGGCACGCTTGGTGTTCGATAACGTTCTCAAGAATGCGGGTAATTACACACAAGACAAAGTGTGGATGACGCTGGATGAGAACTCAGAAAACTGGCTGGTGGTGATTGAAGACAATGGTTCTGGAATACCAGAGAATAGGCGTGATGAGGTATTCCTTCCGTTCTCTCGACTAGACTCAAGCAGAACGTCGACCAACGGTGGATTGGGGTTGGGCCTCGCGATTGCTCTATCGGCGGCTAAAAAACTTTCTTGGGATATCAAAATCGACGACAGCAACCATGGTGGTGCCAAGTTCAGTATCGTGATTCCTAAGATCGCATAAACTGTAGCTTTAAGAACTCTTCAGGCTCGTCAAATAACAAAGCCACCGACTAATACCGTGGCTTTTTCATATTCCGATTTACAAGCTAGTGACTTCTTAGTACTACTGCTTAGAGCTTAGAGCTTAGAGCTTAGAGCTTAGAGCTTAGAGCGATGAAGGCCATAAATAGCGTGGTCAATGATGCGACCATTCAAGTTTTCGTTACGCGTGATGATACCTTCTAACGTGAAATGTAAGCGCTCACAAACCTTACGGCTGCTTTGGTTACCGGTTGCGGCTGATATCTCTACCTTTTCCATATCTAACTCATTGAAAGCAATATCAATCAGCTTCTGGACAACGCGCGTCACAATCCCCTTTCCTTGGTATGTCTCAGATAACCAATAACCTATCGTCACCTTTTGCTTATCATGATCAATAGTATTGAAACTGCAGTTACCGACGACCTTGTCTTGATACACGATCGCACAGGTCATGCTTTTCCCTTCCGCATAATCGTGTAGCGAGCGTTGGATGAAGATCCTAAAGTCTTGCTCGGTTTTACAATGTGGCGGCCACACGAGCCATTGACTTAGGTACTCATTCTGGCTTTGTGAGATTTCCGCGTAGTGAGAAGCGAAGCTCTCTTCAGCCAATGCGATGGAGAGTTCGTTGTCGATAACCGTTTTAAACATGTCTTTCCTTTTCTTATGGCTGCTTATTTAAGCGAATCTTAGTCGGCAGGCTATAATGTCGCATGATTTTTAATATGCAACCATTTGTAGCACGGATTTTTCGTGATACGTTGGTTCTATCACGAAACTCATTAAACCTTACAATAGTTGTGTATATAATCATTAGCTATGCATTAGTATTAGCGGCCTAAATATATAAAAAATATAAAAATGCTAGGCTTAAATAATGAATCAACATTGCCAGGACGTGACCGTGGACCTAAGGAAGGCTCTATTCGGTATTGCTAAGGCGCTTGATAACGTCGGTTTCGAAAGTAAAAATCATGGACAGAGGGTGGGTTACATCGCGTATCGGTGTGCTCTGAGTGTGGGGTGGGAAGAAGAGCAAGCGCAGCTCGCGTTTTCGTTAGGCTTGATTCACGACTGTGGTGTCTCGCAAATTGATGAACAGCTCAGTTTAACGTCTGGGTTTGTACCTGACTCAAGCTATCACCATTGTCAAAAGGGCTACCAAATCTTAAAAGAGTGCCCAGTTCTTTCTATATTTGCTAAGCCGGTTCTTTATCACCATACTCCGTGGTCTGAGCTAAGGGCTATTCATATCAGCGAGTTAGAAAGAGAACTAGCTGCCATCGTGATGCTTGCCGATAGAGTCGATTATCTATACGGCATAACCTCTTCTGATCGTTATGGAAACCTAACACCAGATGGCAAAGCGAGCATCATTGAACGTTTGACTGAACAAGCGGATGAGATGTTCGAAACCAACCTTGTGCAACACATGTGCGAGTTGGTTGATTTGGATGACTTCTGGTTTTCTATGGAGATTCCATACATCGAGAACATGAGGGATAACTTTGAACCTGTGCCATTTTTCTCCCAGCAAATGTCGCTGGATGAGACGGTGGCCTTTGCCGAGTTTATCGCCAATGTTGTTGATACCAAAAGTTCGTTTACCTTTAAGCACTCTTTAAAGGTTGGGCAGCTTTCAGAATACCTCGCCAAACAGCTGGGTTATTCCTACACCACTCAGCGCAAACTCTATCTGGCTGGGTTAGTCCATGATATCGGTAAACTGCAAACCCCTAATGACATTCTGCATAAGCCGGATTTACTCACTGAAGAAGAGTATTGCTGTATTAAACGCCATGCAACGGACACTCGATTCGCATTGCAGGAGTTGTTCAGTTCACCTCAGGTTTGTCAGTGGGCATCTAATCACCATGAAAGGTTAGATGGTTCGGGTTACCCAATGGGAAAAACGGCGGAAGAGTTGGATCAACCCAGTCGAATTGTTGCTGTGGTGGATGTGTTTCAAGCGCTAACTCAGTCTCGACCTTATCGTGGAGGCATGACGTTAGAAGAGACTCTCGCTATTTTGAGGGACCACGTTGATAACTTTAAGTTGGATCGAGAAGTGTTTGAGTGCCTTAATAAACACGCGCAATATTGCTTTGAATTATCGACAGACAAACGAATGTACGCGTTTTAACGCCACTGAATGCTTTCGAGGTGTGACGCCTAAACTCATACTCGGTCGAAATGACTAAACACCAGAAACAGAAAAGCGATAGCCGAGGCTATCGCTTTTTTTAATGGGGGCTTATCAGGATTTTTAGATCGAGATTAGTATCGCTTTAAGATCTCGATGATCGCTTGCTCAGTTTCCGCTGCGATGATGGCATCAATGTCATTATCATTTTGGAACAACTCTGATAGCGCCATAATCGTGTGGATGTGGCTGTCTGAGTCCATTGCCGCCAGAGTAATTGAAAGATAAACGTCACCGTTGTCTTCCGACTCTAAATCAACACCCTTCTTGAATACTGTCACTTGCAGTGATGCTTCGTTCACACCATCCTCAGGACGAGCATGAGGCATCGCAATTTTTGGTGCTAGAACATAGTACGCGCCGATGTCCTTGTGCTTTTGCTTGATAGCTTCAACATAGCTTGCTTCGATTTTGTTGCTCGCTAGCAGTGTTGAACAAGTCACATCAATCGCCGCATCAACCGTTAGGTTTTCTTCAGAGTTGATGATAACGCCTTGGTTACCAATTAAATCGAATAAGCTCATGAAACAATCCACCCTAGGATAAGACCAACAACACCGAAGTCGAAGTCAGCAAACGTTGTCGCTTCAAGACCAAGGCCACCCAGTACTGGAAGCAGTAGCATTGGTAGGAAAGAGATACACAGACCTTGCGAGAACGAACCTAGAATTGCACCGCGTAGACCGCCTGTCGCATTACCGTAAACGCCTGCTGCACCACCTACGAAGAAGTGTGGAACGACGCCAGCTACAATGATTGTCCAGCCAAGCGCACCTTGAACTGCCATTGCTAGTAGGCCAGCAGCGAAAGAACAAAGGAAACCGATAAGTACCGCGTTTGGTGCTACAGGGAATACCATAGGGCAGTCTAGAGCAGGTTTTGCGCCCGGTACTAGCTTGTCAGAGATACCTTTGAATGCAGGAACGATTTCAGCAATCAGCATCTTCACACCTTGCAGTACGATGTAAACACCACCGGCAAACACAAGAGATTGCATGAAGGTGAATACTACCCAGTTTTGACCGCCTGATACTGTTTCAACAAAGTCACCGCCAGCAACAATTGAGGCAAACATAAAGAAGATAGCCATTGTTGTTGCTACAGCAACTGGCGTATCACGCAGGAACATTAGGCTCTTAGGTACGTTGATGTCTTCTGTTGATTTTGAAGTGTCACCAAACTTGCTACCAATGTAACCCGATACTAAGTATGAGAACGTTGAGAAGTGACCCATCGCCAACTGATCAGTACCCATCACTTTCTCTGTGTATTTTTGAGCAAGTGCAGGCATGATAACCATCAGTGAACCCACAATGATCGAGCCGATTGCAACGAGAGCAGTGCCTTCGATGTTAGCTGTAGACAGGATTACCGCTACCAGCATAGACATGAACATTGTGTGGTGACCCGTTAAGAAAATATATTTTAAAGGTGTTAAACGAGCCAATAAAATATTCACAACGAATGCGAAGAACATAATTAGAGCCATTTCATAACCGAATGCTTCTTGTGCTAATGCAACAATTGCTTCGTTATTTGGAATAACACCACTTACGCCGAATGCTTCAGTAAATACAACAGAGAAGTTATTTAGTGCGCCAACAAGAGCGCCAGCACCAAAACCTAAAATTAGGAAACCCATTACGGTTTTAATTGTGCCTTTTAGAATGGTAGAAACATCTGCTTTTTGTGCAACCAGGCCGATAAAAGCAATTAAACCTACCATGATCGCCGGCTCTTTTAATAAGCCGAGCATGAACTCGAAAAAGTTTTGCATAATTTTGACCTTACATGAAAGTTTTTAGTTGTTCTTCAATAGATGCTTTGTCAAAAATATTTTTAAGGCTGATGATATTCTCTTTACCAGCGTCTTTTAGTTGGTTTGCAACGTCTGTTGCTGCAACCCAAATATCCGCATTGCTTGATGCTGCAGATGATAGATCTTCGTGATCAACTTCTGCTTCGAAACCGATTTTTTTAGCGACTTCTTTTACTGCCATTTCCATCATTAGAGAAGTACCAAGGCCGTTACCGCAAACTACAAGAATCTTTTTCATAATATTTGTCTCAATTGGATTTTAGGGGTTGAGAAACTTCGTTCTCTTATTGTGTGAGAGCATAGTAATGTAAGTATTCAGATTTCAATAAGATCCACATCACAAAACTAAAATGAGATTGTGATGGAGATCTCGTTAATTTGTGGTAAAGATCCAGAGTGAGACTTTGATCAAATTTAACTTTTCACTCGAATATGCAACGTATTTTATTGAGAAAGGCAGGCTTAACTAGTTTTTATATTAGAATATAAATCTATAGAGGCTTTATTGTTGAAAACAGAGAGTTAATCGTATCGACCGTAGTCAGTAAGCATTTTCTTAAGCATGCTATTAACGTCTTTGGTCTTTTTATTTCTTTTAGTCAGTTCGCTAAGAGAGGTTGGTTTTGGGGAGGCAATATTTTCACTGTCGACTTCTTCTGTTTTATCTTTCATTTTCTGTACGGCAGGCAATAACATTCTAATTTCTTCGTTATTGGCATTGGTCAGTACCACAATATTTTCAGATTCAACTTGAGTAATGGTTAGTATCCCGTGTTTAACCGATTCAACCTTTTCACCAATCATAATTGATTCAGGCGCGACAGAACGATCGGTGAGTTGACCTGTACGTAATTTCGCCGCACTGATAGCGCGGATATTTCCAGTATTTTCAAACGCGACAATAACAGTATAGGTATTATAATATTCAACTACTGTCACATAGCCGTGTCTATTTGTTTTGAATCTAGCTCCATTGTTCATGTCGTGCGGAGCTTCCATTTTCTTCACGTGTTTCCTCTCTTAGTCTCGATGGCTGTTATATCTAATCAGCTCTATTGGTATTTTATAGATAATTATTTGGTGAGGTCATACAAAGTATATACGCATCTAAACTTAAGATGAATCTTGAAGTCTCGGGAAATGAGGCAGAGCACAGAAAAGTAGTAAGAATCACACAGAATTAACCGAGTGATTACGCTCACACACTTAAAGACTTAACATTACAAATTCAACTCCCTACAGATTGTTTACAGTTTTGAAGCACGAAAACGACGATAAACAATACGTTTTGGCTAATCCTTGACCGCGCGATCGTTTGCGTTAAAAAATGTGATGAAAGTCTCACTTAACTGTTTATACTTCTTTTCCGGTTTTAAGCCGGTGCTTAGCCAATACAAGCCGTCACATGGATATGTGAATGACCCCACGGACCGGACCAGCTACGTTCCACTGCTTGTATAAGGTGATTTTTTACATGAACAACTCGTTGTTACATTCGCTAACCCTGTTAGCTCCTTCATCGCGTAGCGTTTTGCTTGCGGTTCTTTGTCCTGTTCCTTTGATGTCATTTGCTTGGCTCATGTTCACTCTTTAAGGGTTACTAGGACACATTATGAATATTCTATTTGGTTTTGTCGGTGTTCTTGCACTGATTGCTTGCGCGTACCTGTTATCTGAAAGTCGTTCTTCAATTAACTGGAAAACGGTCTCTCGTGCACTATTACTTCAAATCGGTTTTGCAGCCTTAGTCTTGTATTTCCCATGGGGACAATTGGCGCTAACAAGCCTAAGTAATGGTGTTTCTAGCCTGCTTGGTTTTGCAGACGTTGGTATCGCATTCCTTTTCGGTGACCTTGCTACTGAAGGCTTCATTTTCGCGGTTCGCGTGCTTCCAATCATTATCTTCTTCAGTGCTTTGATTTCTGCGCTTTATTACTTAGGCGTTATGCAAAAAGTGATTCAAATCTTGGGCGGAGCGGTGCAAAAACTGCTGGGTACAAGTAAAGCTGAATCTCTGGTTGCTACAGGTAATATCTTCCTTTCTCAGGGTGAGTCTCCTCTTCTTATTCGTCCCTTTTTAAAGTCTATGACTCGTTCGGAACTGTTTGCTGTAATGGCAGGTGGTATGGCGTCGGTAGCGGGTAGTGTACTTGGTGGTTATGCTGGCCTTGGTGTTGAGCTTAAATACCTTATCGCTGCAAGCTTTATGGCGGCTCCGGGTAGCCTGTTAATGGCGAAGATCATTGTTCCTGAGCGCAGCACACCAAGTGACTACGACCACATTGAGCTCGATAAAGCTGACCAAAGCAACGTGATTGATGCATTGGCAAGCGGCGCGATGAACGGTATGAAGGTTGCAGTAGCGGTTGGTACAATGTTGGTTGCCTTCGTGAGTGTGATTGCGATGGTCAACACTGGCCTAGAAAGCCTAGGTGAAACGTTCGGTTTTGCGGGCATTACGCTGCAAGCTATCTTCGGTTACCTGTTCTCGCCTCTTGCATGGCTGATCGGTATCCCGAGTGATGAAGTATTGATGGCAGGTTCTTACATCGGTCAGAAGATCGTTATGAACGAGTTTGTTGCTTTTATCGACTTCGTTGAGAACAAAGCTCTGTTATC
The DNA here is from genome assembly GCF_041468745.1 of Vibrio sp. 10N.286.52.F8. Classification (NCBI taxonomy): domain Bacteria; kingdom Pseudomonadati; phylum Pseudomonadota; class Gammaproteobacteria; order Vibrionales; family Vibrionaceae; genus Vibrio; species Vibrio sp. 10N.286.52.F8. Next base: position 53,580 of record NZ_JBFRJF010000025.1, read on the forward strand.
TGAACACAGCCAAGTGATCGTGACTTTTGCTCTATGTGGCTTTGCTAACATTGGTTCTATCGCGATTCAGTTAGGTTCAATCGGTGTTATGGCACCAGAGCGCCGAGCTGAAGTTGCAAACTTAGGTTTGAAAGCTGTAGCTGCTGGTACGCTAGCAAACCTAATGAGTGCATGCTTAGCGGGTATTTTCATCCTGCTTTAAGCTATATTCAGTTAAAGCGGACACTTTACTTACGGAGTTAACGTAAGGAGGGTGTCCGCTTTTTTGTGCCTGTTAATCAGGCGAAATCAGGTTTTGGCCGTCGACTGTGATTTGTCTATCGTGAGTAAAAGCTCACTCGGAAGAGTAATAGAGCCAGTTCCTTTTATCCGATATACTTGAATATCATCAGGTTGCGATTAATAACATTCGGCTTCGATTAAGAACATTCGATTTCGATTGAGAATATTCGGTTCCGACTAAGCATATCCGCTTTCGATTAGGAACAATGGCAACCAAGCTAAATTAATCAAGGGTCTCTCCATGAACATTCGCGTTCTCATCGGTCTTATTGTTACCTTCATTGGCTTGTTTGCGATGGTTTACCTAATTGCTGGCGGCGCTCAGTTTCCTATCTACCAGTGGCCAAAAGAGGCTTATCTCGGTTTGGTGTTCAGCGTGGTGTGGGGGGCTGGTGTCGCAGCGTCTGTAGCGTATTTCTTTTCGGCATTAGTTTTTGTTACTGTCGCCGTGGTTTGTTATGCGATCGGTTATAAAATCGGTGGGCTCTTTTCAAGCAAGTCAGAAGCGTAAAGCTGAAGTTTAAACGTACGCTTTTTGTATTTTCTTTTGGGGTTAACGTTCGCCTTAACCCTCTCTTAACCCCCAGCTCGTTATCTTGTCTCCATTCTTACAGGAGACAAGAAGATGAAATTGAATCTTCCTTTAAAACATTCCCTTATTTCACTTGCTCTAATCGGATTGATGGGTTGCACGACAACCAGTCAGGCCGACTATGTTTCACTCGCTGAGCAAAGCACTAATCAGACACAACAAAGCTTACTCGCAGAGCTGATTCAACAGGCTTCTACTCAACAAGATCTAGACGCAGAGAACGTACAACTTACCGATTTAGTGAATGCACCGGAGCTCGACCTCTATATCGAGCGCGCTCTGCAGAACAGCCCAAGCATCCAACAAAGCATTACAGCACTCAAAATAGCTTATGCGCTGCAAGGTGTAACTTCAGGTGATCGCTTACCAACTGTCGATGCGAGCTTTTCTGGTCAAGCTGACGAAGGCACTGACGGCTCAAGCACGACTGAAACCTACACCACTGATGTCACGGTTGGTTGGGAGCTCGATCTATGGCAGAAGCTTGCAGACACAAACAACGCCGCTTTGAAAGACATTGCGACGTCTCAGGCTAACCTTCAGGGCGCTCAAGATCTTTTGGTCGCGAGTGTGATGAGAGGTTGGCTTGATATCAGTTTGAAGCAACAGCTTGTCGATATCGAATCGCAACGTTTGGTGATTCTAGAAAACAATGAAGAACTTGTTTTAGAACGTTATCGCGCAGGGCTAGGTAGCCTTGAAGATCTAGATAATGCAAAAACGAGCAGCGCATCGACTCAAGCAACCTTAGCTGATTACCGTGAGCAGCTTGCACAAAGCCGACGTGAATTGGTTTTATTAACGGGTCAGTGGAGTGGTGAATCTGATGAGCTATCCCTTGCTGAGCTAGGTTCGTTTCCAACCATCATTAATCCACTAGACAATATGCCGACACAAGATCTAGCAGGTCGACCCGATCTTCAAGCGGCTTTCTTCAATATCGAAGCAGAAACATTGCGTGCTGACGCGGCGTACAAAGCGATGCTGCCGTCGATCAGCTTATCTGCCAGCCTAACCGATATGGCGGATTCTCCGAGCGAAGCGCTGCTTACCGGACCTTTGTGGAGTGCGCTTGGCCAAGTGTCAGCACCACTGTTTCAAGGTGGCAAGCTAAAAGCACAGGCAGAAATTGCTGACCTAACCACAGAAACCAGCTACTGGGCTTACCAAGAGACACTGCTCAATGCGGTGAATGAAGTGGAAAATGCAATGGGGCAAGAGTCCTCATTAACGCTTCAACAGCAACACCTAACGAACGCCTTGGTAAGCGCACAACGCAGCTTCACTAGCTATGAAGAGAAATACCGTCAGGGTTTGGTCGACATTTTTGATCTACTTACTGTTCAGCAGCAAACCTATGACCTTGAAGCGCAGTTAACACAAACCATTTATAACCGTCTCGTAAACCGAATTGATTTAGGCCTAGCTCTGGGCTTGGGAGTATCTTCATGAAACTGAACACCATCACAATTGCAATCACCTTAGTGGCTGGTTCAAGCATTTTTGCTGCCCTTGCTTACAACGATTCACAAGTGGCTCCTGCTCCTCAAAAGACGAATGAACTAACGGTTTCAGAACCTCAAGCTACGCCTATTCAAACCAAGTCTATTGATACGACGACCTTACCTGCTTCACAACAACAGCAAGTGTCTGTGGTACTTGCCACTCTCGGTGACTACCAAGCAGAAGTGGTGGGTTACGGGGAAGCGAAGTCGCGTTACGAATTGATGTTTTCGACGGAAGTTGGTGGCCGAGTAGAAACGATCAGCTCGCAGTTTGAAACTGGGCAAGTGATTGGCCAAGGTGAAGTGATCGCTAATATCGATTCGACCAGTTACCAACAAGCGGTAACCCAAGCGAAGGCAAATGTGGCTCAAGCTCAACTGGATTTGTTGGAAGAGCAGAGACAAGGCGAACAAGCTAAGTCTGAATGGCAACGCTCTGGTTTGTCTGGCGAGCCGGATTCACCTTTAGTATTACGCGAACCACAACTGGCACAAGTAACAGCAGCCTTGGAGAACGCCAAGCTTGAATTGGTGAAGGCTGAGCAAGACCTCGAAAAAACAACCTTGGTTGCCCCTTTTGATTCGTTGGTCGTGAGCCGTGATGTTCAACCGGGAAGCTACGCACAAACGGGCGCTCAGATAGCCACGTTATACAGCGTTGATGAGGTTGAAGTTTCTGTCCCCCTTTCTGAAAGCCAATGGTTGAGCCTACCCAACAGCGATAACACCCAACTGAAAGAGCAGCCGTGGCCAGTGACTCTATCGAGTTCTGACGGTCAATTCCAATGGCAAGGTTATGTCGAGCGTGTTGAGCAGCACTTACAACAAGATACGCGTCAGCGCTCATTGATCGTGAAAGTCGATAACCCTTTGGAGCAAGAGAAAGATCTTTATCCAGGCACGTTCGTGCAAGCGACGATCTCGGGTAAGCAACTAACTCAATTGTGGGAGCTTCCGGCTTCTGCACTTTCGCAACAAGGTGACCTGTGGTTTGTGGATGACAACGGTCTGCTTTCTAAATCAAACGCGAATGTTGAATTTGAAAAGGGTGGTTTTATTTACATCGATCCTACCAAATTGAACTTGGAAATTGGTGACGGTGTTCAAGTGGTTAAGCGTCCGTTAAGTAGCTTTAAAGCGGGCATGGTCGTTCTGGCTAAGGCGGAGGGGTAGTCATGTCTCATGAGTTGAAACCGAATAACCAAGCGGACAGTAACCAGAAGCCAACTAAACCACACACTGGCACAATCGCATGGTTCGCGAATAACTCTGTAGCAGCGAATTTGTTGTTAGTGGGCGTGATCATCATAGGCCTGTTATCACTGAACTCATTGCGTAAAGAAGCATTTCCAAGCCTTGAACCCGATGTGGTGACAGTGTCTGTGACCTATGACAGTGGTGACCCTATTCAGGCGGAAGAAGGCCTAGCGATTAAGATTGAAGATGCGTTAGAAACCGTACCGGGCATTAAGCGTATTACGTCAACTTCTGATGCGAATGGTAGCCATGTTTCGATTGAAAAAACGAGCACCTATGATCTTGATACCCTGTTAACTGACGTTAAAACTAAGGTTGATGCGATCAATAACCTGCCTTCTGGCGCTGATAATCCTGTGATTGATAAAGCTCGCATGCAAGATCATGCCTTATGGGTGCAGATCTATGGTGACGCAGACCGAGCAACGCTTCAAAGCTTAGCCGAGCAATTGAAATCAGATCTATTGAGCCAGTCATCAATTCGTGATTTGGAAATCAAGGCTAAGGCTGACCCTATGATCTCAGTTGAGGTTGATGAGAACAAGCTACAGGCATACGGCTTAACTCTGACTGACGTTTCTGAAGCGATCAATGCGGAATCTTCTGCGGCTATCTCGACGAGCCTTCGTAATGGCGAAAAAACGGTTCGTTTGAAGGTTTCTGAACAGGCGTATGAGATCCAAGATTTCAACGCGATTCCGGTGATGACGACGACTGATGGTACGCAAATTACCTTGGGTGACATTGCCAACGTTGAAGACATGTTTGCTGATGATACCTTCATGCTTTCTCGTTATAACCAACAGAATGCGATGGCAATTCAGATCGTGATGGATGAATACGGAGACGTCGTCAGCATTGTTGAACAAGCAGAGAAAGTGGTAGAGCGCTGGGAAAACAGCAACATGCTGCCTAGCGATGTCGAAATCGAAACTTGGTATGATAAAAGTACCATGATCAAAGACCGCTTAAGCCTATTGATGAAGAACGCGCTCACCGGTATTGCTTTGGTGTTCATCGTGTTAGCGGTATTCCTAAACGTGCGTGTCGCTTTCTGGGTCGCCGCTGGCTTACCGTTTGTTTTTTTTGGCACCATGTTCTTCATGACAGATACCTTCATGGGGTTAACCATCAATGAAATGACCACCTTTGGTTTCATTATGGCGCTCGGGATAGTAGTCGATGATGCGGTGGTGGTCGGGGAGAGTATCTATTCCACACGCAAAGAAGAAGGCGATTCGATAGGCAGTACCATTCGAGGTACCATGAAGGTGGCATCACCAACTATATTTGGTGTGTTAACGACAGTTGTTGCCTTCTTAGCGTTAGCGAATGTTGACGGTAAAATGGGGCAAATTTACGCTCAATTCGGCACGGTCGTGACTATCTGTTTGTTGCTGTCTTTGGTTGAGTCTAAGTTCATCCTGCCATCACACCTCGCGCACATTAATACCAAGCGCAGTGAGAAGAAGGGAGTGTGGGCTCGCGTTCAACATGCTGCCGATACTGGACTAGGTTGGTTTAATAAGCGTATCTACTGCCCCACAATTGAATGGGCGCTGAAACTGCGTTATGCGGTAGTGATGGTTTTCTTGTCATTGCTTATTTTAGTTGCTGGGTTACCAATGACGGGGGCGGTTCGTGTAGCGTTCTTCCCTGATATGCCGGGTGATACGGTAACTGCGGATATGTCGATGCAAAACGACGCGAGCTTTGGCCAAACACAACAAAACTTATTAGTGCTTGAAGCGGCGGCAACACAAACGGATGAAACACTGAGAGCCAAATACGGTGCTCAAGATGAAGCGTCTAAGCTGTTGAGTCTTCAAGTTATCGCGGATGCCGATGATTCTGGCCAAGTGAAAATTGAATTGGACAGCGACAGTGTCTACACATCGAACGAGTTTGCTGATGCTTGGCAAGAGACTGTGGGCCAGATGGAAGGGGTTAAGAAGCTCAAGATCTTGTCTAAAATGGAGATGGTCGACAACTTCAAAGTAGAGCTGAAAGCATGGAATGAAGAATCAGTGACTGCGGCGGGTAATGAATTCTTAACCAAGCTGCAAGCGATTGAAGGTGTGAGTGGTATTGACCATAACTTGGATCTTGGTGAGCCTCAGTATCGTTTTGAATTAACACAGCAAGGCCGTGCGTTAGGTTTCGATACGGCAAGCCTTTCACAACAAGTATTACAGGCGTTTGGTGGTGATATCGTTCAGCAGTTCCAGCGTGGTAAGGATGAGGTAAAAGTTCGAGTTCGTTACCCTGAATCGGATCGCCAAACCATTGCGGATATCAAGCAAGCGAGCGTGAGAACCAACGACGGTACCGTGGTGCCTTTGAGCACGGTTGCTGAAGTATATTCTGATTACCAAGTATCAGAGATCACACGCATTGATAGCCAACGAGCGGTGTACATCAGTGCAGTATTAGATAAAGACGTGGTTGCACCTGCTGAGCTTGTTCATCAGTTGCAAGACACATTAGTACCCGATTTAGAAGCGCAATACCCGGGATTAACGGTCGACTTTGCTGGCGAAACGGAAGAACAAGAAGAGACGGCTAGTTCAATGATGAGTATGTTCATACTTGCCATGATAGCGATTTATACGCTGCTTGCTATCCCGCTGAAGTCTTACATTCAACCAGTGATCATCATGACAGCGATTCCATTTGGTATTGTTGGGGCAATCTTAGGGCACTGGTGGAATGACTTAACAATCAGTATCCTATCGTTAAACGGTATCCTTGCGTTGAGCGGTGTGGTGGTGAATGACAGCTTGTTGTTGGTTTCTCGTTTCAACGAGCTAATCAAAGAGCAGGGCAAGTCGGTTCACGATGCGATTGTTGAAGCGTGTTCTGGTCGACTAAGAGCGGTATTACTTACATCGGTCACGACGTTTGCAGGTTTGACGCCACTATTAAGTGAAACGTCTTTACAGGCTCAGTTCCTGATCCCTGCGGCAGCGGCGCTAGGCTACGGTATTTTGTTTGCGACGTTTATTACACTGATTCTAACGCCAGCATTGTTAATGATTCAGTGTGAGATTAAGTCTCTGATTCTTAAAGTCACAAATCGAGTCAAAGGCGTTGAACAAACGGCCTAACAATAGCTAAGCTAATGATATCTAGGCTGATAAATGCCGAGCGAGGCTCAGCAACTTCGGTCTAGGTTCATTACCGAACAAGATATTAAAGATCACTACAAAGCTACACTACAACTAACAATAGAGGTCGTCACGATGGCAGAATCCGTCACCAATAAACTCACAGATAAGCTTCAATTGCTTTTGGTTGAAGACGACCTTGATTTAGCCACTGCTGTTATTGATTACCTCGATTTAGAAGATATCCAGTGCGATCATGCAGCGAATGGTTTAGCTGGACTCAACCTCATCGAAACAAACCGATATGACGCGGTAATTCTCGATCTCAACTTACCTAAAATGAACGGCTTGCAGGTGTGTGAGAATCTCAGAACGCAGGGTATTGATACACCCGTTTTGATGCTGACTGCACGTGATACGCTTGATGATAAGCTGACAGGCTTTTCAAAAGGGGCCGATGATTACCTGGTGAAACCTTTTGCAATGGAAGAGTTGATTGTTCGAGTGCAAGTGTTGGCGAAGCGACGCAGTGGTCAGGTTCGACGCTTATCGGTGAGCGATCTCGAGATCGACCTTAAACAGCATCAAGCTTATCGTGCGAACTCACCTCTCAAGCTTTCCCCAACTGCGCTCAAAATTTTAGAAGTTTTGATGCGATCTAGTCCCAATCCTGTTTCACGCGAGACGATCATGCAGGGCGTGTGGGGCGACGATCAACCAGACAGTAATAGCTTAAAAGTGCATATCTTCAATCTGCGTAAACAAGTCGATGCTGAACAAGACAATAAGCTGCTGCATACCATTGCGGGTAAAGGTTTTGCGATTAAGGAGTTACGACAAGCATGAAGATCAGACCAAGCTTAAGGATCTACGTTTTATTGGCTATTTTAGTCACAGGCGTGACCACGATTCTGGTTCTTTCTGCCTTGAGCGTAAACTACTTTGTCTCGGGGATGGATATCGCTATGCGTGGCTCTATGATTGCCCAAGCGCAACAAGATGCGGTAAAGCCGGGTAAGCCTATGACCAATCAAGAATTTACGGTGGCGACCCAATGGAGCGACTTGCCACAAAGTATTCAGAACAACCTTAACCAGAACGAACTGCAATTCAACCGCATGACCAAAATAATCATTGGCAAATCTATATTCTCACCTCCCGAGAAAGGCTATTTCGCCATGAAGGTGATGAAAGGTAATGAGGTTCGTTATGTTTCTGCGGTGTTTGCTCAAAAACATGACCCTTTCATTAATGATGAAGGGCTTCCGCACTTTATCACGATTCTTTTGACCGCACTGGGTGCGATCGTACTGTTTTTCGTTATCTTGGTTTTGGTGTTACGTAAGGTGGCATCGCCTGTTGAGCAGCTAAAGAACTGGGCCAAATCGCTAGATAAAGATAACCTCAGTGAACCGACACCTGATTTTCACTTCAGTGAACTGAACACCTTGGCTAACATCATTCGTGATAGTTTGAGTTCGGTTCAAAACAGCTTAGAACGAGAGCAGAAATTTTTGGGTTACGCGAGCCACGAATTACGTACTCCTATTGCGGTCACAAGAACAAATAGTGAATTGCTAGAGAAGTTGATTCAAAAGGGAAAGAGCCCAGAAAAGCAGCTTGAAGTCATTGATCGAATCAAGCGCGCGGGTTTCACCATGACAGATCTGACAGAAACCTTGTTGTGGCTTACCCGACAACAAGACAAAGATCTGCCTCTAGAAAACATACATCTCGGTGAACTGCTGCAACAAATAAACCACGATTTAAGCTATCTATTGAATGGCAAAGCCGTGGCTGTGAATCTTGAACGCGACGACACACAATGTCAGTTGCCAGTCGGACTCACTCGCATAGTGCTGACCAATTTGATTCGCAATGCTTTCCAACACACAGGAAGCGGTACCGTGGGCATCGTTCAGGTAGGCTCGAAAGTCACCATTGTTAATCACAACACTGACGGCACGATAGAAGACAATCATTTGGGCTTTGGTCTAGGGTTAGAGCTCACCGAAAAGCTGCTCGCGCAATATCAATGGCAATACCATAACCAAGAGCTGGCTGGTGGTCGTGAAGTGTGGGTGGATTTCTCGTAATGCACTGGCTCGATCGTTGGAAGGTGTATCGCTATCATCGGAAACAAACTAACCGCTCGAATGGCGACAAGGCTAAAGCTTTAGGTTGGACTAGCGAAGAGAGTCAATTGTGTCGCTTTGAAGTAATCGCTCGTGCGGCGGACTTCGAAAAGAAGAGTGTTTTAGATTTGGGTTGCGGCTATGGCGAGCTGTTTGAACTGCTCGACAGCATCTATCGTATTCAATCTTATACCGGCGTTGACCAACACGCAGGCTTTCTTAAGAAGGCGAAGCAAAACTACACAGAAGATCGTTGTCAGTTTTTGGCGGGTGATATGAGCAAAATGAACCTTGAGGCGCACGACATTGTCATCGCTAGTGGTTCACTGAACTACATCTCTCGTGATTCTGATTATCTGACAAACATGATTACTCGCATGTATGAACTGGCGAATCAGACGGTGATTTTTAATCTTCTCAACTCAAGCCAGTATCCTTCGCGTAATACCTTGATGAGTTATCACCCTCAAGGTGTCTATCGTTTCTGTAAAACGCTCTGCGATGATGTCTCTTTAACGGAGGGCTACGCAGAAGGGGATTTTACGATAGTGATGAACAAAGCCGTGTCAGGAGCTTGATGTCGTCTTTGTTTTTATCTTTACGCAGGTTTTGATATTAACAACTTTTGATACGAGTACTGACGTAGTAAACAGCAAAAAGCCGCAGCCTTGAAAGGTATGAGGCTTTTTGGGTTCTATGATGAACCTAGGCTAGGTATGTTGCTAGTTCTTCGGTGGTTGGTTTTTAATGAGTCCGTAAGGGATGTTAGTAAACACCTTAGGGTTGCCTTCATAAGTCGGCGCTTCATTCACTTGCTGCCAATCGAGTAGCATGATTGCTAACACGTTGCGGTGTTCACCGTACTCAAGATCAAAATCACCAGTGATAGAAGGGATCATGCCTTGTTTCTCATCGATTGAAGCTTGAATCGCGAGTCGAGTTTTCTCTAGAACTGGGTCATCTTCTAAACCTGCCAATAAGAAGGTTAATCCAACCTCAGCAATCACATCTTCTTTCGCACGCAGCAGAATCGTATCGATGTTTTCTCTGAAGTAATCGTAGACCCATTGATGGTCTTGTTCGCTTACTTGATGTTGGTAATATTCTGAATCACCAAAGATCACATGGGTCATACCATAGATCTTATTGCCGTATTGCTGGCTTGAAAGCTTCCTGTCTTGCGAATCTGGGTAGGCTTTTTTGAAGGTATCGACAAACTCATCAACGACATCCTGCTCACCCAGTTGGCGCAACCAGTAAACCTGATTCGCTAATTGAGCGGCCCACGCTTTCACCATGTCTTCATTGGTCACGTATCGTGAGAAGTCATAGCGACGAATGATTTCGCGTAGCTTGGCATCGTTCTTGTGTTCTAAACCGTATTCGTTAGCACGAGCCATAGAGCCTAGAAGGTCAACACCAAGGTAAAGGTATTCAGGCATGTGCTTGGTGATGTTGTAGCGTCGAATACTGCGCTCATCGTTATCACCAATATAAGATGCAACTCGCTTCTCTGAGTAGAGTACGATTTGTTCCATGGTTTGAACGTCATTCGACAGGGTGCTGAGCTTGCTTGCCACTCGAGCCATGTCGCTCCACACCGCCGCTGAATACTTATCGTCTAATGTTTGACGATACATGCGCAGCCCGTAGTGACCTTCTTTGAATGCAGGCAGGGTGTAAAGCTGGCTTTCGTAGGTGGTGCGAATTAGGTCTGCAGATTGCTTGAAAGATTGTTCTTGAGAATTGAGCGAATCTGCTTGGGATTGAACGTTCACTGCGGTTGGCGCTTGAACGTTTTCTTGTGCGTGAACGGCAACCGAGGCTGATAGCAATGTACACAGTGTGATAGTTTTTAACTTCATGTCGTGAGGTACCAAGCTGATTATTAGTCTATGTAAAATAACATTGATGAATCCTTTAATGTAAGCGTTGAGTCAATACAATGTAAGCTTTATAAGGTTCACTAACCCTTTTTGATTAAACCATTCGTTTAGTAAAGAAGTTTGAAGTGATGGATCACCCAATATTTGATAGATAGTCGACGTTAGTATGGATTTTTAATGACTTAGCGGCATACTGGAGCAATAAGCCAGAAATGAGCCGTTATAAGGCAGTATATAGAACAATAGTGTTAGAGGTTCGTAAATGCCAAGTGGTTCTAGCAAGCAGTGGTCTGCCAGAGTAGTAGCTTTTCTTTTTTTTCTTGCGATAGTAAGCGCAATTGAGTTCTTTCATGCCAAGCAATTAACTTTTCTTAAAAACGAATCGTATTCAGAGGCAAAAAAGCAACTATCCATTATTCGTTCTCGGATTGAAGCCGCGATCGTGTCAGATATGTATATCCTCAATAATTTCTCGACCTTAGTGACCATCAACCCCGATGGAGAGGTAAAAAATTGGGATAAGATTGCAGAGAATATCATTCAAGATGGCTTCCATATTCGACTTATCGGACTCGCCAAAGACGACATTCTAAATTTTGTTTACCCGATGGAAGGTAATGAGCAGATTCTCGGTATTAATTATCGTGATCACCCAAATCAATGGGAGTCTGTTGAGATAGCCCGTAATTTTGGCAACACCTTTATTGCTGGTCCTTTTGAGCTGTTTCAAGGTGGGCAAGCCCTTATTACACGTACTCCGATCTTCCGAGATCCGCCTTTTAATCAAGATTATTGGGGTGTCTCCAGTGCTGTTATCGGTTTAGATGAGCTGTTTGAAGATGTTGGAATCGGCAAGATAGAGAACAAGTATGAATTAGCAATTCGTGGTGCAAACAGTTCAGGGAAAGATGGCGCTGTCTTTTATGGTACTCAGGATGTGTTCGATAATGCGTTTGCCACTGAACAGGTGAGTTTTCCATACGGGGGTTGGTACCTTGCTCTCTCCGGTAACGAACATGTATTGATGGATGAGCCTTGGTATCGAATCCAAGCGGTAAGGCTGGTAGGCTACTCCATTATATTAGTGTTGGCGTTTGCCTTCTTTACTATTTATCGTCTGTACCGGATTGCAGATAGCCGCTCTATGCATGATGAGCTAACGATGTTACCGAATCGTCGATACTTCATGTATAGCCTCAAACAGGCCTTCAAAACCACTCAAAAACAGAGAGCGAGAACCTTTGCTGTTGTAAATATCGACCTCGATGGGTTTAAAGCAATCAACGACACTTATGGTCACGCGGCAGGCGATCAGGTATTGATTGAGTGTGCTAACCGCATCAGAAGTGAGCTGCGTGTTTCAGATATCGTCGCAAGGATAGGCGGTGATGAGTTCTTGGTCTTGTTGCCACGCATTATCGATGATCAACACGTATCGTCGATCGTGACTAAACTACGAAAGGCGATATGCTCGGCACCAGTTGTGTACGACGCGCACTCTATTTATCTCAGAATCAGTGTGGGTTGGGTTATTCACAATAACAACTACAATGATGTCGATGCGCTCTTAAAAGCCGCTGATGAAAAAATGTACGAACAGAAGCGACAAGTTATCTAGGTTGAATTTTAGCTGCGATTAGAATTTAGTTGCTGAATGGGGGGAAAAGCCTCAGAATACCGCGCTTTGCTCCGTATCAATGTATTTGATGAGCAAAAGCTGAAGCAACGCACTTTTTAACGTGTTGCTCATACTAAATGTTATTCAACTGAGAAAATAATCTATGAGTTTTACCTCCCTTGGCCTTTCTGAACCGATCCTTAAAGCTATTGAAGCACAAGGTTACGATAAGCCATCACCAATACAAGAGAAAGCCGTGCCAGCTGTCCTAACGGGCAAAGATGTTATGGCCGCTGCTCAAACAGGTACAGGTAAAACTGCAGGCTTCACGCTACCTATTCTTGAAATGTTATCGAAAGGTACTCGCGTACGTCAGAACCAAGTTCGTGCGCTCGTGCTAACGCCAACTCGTGAGCTTGCTGCGCAAGTGAATGGCAGCGTAGTGAAGTACGGTATTAACTTACCGCTGACTTCGACGGTCGTGTTTGGTGGTGTGAAGATTAACCCTCAGATGCAAAAACTGCGTAAAGGTAGTGACGTGTTGGTGGCAACACCTGGTCGTCTACTTGACCTATACAACCAAAATGCAGTGCGTTTTGACCAACTAGAAATCCTAGTGCTAGATGAAGCGGACCGCATGCTAGACATGGGTTTCATCCGCGATATTCGTAAGATCTTAGCTTTCTTGCCTAAGAAGCGTCAGAACCTACTGTTCTCAGCGACGTTCTCTGATGATATCCGCAGCTTAGCGAAAGGCTTGGTGAACAATCCTGTTGAGATTTCAGTAAGCCCTGCAAACTCAACGGCAAAAACGGTTGAGCAAAGCATCTACCCAGTAGACAAAAAGAAAAAGAGCGCAATGCTAGCGAAGCTAATCAAAGATAACGATTGGCAACAAGTGTTGGTGTTCAGCAAGACGAAACACGGTGCGAACAAGCTTGCTCGCTTCCTTGAAGAGCAAGACATCACTGCTGCACCTATCCATGGTAACAAGAGCCAAGGTGCACGTACTAAAGCCTTAGAGAACTTCAAAACAGGTAAGGTACGAGTACTTGTTGCAACTGATATCGCCGCTCGTGGTATCGATATCCCGCAACTGCCTCAAGTAGTTAACTTCGATCTTCCTCATGTATCAGAAGACTATGTACACCGTATCGGTCGTACTGGCCGTGCAGGTGAAGTAGGTAAAGCGATTTCATTGGTTTGTGCTGATGAAGTGGGTGAGCTGTTCGGTATTGAACGCCTGATTCAACAAGTGCTAGAGCGTCGTGAACTGGAAGGTTTCTCTCCAGTAAATAAGTTACCTGAGTCTCGCTTGGATTCACGTCCAATCAAGCCTAAGAAACCGAAGAAAGCAAAACAGCCACGTGAACATGCTGATGGTCAACGCTCTGGTGATAACGCTCGCGGGCACAAGCCAGCAGGTAAGAACAAGCGTCATGTAGCTGGTAATGGTTCGGCTCCAAAGCGTAAGCCGACATCAGGTAAGAAACCTGCTGAAAACAACTCAGCTGCGACAACTGAAGATAAATCAGTAAGAAACAACGGCAGCAACTTTAAACGCGGTAGTGCGGGCAATAAACCTGCTGCAAATAACGCAGGTGCTCAGAACACTCTGAGCAAACCAAGCGGTGCGGGTAAATCTAACGGTACTGGTAAGCCAAACAACGCGGGTAAACCTGCAGGCAAACCTAAGAAGTCTGGTTACGGCGGCAGCTACGGCCCAAGCAAGTCGTCAAATAAGCCGACAAGCAACAAACCTTCTACAAACAAACCGTCTCGAAGCCGTTCTAAGCCAGCTCCTCAGAAGTAATCTTTTCTGAGATATTGAAAGAGCAACGAACATGAGTCGCTTTATAAAAAGGCGTCTCGTGGGTTAAGTTCTTTCTGTCATAGAAATCGAATAAGCGCGAATATTGAATCTCAATGTTCGCGTTTTTTTATGGGCGTTGTTTAGGGTGTTGTTTATGTTGAGTATCCGTATAGCTTGAGTAAGCTAGGGGAGGTTTATTGCTGTTTAAAGTGATTGAATCTAAGGGAAATATGACATTTTTGGGAAGGGTAATGAATCTTTAATGATTCATTAATAATAACATAATCACTAGCGTTTTTGTTGAATTTTGCAATTTGCAATTCCAGTTTGCAAAACAAACAAGGATATCCGGCCGATACGTGTCCAGATGCGTAGTAAATACGTGTTTTAAAAGTTGGCACGCATGCTGCATTAGTAATGGTGACCCTTCTTAAGCCGAGGGTCACCTAGCCAACTGACGTTGTTAGTGAACCTTTTTTGTTCACACAAAATATATGACCAATCACCCTTATTGTGATTGGTTTTTTTTTGTCTGAAATTTAGGTTCTATTTTTTGTTATTACTTTTTTACTCACCACACTTAGAGTAACAGCTTGGTTGGCGTGGGCATTCTCCACCTCTGGAGCAGATAAGCCTCGCCTCTGTCTCAATCCCACGTTCAATCCAATTTATATTTAGAATCTTGGCTATTGTCGTGAGATCTTTTTTGATGTTACGCGGAATTGCCACAGAGCCACCATTGTTAACACATGACGCTTTAAGCTGCTCTGCTATGTCTCTTGAATTACCGCCTTGAGCATCAATTGCAGGGTTGAGATCTATACCAGCACACAACACACGATTGTTACCCGCAGGATCAGTCATATTGATGGATTCACAGCAGTAGATTCTTGGCTCATCACCCACGTTCAAAATGGAGATTTGAGCCGAGCTTCCCGCTCGAGGTTCTGATAATCGACGGAACACAGCCCAATGTTGACATGGGTCAGCGACCGTTCTCATATTTCCCCAAGGTAGCGGAATCCCGTTCCCGCGATATACCGCCTTGAGTTTCCCCGGCCCATAAGCATCAAAGTAGTGCCAGTGAGGGTAGGGCGATACTACAGTCATTCGACGCATCGCAACAGAGGGGGAAACCCCTGCTCTTTTGTGAACGTCGATTTCGTAACCAGTGCGGTCAAGTAGCTGCCTAAACGGGACTTTCGGGCACAGAAGTGCGCCAGCAAAGAAGCTGGATTCAAAGTCTCGCCATGCTTGAAGAATATCTTGGGAGTTGAGCTGTGAAGAGCCTGATACCTGGTTGTCGTCCCACGTGTTGTTGTTACCGACCGACAACACACTCTTTAGGCCTTCTTTGCTGTGCAGAATGCAATGACCGATATAAACCGAAAGGTCGTATTTCAGACGAGTTGGATACTCTTTAAGAATCTCGTTTAAGAAGATAGTACCGGGAGGCTCAAAGAAGGAGGTCACTAACTGCTTAGCGTTAATTCCGAGCTCATCGACGACGTCTTGCGGCGTGCGCGTCACCCAGCGGATGTTGATTCCTAGGCTTCTAGCGATGTCTATCAGGTCTTCTACGCTGAGGTTAAGACGTTTTAAGCCTACTTCTTCCGCAGCGCGCTCAAGGTCAGGGAAGTGGTTCTGGTTGCTCTCTTGGTGTGCTCGAATCAAGAGGTGCGCAAACTGGCGGCCTGAAATGCCCGTTTGTGACAGCATCTCAGGAATCGCAATTTGCAGGATGTCGTTTGAGAATAGGAAGCTCGGCTCGAGCGCCATGCCACTTATCCCACCACGATTCCCCTTATCAGGAGCAATGGCTTGTTGTTCAGATTCGTCGTCGAGGAACCACGTCGGATTCTTCTGAAAGACCTGTGCAATCACTTCCAGCATATCGATGCTCGGAACCCGCTTTCCACGTTCAATCATTGAAAGGTAAGAAACGGAAGGAGCACATTCTGGGTCGATTCTAATACAACGCGCAGACAGGTCTTCCATCGTTAAATGGTTACGTTTTCTTAGGTTACGTATTTTCGTACCTAGGAAATGTGACTGACGAACTAAACTTTTTGACAAGGCCATATTTGTAAAATTCACATTGTAAAATTTTTGTTGTGAAATTGTATGTAAAAAAACGCTAATCTACAAACTAAGCAATTCACAAAATGACAAATAAATTAAACGTTAGTTTGGAATAATTGCTCTAGGACACATTTTTGCTGTAGAAATCGGTGGTTATCACCGGACTGGTCAAGAGGGAAAGACTATGAATATGCTTACATTCGATAAAACAGAAATCCAAAAACAATCAAAGCCATTTATCGCTGAAGCTGTCTTTGCCGTGGAGACAATCAATGCTAATCAGCAAACTGAAAAGCAAGTGAAAGCAAAGCAGCTGCTTGATCGACTATTCCCACTAGAGAATGGCTCACATCAAGACGTAACCAGCTACGTAGTCGATTACCGCCATATTATGGCTTACTTTAAAGACGGTCAGCACAGCGGTCTGAAGCACCCTAAGCAGTTTGTAGCGTACATGGGTGAGAAGAACGACCCAGACTCTATCTTGTTTCGAGATGGCAGTGGCAGCCACCTAGAGGTGATGTTTGGTTGCCACAAAGGGACAGGTTGTATTGAGCTAGTAGAAATTGATGATATTCAGTTGGAATCATGCACCACGTTTGGCCAATCACCAATGGAAGCAACAACCACAATGCGTGAAGAGACCATTGCAGCGATGCGCCACTGGATCAGTTTGATTCAAGGTGACGCAAAGGGTAAACCAAAGGCATGCAGTGAAGATAAAGAGTTCAGAGCAAAGAGTGGTGAAGACTACTGCTTGAATTATTGCTTCCAGATCTAACGGTGAATCCTAGTTAGCTAAAGTAATTTATACAACTAAAGAGAAAGCCCCGAAGATAATGAACTTTGGGGCTTTCTAGTCTCAATACGAGCCGACTAATATGTCGATAAGAGCATTGTTGGTGTGTTTTACAAAGGCATGACTCGGTTACGGCCAAGTGATTTCGCTTCATAAAGTAGCTTATCAGCACGTTCAATCAGCGATTGAGCTGATTCGCCGGGTTCAAGTTCAGCGACACCAAACGATGCAGTGATACTGCCGACTTGTTGACCACTGCGGCGATCTTTAATCGACAGCTTTTCTAGAGAGCGACGATTGGTATCAGCGAGTTGACGAGCAATACGCAAAGACTTGTTAGGCACAATCAGCGCGAACTCTTCACCACCAAATCGATAGGCAGAAATACCTTCACGGCAACTTAACTTCAGCTTGCGAGCGATCGCTTTAAGCACCATATCGCCAAACAAGTGGCCATAGGTGTCGTTGAAATTTTTAAAGTGGTCGATATCGAGAAGAATCAGACACAAAGATTGTTGTGCTTCACACAGGGTTTCTATGTCACGGTCGAAAGAGCGACGGTTATAGAGTGTGGTTGTACTATCGAAAAGCGCATCTTTCTGAACTTCTACTAACTGGGTTTTTAGCTTGGTGATCTCTGAGGTTGCAGAGTTTAGCTGAGAGTTTAAAAACTGAGTAGAGTGACGAATATGACGGGATTCAGACACCAGCTGTCGAACTAAGGACATGACTTCATCAATAGATAGGCTTTCATTATCAACACGAGCCAAGTCCTCGAAGCTTTTATCGATCATGTCAGAAAAAGCGGAGGTGTCGGTCAGGGTGTCATTCATTGAATTGGAAACTTCAGAAACTAACAGTTCCAAATTAGCGCGAAGGTCATTGATATTGGTTTCGGATTTGCTGGCAACATAATTGTTGTATAGCTGCTCACCAACGGCAGGAGGACAAATACCGTAGTGTTCTAAAACACCATCCATGTCTTGAGTCAGCTGGGGAATAGCGTTATCGACATAGGTGTACCAAAGTGCGTAATTTGCAGGTGTCGTTGACACCCTGTTCTTCATCATAAGAGGCACCGCTTTTTTTAGATTTGCGGTGGATTTCTGAAATTCGTCTTTGTTCATTATTTTTACTGCAGATACCAAAACAACTAAGCCACTTGCGAACAAGGTTAGCGGATTTCGAAGGTCTTTGCTTTAAAAATTATATGATTAGTGGATGAGGGTTGGATAAATAACTCATTTTTATTATGAATATCGATTGCGTATTCATAAGTGTAATCTAATGGATTGTTCTTTAACCATATTTGGGCTTATCAAACTTTCGGCGTAGCGTGAGTTAGTATCAAAAGATTACTGAGAATTAAGTGTTGTCTAGGGAAGTGCATACAAAAAGTGACGTAAATTGATCGTTGAGCTTTAATTGAGAAAGTCTAGGTTGAGGACGCTTGGCTGGTGATTTGCATTTGTTCAGAGTTTACGGGGGAAAGCCTGTATCGAGAGGGGAAATGTTTATAAGCAGGCATAAAAAAGCGCCGATAAAAATCAGCGCTTTAAAATTCTTTTTAGCTATAAGAGCTAATTATTGAGCAACAACGTTTGCTGCTTGTAGGCCTTTTTGACCGTTTTCAACTTCGAAAGAAACCTTTTGGCCTTCTTTCAGAGTTTTGAAGCCTTCAGAAACGATTGCACGGAAGTGTACGAATACGTCAGCGCCGCCGTTGTCTTGAGAAATGAAGCCGAAACCTTTCTCTTCGTTAAACCATTTTACAGTGCCAGTATTTGTGTTAGACATAATTTGTCCCTTATTCATAAATTTTCTAAGTTGTTGATTGCATTTAATGCAATGCGCTGATAATTGAATTATTTAATATTGCTAAGAAATAAGGAAAAACTACTTACAAAAACGGGTAACGATTTTACATGTCAATTTTTTACTATTCATCTAACTTAAATAACTCCGGCTAACAGAGCGAGAGCATGTTAACACAGTCTTTTGAGATGTACACGCATTGCTTAAGAAATTTGTGCTTTTTTTGTCATACCGTGCGAATGTACAAGATTTACACTGATTTAGTGATAGTTTTGTCGCTTCGTCCAACACAACAAAAGGAAGCATCTCAGCTTCCTTTTGATCATTAGTATAGACGATATTAACGCTTAAAGTTGATATCTTCAGTTTGATCTAAATTTATTTTTGTTTTCGCTGGTTGAGTCTCTGCAATCACCTTACCGTGGCGTATTGAGTACTGCACTGGTACTTGGCGGCGTACTGCATCAAAGCCATTGTCAGCAGGAAGAATCAGCAAGCTACCTGGCTTACCTTCTTCGATACCGAAGTTGTCTTGAATGTTCAATGTGCGAGCAGAGTTCTTGCTGATCAAATCAAGTGAGTTGTTGATTTGGTCGTAGCCCATAACCTGTGTTACATGCAGTCCCATGTGCAGAACTTGAAGCATGTTCGCTGTGCCCAGTGGGTACCATGGGTCAAACACATCATCGTGGCCAAAACAAACGTTGATGTCTGCTGCTAGCATCTCTTTAACGCGCGTTACACCGCGGCGTTTCGGGTAATCGTCGAAACGGCCCTGTAAGTGAATGTTCACTAGCGGGTTTGCCACGAAGTTGATACCTGACATCTTCAATAGACGGAACAGGCGAGATGTGTAAGCACTGTTGTACGAACCCATTGCAGTGGTGTGGCTAGCAGTTACTTTCTCGCCCATTTCAAACTTATGAGCAAGGGCTGCTAATGTTTCCACAAAGCGAGACTGTTCGTCGTCGATTTCATCACAGTGAACGTCGATCAGACAGTCGTACTTGCGTGCAAGCTCGAACACATAATGCAAAGATTCAACCCCGTATTCACGAGTGAATTCGAAGTGAGGGATAGCACCGATAACGTCAGCGCCGATCTTCACTGCTTCTTCAAGCAACTCTTTGCCGTTAGGGTATGAAAGAATACCTTCTTGAGGGAATGCAACGATCTGGATGTCGACCCACTCTTTCATCTCTTCACGAACTTCAACCATCGCTCTTAACGCAACGAGTGTTGGGTCAGACACATCAACGTGTGTACGAACGTGTTGAACACCGTTAGCTATCTGCCATTTCAGTGTTTGCTTGGCACGAGACTTTACGTCTTCGATTGATAGCAGTTCTTTGCGCTCAGCCCAACGCTCAATACCTTCAAACAAAGTGCCAGAGATGTTCCAGTTAGGCTCACCAGCAGTTTGAGTAGTATCTAGGTGGATGTGCGGTTCACAGAAAGGAGTAACTGCAATGCCACCTTCAGCATCAAGGATGTCGCCTTGATGATTGATTTGCGCGCCATTATCGAGAATGCGAGAAAATTGACCATTTTCAATCAGAATCTGTTTCAAGCCTTCTTGGTCTTGAAGTTTCGCGTTCTTGATTAATAAGGTTGTCATAGTGTGTCCTTAAGCGGCCTGAGATTTCAGAGCTTTTTTGTTCAATAGAGGATTAAGCACGAGGTAACTGATTGCACCACCTAACACTGCGTTCAAAGGAACAACGCCAGGTAGGAAGTGACCAGCGGCTACGCCTGTTGCTACCGCGATAATGCCAGCCCAGTTAACGGTTTGGAACTCTGCATTTGCAAAATCTTTGTAACGTTTACGGTTCGCGAAGAAGTCGGCGATGATTACGCCACCAATTGGTGGAATCGCCAGCGAAAGGAAGGTTAACCAACCAACGAAGTTGTTGTATAACCAAAGTGCGAAAATCGTACCGATAATGCCGTTAATGATTGACATTGTAGTACTTGAGCGACCAGTGATGTTAGATAAACCCAAACCGGATGCATAAAGTGCATTTTCATTGGTTGTCCAGATATTCAAGCCAAGCACGATGATGGCTGGAAGCAGCAGACCTTGCGCGATCATCACATCTGAAATATCAGCCTGACCGGTTGCTGCTGCTCCTGCTGCGCCGAAGATAAACATCAGCGAGTTACCGATGAAGAACGCAACCATAGTAATTAATACTGCGCTTGCTGGCTTTTTACCAAAGCGAACGAAATCGGCCGTTAACGTACCCGCACTTACGAACGAACCTACAACCATTGCAAGAGCCATTGAAAAGTCCATTGGCGTCTCTGGTTTAATAAGTTGCAATTGCTCTAGTCCACCAACACTGTCTACCGCAGTCAGTACTGAGTAACCACCCAGAATCGCAATCGCAGGCACTGCAATCGCTGAAAGCACCATTAGCGCTTGAATGCCGAAGTACACTGTACCCGTCATCAATAAGCCAGATACGATAATCAAGGTGTTGGTATCAATGCCCGTTGCTTTTTGTACTGGAATAGCAAACATCGCAACACCCACACCAAACCAACCGACTTGTGTACCACCAAGTAAAGCAGAAGGAAGCCATGAGCCTTTAGTACCGAAAGAGAAACGAGCAAGGAGGTGGGTAGAGAGGCCAGTAGATGAGCCGATGTAGCCAAGAAAAGAAGTGTAAATACCGAGGATTAGGTTACCGATGAGAACGGCGAGGAAGAAATCGTTGAATGAAAGACCTGTCCCGAGTGAACCACCTGTCCACATACTTGCAGAGAAGAAAGTGAGTCCAAGCATTACCATGGTGAGTGAAGCGACTCCTTTCCTAGCCGATGTAGGAACCGGCCCTAGACTGTAGTTATTATCAGCAGCCATTTTTTACCTCCGCAAATGATCAAAATTAAAATTAACGGTCGCCGTATTGCAGGCAAACTTGCGCATTATGGTGATATAAATCACATAGTCAATGCTAATTTTGTCAATAATTGCCCATAAAAACCAGTTATTGCAGTAATTATCTTGTAAAACATAGGGTTATTTTCTGTCTTTATTTAAAAAAAACAAATAGAAAACGTTTTCTATAATGCGTTGGTTATCTGCTGTTCTTGGTTGGCTATGAATGCTTATTATTATACGTCTGAATGGGTGTCTGTATCGAAAAAGAGGGCGGTTGGCCAAACTGCAGGCAAAAAAATAGCCAATCGCAATAATCGCAATTGGCCTATATATTTTGTGAACAAGAATAGGTTCACTAACAACGTCAGTTGGCTAGGTGACCCTCGGCTTAAGAAGGGTCAATATATACATTGCAGTTAGTGTGCCAACTTTTAAAACCACGTAAAACGGCAGTTTTATAGCAATCTGGTGCGTATTTGAGCGTTTAATTTGCGTTTTTGAAATGCCCAATTGCAAAATGCAATTGCGATTTGCAACTTTAGAGTGTTTATTCGTTTTTCGGGTTTGTGTTCTTTCTGGCGACGAATGGTGAAATAAACAAAAAGCCCGTGCGATCTAAGAGCGCACGGGCTTGGGTATTGTTTCACCAATAGGAAGTATTAGATGGAGTAGAAGAAGTACAGTTGAGACTTCATTCTAATGATGATCCCGCGTATTACGTCTAGGAACGCCATAAAGCTGATAGGCTTCTCACCGCTTACCCACGCTAATCCGACAGAGCCAACAGGAATATCGTAACCCTCTGCCTCATCAATTTTTAAACGAACAAAGTGGTACTTGTTCTGAAGGTTTTTGCCTGTGGTAACACGAACCTGCTCATCGATACCCAGCAAACTTGCTTGCGCTTCACCAGTGGCTTCTACAATGCCTTCTACGGTTGCAGAGAACACTTTTCCTGGGTATACCGCTGTCGCAAATTCCGCAGGTTGACCGACCTTAATATTACGAATCGCTTGGTGGTTAACTCGCATCAGCACGTACTTCTCTTCGGTATACATCTGGATACGAGGCATCATTGAAACACGCTGACCTTCACGAAGAATAAAGTTCGTTACAAAGCCGTCAGTCGGTGCCGTGACTTTGGTGCTGTTCAAGTCCCATTGTGCTTGTGCCAGTGTTGCCTTTGCTGAATCGACCTCAGTTTGCTTCTTGCTCACATTGGTTTCAGCTTTGTGGATGTTCAACTTCGCATTCTCGGCATCGACTTCTTTCTTGCTAAGCTGGGATTCCAATGTCGTAACGTTATACGTCGCTAAGTCTACCTTTGCTGTTTGTTGGTCGATGTCAGTTTCAGTGATCGTATGTTCTACCACTTTGTTTTGCTTCTGGTAACGATCAAGCGTCTTTGACTGCAGTACTAAGTCTGTTTTAGCCGAATCTATTTGTGCGACTGAAGCTTTGATGTCTTCAAGCGCCGATTGATAGCTGACTTTTGCAATGCTCACTTCTTGACGAGCTGTGTCTAAAGCGACCTCTGCAGACTCAAGTTGAACGCTGGCTTTGTCTCTTGCGATGACATATTTAGTGTCATCAATTTCGTAAATTAGCTGTCCTTCAGTCACATCCTGGTTTGGGTCGATGTGGACTTTGGAAGTTTTTCCCGACACATTAGTTGAATCGGGACGCAGCTGAATATGTGGAGACTGAACCACTGAGCCTCCCAATATTATCTTGAAGCTGGCTGATAGAGTGGATATTGAAAGGCTAGGTCCTCTCTCTAACTGGTTTTTCTCGGGGCACGATCTGGCGTCGTCTATACGCCGAGTTAACATCGGGTTGCACTGTTTGCAGTCCGGGGCTTTTCTATATGGCGCTCAAGTCGGTAATTTCATCAAATGGTGCTACGACAATCCTGCTTATACTGAGGTGGGTAAAGTTCATGACTCAATTCGAGTTGCCATCTTTATGATGAAGATATTAAGGCGTTACTTGGGAGACGACTTTACTCCCGCAGCCGTCTCTATCGCAGGTTATCGCGAGAACACTCAACTCTATCAAGAGTATTTTGGGTGCAATATTCAGTGGGGCCAGCCACGAACTGAAATCTGGATACCAAGCCAGTCGAGGTTATCGAGCAATCAAGCCCCTTCTAGCGGCAAGATGAGCTTGGCAATGAACTTTCATGACTTAGATAATTACCTCAACATGCCTGATGCCGCGGATGAGCATAAGGTGACCTATGAGATGATCAATTACAGTCGCCATTTCGGCCTGCCAACACTGCATAAAGTGTCGAGTTTGCTTGGGTTATCTGAACAGCAATTTCAACGTCGATTGCATAACTTAGGCATCAACTTTTCTACCATTATGGGCTATGCGTTAAGTAATGTGGCGGTGGAGTTGTTGATGTATTCAGTGCCAATAGATAAAGTCGCGACGAGGCTCGGCTATACCAATGTCGCGAGCTTTAATCGGATGTTTAAGAAACATCGAGGTTTGACACCCAAGCAATATGTTGAGCGCCTAAAAACTGGCCTGTAACTATTCAGAGCTAACTTATGGTTCGTTTATGGATCAGGCTGGACAAGTAAACCATCCCCCAAGTACTCAAAATGAAAGGGGCGGTGAGTGGTAACAGTGACAGTTCATGAAAACCAAGTGTGATGAGACAGCTTAACAGCATGCCTAATAGGATTAACGGCCAACGGATTCGCGGATAGGGCACAAGTGCTAAAGTGGCAAGAATGGCGTTGTACCCGTAAAGACCTTGGGCTACCAGTTCGTTAGAAGCGCCAATCAACCCGCTAAATACGGTGCTAATTATTACTGCGAGCATAACCCAAATGGCATGCTTGATATTGTTGAGTGCGATGGCGACTAAGATAACGAGCCCCGACAACGCATTTTCGATGAAGCTGACTTGGCTTATCCCTTTTAACAACGGGATCACCACTGTCGGCAGGTTGAACCACGAGTTAGCCTCAATACTGATGAGTGGCATCAGTGCAGAAAACGCTGACAGCTCAAAGGTTGATTGGATAATATAAATCAGCCAAGTGGTGAGGATAAAGGCGCTAGTGTAACCGCGATATTTCTCAAAACTGAATACGATGTGGGCAATCGGCACCGTGAGTAATGCACCTAACGCAGTCACTAAAGCCAATAATGGTGTCACACCAAAAAAGTTACCGATAAATAAACCAATCAAAGCGCCATTTAGCGCGTACATTCCACTATCAATGTCGTCAACTGACTTGTTGGTGTTGGTGTTGGT
>NZ_JBFRJF010000025.1:79410-179994 GCF_041468745.1 Vibrio sp. 10N.286.52.F8
TTGGTGTTGGTGTTGGTGTACATATAGCCATAGAAAGCTAATGCATAGCTGCAACTGGCGCCAAGTAAGGTAAGAAAAGCCAGCGCCAGTGACTCAATAGAAATGGCAAGCAACAGCAAAGTCGACGTCATGATAGACGGTGTGAAATAGACTTGCCCAATGCCATTGAGCAAGCCTTGAAACGGCAGAATATCCTTGTTCGTTTTCATCGTCTGATTACATTATTGAGTCATGTTAAATTTTTGTAATTCAGATTGTATACAATTTTATCAAGTTCACCATCTTCGAGTGTTAATTCTGATACCAGCGTTCACCATAAGCTTGTTGGTAATCTGGTGTTTCAATGATGCCTTCTTGTTCTGGAACGGTTTCTAACGGCCCAACAACAGTTCTATAGGGTAATACGCCAGCCCAAACTGGAATGTCCATATCGGCTTTATCATCATTCACTCCATGTTTACCAATCTTCACGGAAGCTTCTGTTAAAGGTATCGCCAACAACTCGGTCGCAGTGAGTTCTTTTTCATTACTGAGCCTCACTTCATCGGTTCTGCCCGGTGCGATTTGCTCAATAAAGATATTCAACAAGCGATCCTTTTCTTGATTGTCATCGATGACTGAAAATGACCCCAATACCACAGCAGAACGATAATGCGCACTATGATGAAATGCCGAACGAGCCAGCACCCAACCATCGAACAAGGTGAACGTTAAACAGGTTGGTTCTCCCTTTTTTAGTCCTTTTAGTAGGCGACTGTTTTTAGCTCCATGAATGTAGACTATATCACCCGCTCGCCACGCGAGCATCGGGATGACCATTGGTCCTTGTTCGCCCTGCAATGCAATGTGTGCGATTAAGCTCTCATCAATAATTTGGTGCAGTTTCTCTTGTTCAAATACGGCTTTGTGAGCCCCTTTTTTAATCGTGGTTCTTTTCGTGTTAGATAACATAATCGCTCCTTAATCATTGCCTTTTGATTAATGTAGCGATTAACTGGTCTATTAAATAGAGCCACTTTTAAACACTATTTGGATCCAGTTATGCAGCCTATCGATGTCGGTGATCTACAGTTAGACGAACAACACGGCACGCGTCAAACCGCCTTGTTCCACGCGATAAGAGAGAAGATCGTTCAAGATTTATGGAGCAAGGGCAGTAAGTTACCTTCAACACGTAAGTTGGCTGTCGAGTTATCGGTGAGTCGAAATACGGTGATTTATGCGTACGAACAACTGGTTACTGAAGGCTATATCGAGAGTAAGCAAGGCTCAGGGTTTTATGTCTCGGTTGAACAACCAGAACACTTTCTAAGTTTGTCTAAGCCAAACAGTGTTCAGGATCCGAAGGTCAAACAAACAGTCAGTAAACCGAGTACAAACATAGCGACACCTAACGACATTAACCGCAGCTTTGCCCCAGGAGTTCCTGACTTAGATGCGTTCCCTTTTGCGAAATGGCAGAGGTTGCTGCAACGTCACTCTACACGTCAGAACATTGCGGGCAATCAAGAGGTTCAGGGAAGCTCAGCCTTGAGGGAAGCGTTGAGTGGGTATCTTGCAAGCAGTCGTTCCGTTCATTGTAATGCCGACAGAATCATCATCACCGCAGGTGCGCAGCAAGCCATCTCAATCGGATTAATGGCAACGTTAGCGATGGGCGACAAAATCCTCGTGGAGGAACCCGGTTATCGACAAGTACATAAAATTATCGATCTGTTGAGACTAGAGTTAGAAGGTGTAAGTGTGCGTGAAAAGGTGGGGTTGGATATTGAGAAAGTGTTGGCCAGTAATGCTAAGGCTCTGTATGTCACACCGAGTAACCAATACCCAATGGGCACGACTTTAAATACTGAGCAGCGCCTTAAACTGATCGATTGGGCCAATCAACATCAGTCATGGATCATTGAAGATGACTATGACAGTGAGTTCCAGTTTGCTCATCGCCCTTATACCTGCATGCAAGGGTTGGCGGGAAAGTTGGGGTTCGATGATCGCATCATCTATGTCGGCTCTCTGAGTAAGGTTATGTTCAATGGCCTTCGATTAGGGTACTTAGTGGTACCAGAAAGTCTGGTGGCGAAGTGTCTTGAGATCAAAGACGCGCTTACTGGAGACACGGCGTCCCACACACAGGAAGCTTTGGCGGATTTTGTTCGAGAAGGCGACTTGCTGCGTCATATTAGAAAGATGCGTCGGTCATACAAACTCAAGTATGAAGCCATGATAGAAGCGATTGAAAGCGAGTTTAACGGTGATCTTGAAGTGATCAGTCAGGCAGCAGGGCTACATGTGACCGTGAAGTGGTATCAAGGTATATCTGAGACTGAATGGAGTCATAGAGCTGAGCTTGAAAATATCATCATTCGTCCGTTTGATTTTTATGAATATGGATCAAGTGATGCTCGTGATTGGAGTGGGGTGGTGTTGGGGTTTGGAAATATCCGATTGGCTGACATAAAGCCGAAGATCAAACAGATCGCTCGGCTTTTTTATCAGTAATATTGGTAGGGCTTGTTTACCATTTTCTGATTCATCACGAATCGAGTTACAACTTGTCGATAGAGACGGTGGGTTTACCTTTACCTAGCCACTTCCGCCAAGGGAGTGACAATGTCACAAAAACAGTCACAGCATAGAGCATCGACCAACTTAAACAGATAAACACCAAGGTACAGATGACCAATGAAAGCATGGCAGTGTATCTAGATGCGCCTGTTAGTAATCGGCAAGCGGCTAACATTGCGAGCAGATAAACCAGAACAAAAATACCGTTGGCGAGCTTGAGAAAGAACTCAAGGTCTAAATTAGACAGCTCACCAATCACACACGAAATAAGCACGACAAAGCCAATTGCTAACGTTGGGTAGAGCGGTACGCCGCGGCTGTTCAGTTGAGCCATTCGACTTGCAGGGCTGTGTTGGCGGGCCTGAGCCCAGATCATCCGAGACAGGCTTTGTGTGTAAAGGTTTAGGCTGGCAAAGCAAGCAAAGAACCCCAGCACGCTGATGACGGTTTTGAAGCCATTACCAAACAGTTGTTCTGTTACCCAAGGGATGGATGCGGCATCGAATTCAGATGAACCGAAAGCACCCAGCTTAAGAATCACTACTGAACAAGCCCAGTACACTAGCCCCGCAACAAAACAGCCTGCAATGATGGCGATTGGGAAGTCACGTTGTGGATTTTTGAATTCCTCTCCCATGTGAGCAAAAGCTTCTATTCCGACAAAGCACCAAAACATGACAGCTAAAGCAGCGCCGATAGACCACATTGAATTGGATGAGATGGCAGGAAGAGCAACATCGGTTGCCGTGATGTCGGCTTTCCAAACAAAAGCGCTGACTAAGGCAAAAATCGACAATGCGATCACGGTTTGCAGTCGGCCAGAAGATTTACTGCCCATCAAATTGACGGCAATAAGCAGGGCGACGGTAAAGGATTGAGCACCAAGTGGTGTATCGAGAGGTGCGGGTAACAATTGTTGAGCAAAACCACCAGCCAGTGCAATGGCCGCTGGAATACCGACAGGAATAACACTCACAAACAACCACGCCACGCTTGTTTCTAATCGCTCGCTAAACGCCTGGCGCACAAAATAGGCAGTACCACCTGCATTCGGGTAGCGTTTTCCTAATGATGCGAAGGTCAGTGCAATCGGGCAAATAGCGATAAACAGGATTAACCAAGCGAGAAGAGACAACTGTCCTGCAATGCCTGCTGCGATCGCAGGGATCATAAATAATCCAGTGCCTAGCAAGGTCGTCGAGAGTTGTCCGATTCCTGAAATAAGCGTGATTTCTTGTTTGAGTTGTGTCATTCGCTCTCCTAGCTATTTGATTCTGGTCACGGTCTTCCAGTAACTTTCTTCTGGTGTGTGAGAAGTTATGATTGAGAGCATACATTGTTGACATCAATAATACAGCTAGCGAAACGTCGTAAGACACCGTCATTTTAACGGTATTAATCCGATTCAGTGTGAAAGTGTCGGCTGTCAGAATGGCTGTTATAAGTAGGAAAGTTGTGTCAAATTAGGCGTTATAAATAGAACAATAAATGAAAAGAATCAGAAGCATGGATAAATTTGATCGCCAGATTTTGGATATTCTCAAAACCAATGCACGATGCTCAGTGAGCGATATCGCCCGAGATGTCAGCCTCTCGCGCTCAGCGGTGAACGCCAGAATCAAGAAACTGGAAAGCGACAAAGTGATTACGGGCTACTGCGCTCAAGTGGCAGAACCCAACCAAACGAAGAATGTGTGCGCTTATATCTTGTTGAAGTTCGACATGTCGAGTAGTGACCATAGTTGTGAGTCTTACGCGAAACAAATCCAGAGTATTGATGAGGTGCAATGGTGCCACTCTATTAGCGGTGAGACAGATATGATGTTGTACGTGGAAGTGGAAAGCATGGAGAGCTTGAACCGAGTTCGCGATCAGCTGCAAAGTTACCCGGATCTTCGCCACTTAATGACTCATACGGTTTTGACCGAGTTTTTCAACAAACAGAATGCGACGGTGCATTCATGTTAGGCAATATCAACTTAAACCTACTGCGTTCACTGCATGTACTTCTTGAAGAGTGTCATGTGAGCCGTGCCGCCCAACGTTTGCATATCACACAATCCGCGGTGAGCCGTCAGCTCAGCCAGTTACGTGATTTGTGTGGCGACCCTTTGCTGGTCCGTGACGGCAACAAACTGGTGCCGACCAACCGTGCATTGCTACTCAAAGGTAAACTCGACGACCTGCTTGGCGAGTTTGACCACCTGTTAGATGATAAACCCTTCGAGCCGCAAGACTGGCAGGGTGAATTGGTGTTGTCTTCGAGTGATTATGTCGCTCAGTATATTCTTCCTGTGATTGTGGCAGAGGTGTCTGCTGAAGCGCCGAACATTAATCTGGCTTATCGATTGTGGCAGCCAAACTACCTTGAAGCACTGAACGAGTCTGGGATTCATTTGGCTTCCAGTATGTTTCCCACAAAGCCAGAACATGTCTCAAGTATCAAACTTGGTGAAGATAAGTCGGTGTGTTTGATGCGAAAGTCGCACCCGCTGGCTCAACAAGCGGTTTTGAGTGCAGAAGATATTGTTCACTACTCTCACATCAAAGTGACGGGTGGTGGAGATAAAGACAGTTACGCGGACATAGCATTGAAGAAGCAAGGGCTGAAGCGAAGAGTGGCTTTACAGGTTCCGTTCTTTTCATCTGCTGGTACTGTGTTATTGCAAGACGACTATCTGATGATCGTGCCAGAACATATCGCCTATAACCTAGGTCGACACCTCGATACTACCTACTTTTCGTTGCCATTTGATACGGAAATGCATACCTATTGGTTAATGTGGCATCCTAAATATGACAACGACTCTGCCCACAAATGGGCGCGAGAAAAAGCATTCCAAGCCATGCAAAAGTCGAGTTACAATATCAGTATGACTTGAAATCATAGGTGTGATGATAATCTTTGATTTCAAATAATACCTCCTGCGAATTATGGTAAGTGCCAAGTATTGAGTATTAAGCGTAGAGCGTTCAGCTGGAACGCTTTATTTTATTAGGAATGGAATGATGACAGTAACAATTTGGTTTTCTTTATTAGCGATTTGCTTGTTGGGTGCAATGTCTCCGGGCCCAAGCTTGGCGATGATCGCTAAACACAGTTTGGCTGGTGGCCGTATGAACGGGCTTATCGCAGCTTGGTCACACGCTGCTGGTATCGGTATTTATGCGTTCGCAACCATTGTTGGTTTAGCCGTTGTGCTTGAGCAATCCCCAATGTTATTTAAAGGTATTAGCTTAACGGGGGCTGCTTATCTGCTTTATCTTGGCGTTAATGCGTTACGTTCGAAAGGTGGTGTTGCCGCGAAATTAGAAGCGGGTGAAAAGATGAGTTACATGCAGTCTGCTCGTGAGGCTTTCTTGATCTCTATCTTGAGCCCAAAGATCGCATTGTTCTTCATCGCTCTGTTTAGCCAATTTGTAGCGCTAGGTAATGAACTGACCAATCAAGTGATTATTGTCTCAACGCCGCTGATTGTCGACGGCCTTTGGTACACCTTTATCACCTTGGTACTGTCTAGCCCGTTGATTGTTGAACGTATTCGCTCGAAAGCTCAGTTGATTGATCGACTATCTGGCGTGGTGCTGATCCTGCTTGCTGTTCGCGTGGTGTGGACGATATAGCAGTAAACGATAAGAATAAGTAACTAGGGTCTGTTAACTTTTAGTGGTTAAATTTTGTTCGAGATAGAATCGTTTTAGGCGCGGCAAGGAGTATGTAGCCTAGTCATTCTAAGTTAATACTTCTTAACAAAGCATAAAACGATTCTAGCCGAACCCTTCGGGCAGCCTTTGTGGTTCATTTCTACTGCGTTATCGGCTTCTCATGTAGGCTAGCTACACTTCAAAGCCTCTGCCTTGTAGAAATTTCCCACAAAGTGCTGCAAAAATCAGCTCTAAAGGTCAACAGACCCTAGACGTTCACCAGAAACGACACTCATTAAAAAAGGCTCACTAGACGTTATCTAGTGAGCCTTTTTGATTTCTCTGGATTAGCTTTTGGAAGACTTGAGCTTATTAGCCTTCAGAGTTCAGTACGGCATCTAGCTTCGCCATCGAGTCTGAGAAGTAGGGGTTGTAGGTCAAACGCGCATGGTTCTTCCCTTCTTCACGATAGCCCCAAGCTGAGTACCAAACCTCACTGGTTGCATTGCATTGTTCTTCAAACCCTTCTGCCTGACCATTGGAGCAAATCTTCTCGCTACCATTGATTCCGTAATAAGGGTTGTTTGGTGAGAACAGTAAGCCCATGTGAGAGCCGTTCGAGATGCGTTGCTCTGGGATCTTCATGCTGTACTGAACAGCGCGAGGATCCTCGAGAGTCGTCTCTCCTTGCCAAACCAACACATTGTTTGGATTCGGCATAGATTCAGTAAAGGCTTGCTGAACGTAGTTGGTGTCAATCACGCTGTCGCCTTCACTCATCATAATAAAAACTGGTTTATCGAAGTGTTTATCTTGTAAGTCACCACGTACGACTTCTGATGTCTCGTAGTAAACCGATGCACCATTCATTGGCAACGAGTTGTAACGCAACACATTGTCTTCAGGATCTTGATCCGCCCAAGTGACAAAGTAGCTTGCTAGTCCCGCGTATTGAACGGCAGACGAGCTCGGTTGAAACGCAGGTGAGAACAGCAGTAACCCAGAGATCTTTGGATCGTTCATCGCCTGTGAAGTCACGAGGTTCGCGCCGGTTGAATAGCCGCCTAGCCAAACAGAATCATACTCTTGCTCAAGTAACTTCGTATGGTGAGCCACCACACCTTGCCAATCTTCTAGGCTCGGCTGCATTAAATCACCCACGCGACTGCCGTGACCCGGAAGTAATACGGTTCTCACTAAGTAACCTTGCTCTGCCAAATGGGTAGCGATGTCTTTAAATGAGTAAGGTGAGTCGCCTAATCCATGAACCAATAATACCGCCTTGCCGTTTGGCGAGGTTGGTTGATACTCGGTTGGTGAATTGAGTTGGATCTCGAGTTGCTTGTCTTCCGTCATGAACACGCGGTTTTTCAATAACCAATCTTGTGTGTCATTGACGTAGGCATCAAAGCTGTCTTGCTGATAGCTAGGCAAGTCTGGAGATGTTTCGTAAGCGGGTATCGGTGTCTCGTTGGAACAACCAACGAGACTTAAAGTCGTTAAGGCCAGCAGTGCTAGGAGGGGCTTTCTTTGCATTATGTAATCTTGTCTCTGTTGTGCTTTCACTATGTCTGAAACTAAAGTTTAGGTTACTTTTTGCTTGAAAGGTCTTCGTATTCACCTTCAATAACACCGGCATCATTGGTTGATGACTGACGAGTGTTCATATGAGCTGCGAAACCTTGTTTCTTCATTTGATTCTGAATGCGCTTGCCAGTAATTAAAGCTGCAATAGCTAAAGGAATAGCAAGGATCAAGCTTGTGAATAACGCCAAAAGGCCAGTAAACAATGCAACAATCGTAACTAATATATTTTTCATATTCATTCCTCTTTTTCTATGTTGTTACTTTATCGCTTCTATTCTGAACGAAACATGAACGCCGTTAATAAATCTCTGAGAGTCACTATGACACGGATGTGTGCTGTTAGGGAGTTTATATGTAGTCATAATCACGCACTAAAAACATGGAATAAAACTAAGTTTAATAAAATCAATATGTTAAAAGTTGGCACGCTTGATGCTCTATAGGGGTTGGAATAAGTCACTGTAAGCAAAGTACTTACAGTTAATAAAAATTACTGGAGCCCTTATATGTTCTGTATTCAATGTGAACAAACAATTCAAACCCCAACCGTAAAAGGCTGTTCTTTCGCACAAGGTATGTGTGGTAAAACTTCGGAAGTATCCGACCTTCAAGACGTGTTGGTGCATTCTCTTCAAGGTGTTTCTTTTTGGGCCAATTTGGGCCGTGCGTGTGATGTTATTGATACTGAAATCGACGAGTGGGCGCCAAAAGCGTTTTTCGCAACACTAACCAACGTTAACTTCGACCCTGCTCGTATCATCGAATTCGCACAACAGTCCCATGAATTCAAGCAGCGTTTAGAGCAACAGGTTCGCGCGGCAGCGACATTGATTGGTTTTGAGATCCCAGCGCTTTCTGCTGCTGCTCAATTCGACCTTCCAACGGACTCTTCAGAGCTATTGGCGCTTGCCCCTCAAGCGGCGGTAAACCGTGGTCACGACTCTCAACACGAAGATGTGATTGGTCTTCGCCTTCTTTGCCTATACGGTCTAAAAGGTGCAGCAGCTTACATGGAGCACGCACGTGTTCTTGGTCAAACTGATAATGCTATTTTCGCTGAATACCATGAAATCATGGCGTTCCTAGGTACAGATCCATCAGACCTAAAACAACTGTTAGATACGTCTATGCAGATCGGCTTAATGAACTACAAGGTCATGGAAATGTTGGATAAAGGCGAGACAGATACCTTCGGTCACCCTCAACCAACAACCGTGAATGTGAAGACGAAGCGAGGTCACTGTATCCTTGTTTCTGGTCACGACCTGCATGATCTAGAAAAGATCCTTCAACAAACGGAAGGCAAGGGCATTAACGTTTACACCAACGGTGAGATGCTACCTGCACACGGCTACCCTGAACTAAACAAGTACCCACACCTTGCGGGTAACTACGGCAGCGCTTGGCAGAACCAGCAAAAAGAATTTGCGAACTTCCCAGGTGCGATCGTAATGACATCTAACTGTCTGCTTAACCCAGATGTGGGCTCGTACGCTGACCGCCTATTTACGCGTAGCATCGTAGGCTGGCCGGGTGTTGCTCACCTTGAAGGTGACGATTTCAGTGCAGTGATCGATTGTGCTCTTGCGCAAGAAGGCTTTAAGCATGACGAGATCGAGCAAATGATCACTGTCGGTTTTGGTCGTAACGCCTTGATGGAAGCAGCGCCTGCGGTTGTTGAACAAATGAAAGAAGGCAACATCAAACACTTCTTCCTAGTGGGTGGTTGTGACGGCGATAAATCTGAACGTAGCTACTACACAGATTTCACAGCTCAAGCGCCAGAAGATTCAGTAATCCTGACATTGGCATGTGGTAAATTCCGTTTCAACAAAAACCAATTCGGCGACATTAACGGTATTCCACGTCTGCTCGATGTTGGCCAATGTAACGATGCATACTCAGCGATTCAGCTTGCTCTTGCGCTGTCTCAAGAGTTTGATTGTGGCATCAACGAACTACCACTAACACTTGTTCTTTCTTGGTTCGAGCAAAAAGCGATCGTTATCCTGCTTACTCTGTTCGCACTGGGTGTGAAAGGTATCTACACAGGCCCAACAGCGCCTGCATTCCTAACTGAAAACCTACTAAAGATTATTCAAGACGAGTTCGATATGCGTTCTATCTCAACGCCAGAGCAAGATCTTAAAACAATCTTAGCGGCTTAACTCTAGGAACGTGCAGCGGCGGGGCTTTTTAGATTTAATTCTTTAGTATCAGTGAGGTGTGTGAACTATGTATGCATGGTCGGATAGCGATTCAATCAATTTAGTGTGTTTAAAGAAATGGCACGAGACGCCAGATACGGTCAGCTTTGAGCTTGGCAGTATTCCACAAGATTTACATTTCAATTTTAAGCCCGGTCAGTTCATCACCTTGGGTTTAGATATGCCGACGAAAACGGATTACCGTGCTTATTCCGTGGCTTCTTGCCCCGAAGATAACCGCCTGAAGTTGACGGTCAAGCGTGTGGAAGGTGGCTTGGTTTCGAACTTTATTGTTGATGAGCTTGATGAAGGTGACGAGGTTTCTGTGTTGAAGCCGGCAGGCTCGTTTAACTGTATTGATTGCATGCCAACGGCAACAAAGAAAGTAACGCTAGTGAGTGCGGGCTGTGGCATTACACCCGTAATGGCGATGGTAAAATATTGGCTGTCTCAAGACAGTGACAGTGACAGTGACATTGAGATTGATTTCGTCCACATGGCACGCAACAAGCTTGAGACTATCTACTTTCAAGAACTTCATCAGCTCGATGAATCACATGCGAATTTCAACTTAAAACTGCTGTTAAAAGACAACGAAGGAACAACCGCCCCTCAAGGTCGTTTAGATAAAAACTGGTTGGTGAAACTGAGCCCAGATATCTTAGATAGAACGGTTTACCTGTGTGGGCCTGTCGGCTTCATGCAAGATATTGAGAGTTATCTGAAAGAGCTTGAGTTCAACATGGATAACTTCTATCAAGAAAGCTTTACTCCTGCTACTCAGGATGCTCAATCAGAAGCGTCAAACGCCGAAATTGCTGACGATACGAATAGTGCTGTTAAGGTATTTGTGCCTGCGTTCGGCGCTGAAGTTGAAGCGGAAACTGGCACACCATTGGCGGATTCATTAGAAAAAGCAGGCGTTCCAATTATTATCGCTTGTCGTAGTGGGATTTGTGGTTCGTGTAAATGCAAAGTGACCAAAGGATCTGTGGAATCAAGCAGCCAAGAAACATTGACGCCAGAGCAGATTGAACAGGGCTACGTGCTTGCATGTTCAAGCTCGATTCAGTCAGATGTTGAGGTTGAGTTATAACAGACGTAAAGCTGTGCAAGAGTGATGAAGACAAGATCTTATTATAGCGATAAAAGTTAGGGCGCTAGATGTAAAAAGGCCACCTAGATCAGTTAGAGAGAGCAGATCTAAGTGGCAACCCTCTTGTTTATACGGGGGAGTAAAACAAAAGGGGTTGCGAAGTCCATACAGACTTCGCAGATATAGTTATTATGTTGTGGAGCTTGTTGCGGTGGACGTATCTACAAGAGCGAAGTTAATTAAACTTCTGGGTATGTCTTGTAGCGTACACCCATCATCTGTTCCATACAGTGAACAACTTGGCAGCTGTAGCCAAACTCGTTATCGTACCAAATGTACAGCACGGCACGGTTGTCTTGTGCGATAGTCGCCACACCGTCAACCACACCTGGGTGACGAGAGCCAACCAAGTCGGTAGATACAATCTCAGTCGAGTCTGTGTAATCAATTTGTGCAGACAAAGCAGAAGACAGCGCCATTTCACGCAGGTACTCGTTCAACTCTTCTTTGTTTGTGCCTTTCTCAAGGTTTAGGTTCGCAACTGCCATTGAAACGTTTGGCGTAGGAACGCGAATCGCATTACCTGTTAGCTTACCTTCCATTTCCGGCATCGCTTTTGATACTGCTTTAGCAGCGCCAGTCGATGTCAGTACCATGTTCAATGATGCAGCACGACCACGACGATCACCCGAGTGGAAGTTATCGATTAGGTTTTGATCATTGGTAAATGAGTGCACCGTTTCGATGTGACCAGACAGCACGCCAAACTTGTCGTGAACCGCTTTCAATACTGGCGTGATTGCGTTAGTAGTACAGCTTGCTGCAGAGATGATGGTGTCTTCTGGCTGAATAACATTTTCATTCACACCAAATACCACGTTCTTGATGTCGCCTTTACCAGGTGCAGTCAGTAGCACTTTCTTCGCACCGTTACACGTAACGTGTTGGCTCAGGCCTTCCGCGTCACGCCATACGCCTGTGTTATCAACCACAAGTGCATTTTCAACACCGTAAGCCGTGTAATCCACTTCTTCTGGTTTGTTTGCGTAGATAACTTGGATGAAGTTACCGTTAACGATGATCGCTTTGCGTTCTTGGTCTACAACAATGCTGCCGTTGAATTGGCCGTGTACAGAGTCACGACGAAGCAGGCTTGCACGTTTTTCTAGGTCGCCATCTTTGCCGCCGCGTACAACGATTGCACGTAAACGCAGTGGGTACCCCGGGCCACTTTTCTCGATCAACAGACGAGTTAGCAGTCGGCCAATACGACCAAAACCGTACAATACAACGTCACGAGGTTCTGTCATTGCATCGCCTTCAAGCGATTCGATAAGTGCAGTTTGTAGGAAATCATCCAACCCATGTGTGTGTTCGCGATCTTGCCAGAATGAATGCGCAAGGCGACCAACATCAATACGACATGGAGATAAGTCCATAGAGAGAAGGTGTTGAATAATAGGTTGAGTCTGTTCTGCTGTAAGAGGAGAACCAGTGTAACGTTTTGCGATGCGGTGAGCTTTGATGATGTCGATAGTTGTCGCGTTAACTAAGGTCTTACCAAAGAGGATAACTTCTACGCCTTTTTGACGGTATAACTGACCTAAAGTTGGAGCGATGGATTCAGCAATGGTTTGACTAGTTTGCCAATCTAGGAGGTGCTTTTCGGGACTCATCTTTACTCGGGACCTTTCACGTTAAGTTTCTGCATTCATGGCGGTTGTAGGGAAGCCAATCAGCATAGGGGATTTGAGGCATCAGTCTGTGGTCTCTATTGCCACTTAAATGTGCTGATATACCTTGTGTGTAACTTGTAATTTTTATGTGGCAGGATTGTAAGGTGCGACGGGTTATTCTGCTAGGAAAAATAAATGCAGACAAAATATCTGTAAATTGGCTTTATATTAGCCATAAATCAAGATTTGAACGTCGATAAAGACTATTGACTTTAATAATCTGTAGCACTTATTTTTCGTCAAAAAATACTCAATTCAAAGGATAATATGTAATACAGGTCATATTGAACATTAAAGGTGTGATCGCTAACTCAAGTTACACGTAAACAGTAAACGATAAATAAGGGAATTAACGAGTATTGATGTTTGACCTTTGAATAAGCCTAGCTTGAGTGTGAAAAGTGCATCACGCAAACGATTGGATGTCACAATTTTAACCTAACTATCCACTTTGTTAGCACGCAGAGTCATTATTCACAGTCTAGTTGAGCCGCAGAATGTGGATGTGTACTTGTTATGCCGGTGATAATAACTGGAGAAAACGTCTTTTGTTTACATTTTGCTCACTGAAACCTCGCTTGTTTAAACCAGTCTTAATAAAGCACGCCTTTCCGCTTTAAAGCACTTTTCTGGATACCAGTTGGCTTTAATTTTTCGTTCTGGGCTCAGAGTATCGTTTGTTCATATCCAATTTGATCAATAACCCTCTGTTAATGTCCTATTCTTAATTTGGGTTAGGTAAATTACTTTCGGGAAGGGAGTCGTTATAAAAATGATAAACATGTCAATTAGATGGCGTCTTATTTTTCTTTCCACGGTTTCTGTACTCATTATGTTCGGGTTTACAGTGAATGAAGTGCTTAAGAACGATGAGAAGATGAATCACCTTGAAACAACGCGTATTAAGGTCGAAGCGCTTCAATCTTTTAATACGGTTTCAAGTGATGCTTATCGATGGTTGGTGCTGTCTAATGACTCCCCTGAGAAAGGTCAGTTGCTTTTAACACTGCAATCAGAACTGGATAGACTGACTCAGTATGGAACGCGACTTCAACAGTTCGACAGCAATTGGAGTATTGATCCTCAGTTAGCTGAATTGAAAAAGCTGTTGATGACCCTAGCTAGTACATCTGAAACCAGAGACAGCAGACAATTGACAGAGCGTGCTTTCGACTTGTTAAAAGACGTGCTGATGGAGCTGTCTGAATATCGTATGGCCTTAGTCGATGAAAATATCGGTCAAGCTGAAGCGATGTTTATCAATCTTACGCATTATGTGTTTTGGACTCAGAGAGAAGCGTGGTTAAGCTTCAGTTTGAATCGCTCCCCAGAGTTTAAAAACCAATACTTGCTTAGTTATGTCGCTGCTCTAGAGAGGCAGCAACAGCTATTAGATACATTTTTCCGTTCGGATACGCGTTCTCCAAACATTAGACAGTTGCTAAACGCGGTTGCCAAAGATGAATTCCAAGACAAATTTACATCTCGAATCCTCAAAGGGGACTTTTCATCACCCGAAATATATCAACACTTGAAAAGCTTAGAGGTTAAAAAACGGGCTATTTCAAACGCGATTGGCGCTTACACCAATCAAATACAGTTTGAACTGACCAAGAATATCGCGTTGCAGAAAAGGCAAACCTTGGTCATGACGTTGCTTATACTCATCGCTTCTGGTGTTTTGATGTGGCTTGGGGTTGCGACATCTCTGCGCTTAAACAAAAACCTGTCGATTATTTTGAAAGGTGTGTCGGAATGCGCTGATAGCTACGGCCAGCCAAAGGTGATTCGTATCCAAGGGAACGATGAGCTTGCCGAGTTCACTGAAACCCTAAATCGAGTGATGGAACGCAACTATCTGCACAACAAAGAGTTGATAACAGCAAAAGAAGACGCGATTTCGGCTAACAAAGCCAAAAGCGCATTCTTAGCAAATATGTCACATGAAATACGCACGCCACTTAACGGGATCATTGGCATGGCTGAGATCTTATCTCAAAGCCAACTGAGCCCAAATCAACAAGAAGTACTGGGGGATATCGAATCGTCCTCTCACTCTTTACTGGTGCTGCTGAATGACATACTCGACCTGTCTAAAATCGAGTCGGGTAACTTGATGTTGTCACCACACAATGCTGATTTGCGAGAAGCGGTTTATGACTCTGTGAGTGTGATTCAGTCGAAAGCGATAAGTAAGGATATTGAGCTCGACATCAATATCGATTATCAAACGCCGTCACAACTGTTTTTCGATGAGTACCGCGTGAGACAGGTGCTGACCAATCTGCTTTCTAATGCCATCAAATTTACGTCTAAGGGCACAATTACAACTGACATTGCTTATACACCTATGTCTATGGGCAGGGGCAAGCTTGAATGCAGCGTGTCTGATACCGGGATTGGGATTGAGCCCGAGAAGTTAGAGTCCATATTTGAACCTTTCACTCAAGAAGATGGCAGCATTACCCGTCAATTTGGCGGTACGGGGTTAGGGCTTGCGATTTGTCGACAGCTTGTTGATTTGATGGGTGGTTACATTACCGCGCGTTCAGTGAAAGGAGAGGGCTCTACATTCACTTTTTGTTTGTATGTCGATGTTGTAGAAGCGCCTGTTCAAACTTTCGATAACCTGAGCCGAGCGACCATCATCTCGAACTCTTTCAATTACCTCGATCAGCTCGTTAAAGAGTGTGAGCGTTTGAATGTTCGAGCCAATGTGGTGTCATCCATTGCTGCCCTTAGTGAAAGTGTAAAAGAAAGTGACTTCATACTTTATTGTCATACCTTGCACCACTCTATGGAAAAAGATCTTGCGACGTTGAAGGTGATATATCCTCTTGCTCGCGTCATCGTTTGTCAGCATCACCTATTTAAAACCAACCTAATCAGAGAAACGGTCCACTCGACTCATACCTTGCCATTCTTGGGCCGACGTTTCTTAACCAGCTTACAATCTCTCGATGTGGGCGAAGAGCAAACGCCTCAAGTGGAAGCAAAAGATGAAGAAGTTCGCTCTCTGAATCGACGCATTTTGATCGTTGAAGACAATCTGATGAATCAAAAAATAGCGAGCTTCTTCCTTGAGCAAGCGGGTTATGAATATTTGATTGCCAGTAATGGCCAAGAAGCGGTGGATGTCATCACCCAGGGTGCTCAGTTTGATGCAGTCTTAATGGACTGCATGATGCCTGTTATGGATGGCATAACGGCGACTCGTGCGATACGTCAGTGGGAAGCCGATCAACAAGTCACACCATTACCCATCATAGCTTTAACCGCCAG
The DNA here is from genome assembly GCF_041468745.1 of Vibrio sp. 10N.286.52.F8. Classification (NCBI taxonomy): domain Bacteria; kingdom Pseudomonadati; phylum Pseudomonadota; class Gammaproteobacteria; order Vibrionales; family Vibrionaceae; genus Vibrio; species Vibrio sp. 10N.286.52.F8. The sequence goes on from NZ_JBFRJF010000025.1 coordinate 95,529, forward strand.
TGTTCTAGAAGAAGACATCAAAGATTGTTTTGAAGCCGGTATGAACGCCTACTTACCTAAACCCTATAAATCTCACCAGCTGTACGATCTTTTCAGTAGCCTTGATATTGTCTAGGGCTCCCGTATCAAGGCTAGCGCGGCGCTACTTAACGAACTTCCAATCCAAGGTTGTATTGTGCAAGGCAACGACCGACATAGCTGATGTTCAGCAAGGCTGCGACTAAGATGGTGCTGATGTGGGCGACGATTTGAATTGGCAGTGAGAAGTGATCGGCCATTGGATAAGCAACAATAATACTGAGAAGCATAAGTAAGGTTGTGATAGCTAGACTGAAGTTTGAAACAGAAAGCAGAGTTTGAAAGCGTTGAGTCATCGTCTTCATATTGAATTCCTAATTGCTATTAATAATTATGATACTTGTTATTAATATCAATTAGCGTTCCAGTTTTAATTTACATTTAAAATCATAATCTTATGTAATTTCGCTTTTTTTTAGAGTCTAAGTGACACGTGCGAATTGCAGGTCTTTATGACTTGATCGTGTTTCTTTACCATTGTCTAAACCCACAAGTATCGATGTGGAATCGAACACCTGAATATAAACCAAGCCCAACATTATTTTTTTGCCCGAATTCCGAATGAATCTTTTTAAGTTTCACGTGTAGATCTTCGCGAGTAATGTCATTTGCAGGCACTAGGTCTAAGGCACAAAACTCTAAGTGCTTACTTCGCAGTGCACCACCAGCTTGTTGATTGTAGATATCGGTTCGCTCTCCAGATACTGGTATAACAACACCGATTTCAGGCTCAATATATTGTTGTATGTACTTCAGGGTATTGATCATGTTTGGCACATGTTTCTTATTTGGGAGGGTAAACAAGGTTGTATTACTCATTGCCCAATCCGTCCCTTGCAATAGAACGAGATGCAGAGGCATGCTCTGAGTAACGCCATTGTCCTTGAGTTGTTGTCCTATTGCTCTCACTTGGTCTTGAGCGTGATTGAGGAGCATCCAACCTCGAAATGCTGATCGGGTCGGAACCTTGTAGCCATGAACATCGACCACGAGATCGTCATAAGTGATTTCGGTTTCTTCGGTATAAAGTTTCTCAAATTTTTCAGGGTAAGGTTGTGTCGTTGATAACGCCAAGGTAATCAGAATACTTCCGTACATAAAGTCTCTCCATCGCTAGTGTACACTCGTTATTTAGTTTGATACTGCTGTTGAGTTTCATTCATTTTGCTTAGGTACGTTTAAGCCTAGACGGTTAGGTTTAGATGCTTAAGTATAGACGCTGGAGTTTAGGTAAAAAAAACCCACTACTAAGAGTGGGTTACTAACATTGTTACAAGTAAATTAGCGAGGTTAGATTACTTCTTACCTTGGATTTGCTTGTCTTCTTCTGTCAGTTCACGAATGCGACGGCTGATGTCACGGCGAGCTTTAGAAATCTCAGCGCTCTTGATGATGTGGTCATCAACACGGTCTTCGTAGTCAGCTTTCATATTTTTGATAATGCCTAGGATCTCGTCGTGAGTCATCTCTGGCTTGATGTAATCAAGTAGGTTATCAAGAAGGTCGACACGCTTACGGTTGTCACGAACTTTCTTTTCGTTGTCTAAAAGTTCACGCTTAAGTTTGTTCTTACGTCGTGCTTGGTTAACAATTTCAAATACGCTGCTCATAGATTCCTTTTCCTATTCGTCAAATACGTTGTCTGCTTCTGATTAAAGCACATCAATTGATGATGTAACAGTCTTTAGATCAAAGCAAAAGTAAGGTTGTTTAATTATTCGTCACTCTCGCTGATGTGTGATTGTTTTTATCTTACCGTTCAAGTTAGTATCCCATGTAGATACTGCATTGATACGAAATGTGAAATGAATCAACAACAATTGGAAAACGAAGAATTGGACGACAATGTCACTGAATCTTCAGCAGAACAAAACAAGCTTCGTGATGCGTATGTACAAGAGCGTACTTATTTGGAAGTCGTGGAAATAGAGCTAAACCGTTCTAAGATCATAATGATTGATGAACAGGGCAGAAAGAAACGAGTACCAATTTTGTCTGAACACTAGTTACTGCATTGTTAGGTGTTGAGATGGAATTATCAAAATAATAAAAAGGAAAAACGATGAACACAGTACTTTCCCCAATTGAAGCGAGAATTATCGGTTGTTTGATCGAGAAAGAAGTCACTACTCCCGATCATTACCCACTGACACTGAACAGTTTAACCACGGCATGTAATCAAAAGAGTAACCGTGAACCTGTTCTCTCTCTTTCTGAGTCAGATGTTTTAGATGCAGTTGATGGTTTAATCGGACGTCGCATGGTGAGTGATGAGAGCAGCTTCAATAGCCGTGTTAATAAGTATCAGCATCGTTTCTGCAACACTGAGTTCGGCGATCTGCAATTTACAGAGCAAGAGCGTGCAATCATCTGCTGTATGTTACTGCGCGGTGCGCAAACACCCGGTGAACTTCGTACTCGAACGGGTCGCCTTGCAAACTTTAGTGATGTGAAAGAAGTAGAAGCAACATTAGACAAACTCGCTGCAAGAGAAGCAGGTGCCTTGGTTGTGAAGCTGCCACGCGAAGCGGGTAAACGTGAATCACGCTACCAGCATTTGTTGAGCGGTGAAGTGGACGTTGAAGCGTTTGCGATGGCATCAGTAAGCGCGGCTGCCCCCTCTGCAACGAGTGAAAAGTTTGAAGAGCTTGAGTCTGAAGTTGCAAGCCTACGAGCAGAAGTGGCAGAGCTTAAGGCTCTGGTTGAATCACTGCTTTAAATGTCAGATGCTGATAAAAATGCGGATTGGGTCGTGTACTTGATCCGCAATCGTCACAATGCCCTTTATTGTGGCGTGACGAACAATCTAGAACGTCGATTTGAACAACATCAAACCGGTAAAGGCGCCAAAGCTTTAAAAGGTAAAGGCCCACTTAAGCTGGTTTGGAGCTTTGGTGTTGGCTCAAAAAGTGAGGCGTTGAAAACCGAATACGCGATCAAGCAGTTGCCCAAATCCCGCAAAGAAAAACTGGTATCACTCAAACTAATCATTGAGTGGCAAGAAGAGCAAATTCAATATATCGAAGTCTCATAATTCATTGCTAAAATGTTTGTTATTGATTAAATCTTAATAGTGTAAGGGGCTATAATAGCTCTAGCTAAGCTTATGAATTTAAATGGTAATTACTCTTACCGTGAATGGGCTGAAATCATAATTTAACTCGTTGTTCTTAATCTCCATTCCAAATTAACATATTGCTCATTTAGAATGTCGTTCTAATTAGTGTTAGACGCTATCATTTATCATCGTTGTCCTACATAATATCCACTAGCCATACAAAGAGATGGTGTCATGCTAGGTTAAAAAATGAGCCAAAGTAGCTCATATAAAACGAGAAAAATATGAAACGTTTACTGATGTTGTTTGGACTTGCCGTATTTTCTGCGTCCGCTCTTTCCCATGGTACTCATGTCCTCAATAGGTACTGGGAATACCAAGATTATCTTTCCACTTTTCCAGAACAAAGAGCATTGACCGATAAAATGGTCGAGGCTGTACAAAATCACCCTGTGCCACTGAGAAGAATCCAAGACGAACCAATTACGATTTCCGTGGTGTATCCGGGCCAACAGATCTCGGATTACTGGGTTCGTAATATTCAAGCTTTTGAGAAGCGTCTCGATAGGCTGAAGATCCGCTACCAAATAAATCAAGTATTTACCCGTATTAATGCCGATCTCGCGCAGCAGAGTATTTCGTTGCAAGAAGCGATTGAAAACAAGACGGATTATTTGATTTTCACGCTAGATACCACGCGCCACCGCAAGTTTATCGAGCACGTGTTGACCTCTACAGACACCAAACTGATTCTTCAAAATATCACGACGCCAGTGCGAGCTTGGGCAGATAGACAGCCATTTATGTATGTGGGTTTTGACCATGCGACAGGCAGCTTAAAACTGGCGGACTATTTTAAACAAGTAAGTCCGCCAGACAGTAAGTATTCTGTTTTGTATTACTCACAAGGCTATATCAGTGATGCGCGTGGAGATACTTTTATCCATGAAGTGAATACGGTTACCAACTTTACCCTTAAGTCTTCGTTTTACACAAAATCAAACAAAGACAGTGGCTACCAAGCGGCTAAAATCAGCATAGAGAACGATAAGGATCTAGACTTTATCTATGCATGTTCAACGGATGTCGCTCTGGGCGCTGCGGAAGCGATTCGTGAATCGGGCCAAGACATCTTAGTGAATGGTTGGGGAGGCGGCTCTGCTGAACTTGAAGCCATTGCAAGGGGCGACCTAGATGTTACTGTCATGCGTATGAACGACGATACAGGCATTGCAATGGCAGAGGCGATCAAGTGGGATCTAGCCGGTTTGGAAGTGCCTACCGTTTACTCTGGTGAATTTGAAATTGTCACCAAGGAAGATTCCCCAGAACGTATTTCAGAACTTAAACAGCGAGCATTTAGGTACTCAGGTCACTAATGAAGAAAAGTTACGCCAGTACACCTAGAAACACTTTAGCTAGACTCATTACGCGTATCGTTATTTTGGTGATAGGCGTGATGGCACTTGGCGTGCTTATTCATAATTATGAAACCAGCAGTAATATCGTACAGCAAGAGACGAATCGAACGGTACAGCAAACCTCAAGCCTGATCCAAAACATGTTTGATTATCGTTTGTCGGTGCTGCAAATCCATCAAGACAGTAGCTCACACAGTGAAACTCTCAGAGAGTACTTTGATACGGGTAATGACGAGACTCTGAGCTACTTTTTCTTTGGTGTTGACCAACGTGAACCGGATCATGCACCAGATTTACGCTTTGTCTCAACCCACGATGGTTTGGCTTGGGAAGACGGCAACAGTCAATTTTATGGTTTGGATGAGTCCAACTTAAAGCATATTTCTGATGAGGTTTCGTTCAGCAGTAATTGGCATTTTATTAAACTGAGGACAGATATAGGTAAGCGTCACTTGTTGGCTCGCCGTACCCCTATTGTTGATAACGCTACTGGGGAAGTCCTTGGTCAACTCTATATCGCCATTGTGCTTGACAACAACTTCTCTTTGGCTGAGTCAATCCAACAGGGCAGTAATAGCGAAAATATCGTGATTGAAGCGCACGGTACACCGGTGACATCGACATTCAGTGGTGATGAAAGCTACACCATTACTGACATCCTCAATTACCAAATGTACGAACAGTTGCCGCGTCATTTCGTTACCATCGCAACCATTAAGATTAATGCTGTTGAAACTCCTTTAATCATTCGAGCTGTTCAAAAAAATAATAATTTCATTGCGTTAGAAGAGAATTATCAGCGTGCGATCATCGTGGTGATTGTGGTGATCATATTGATGTCTTTTTTTGCTCGAACTTGGATTCAAAAGAGAGTCTCAGCCGAGCTTGATAAGCTAATGGACTTTACTCGTTCGGCAAGTGCTAGCGAAAAGTACAACAAGTTCGATGGCTCTAACATTTTCGAATTTCATCATATTGGTTGTACTCTTGAAGACACCTTTGAGCGCTTATCTGAACAGAATCAAAAATTCCAAGATCTCTTTAACTTTGCTCATTCGCCTATCTTAGTTTGGTCTGAAAAAGGCGATTTGATTCAGATGAACCCCGCCGCTCGCATGGCGTTGTTCGATGCTGATGACAATTATGGTCCAATTGCCCAAGAGTTTGAGCAGCGAATGCTGCCTAATATTCAAATGGTGGTTCAGGGTTCTAAACTGACGGGTATTAACGTACCCATTGGTGAAAAGGTGTTTCGTTGGAACATGTCTGCTATTCGCGTGGAACACGGCATCACAGGAGTGGTGGTACAAGGGCAAGATATTACTAAGCTAATCGAGGCGGAAAGACAGGCTGATCGAGCAAGAGAAGAAGCTGAGCATCTTGCGAATGTGCGAGCAGACTTCTTAGCTAAGATGAGTCATGAGATTCGCACGCCGCTCAACGGTATTCTCGGTGTGTCTCAGCTGCTCAAGCGCTCTATGCACAATGAAGATAATCGCGAGCAGGTGGATGTACTGTGTAATAGTGCGGAACATTTACTGGCGGTACTTAACGATATCTTGGACTTCTCAAAGATTGAGCAAGGGCAGTTTAATATTCAAAAGAAAGACTTCCGTTTAGGGGAGTTAGTTAATACCTTAGACAGCATCTATCGACCGCTGTGTGAAGATAAATCCGTCGAATTTACCATTGTGAATCACTTAGTTGATGACATTGAAATCAATACCGACCAAGTACGCCTCAATCAGATCATGTTTAATCTGTTGAGTAATGCTTTTAAATTCACTCATCAAGGCGGTATCTCCGTCAGCTTTGAGCTCGAGAGTATCTTTAACTCCGATCACGCCAGCTTGATCGTTCGAGTGAAAGATTCTGGCATTGGTATTGATGAAAGCAAAATTGATGCTGTTTTTGAACCCTTTGTTCAAGCCGAAGAGACCACCACTCGTGAATATGGTGGCACTGGTTTAGGACTTACAATTGTAAAAAATCTGGTCGATATGCTGGAAGGGGACATTCAAGTCCGCAGCGTGATAGGTCAAGGCTCAGAGTTCACGATAGAAATTCCTGTAGTCGTACACGCCAAGCCGCTATTAGTCGATGCTAAGCAACAAGCTGAGGTTGAGCCAGAGGCGTTGTTTAGTCGACCTTTGAATGTGTTGCTGGTGGAAGACAATCACACCAACGCCTTTATTGCTCAGGCTTTCTGTAAGAAATATGGCATGGTCGTCACCTGGGTAAAAGATGGCTTAGAAGCGATTGAGATGGCTAAGACGATTACCTATGACTTGATCTTGATGGATAACCAACTCCCTAATCTCGGTGGTGTTGAAACCACTCAGCAGCTAAGAGGTGAGATTGGTGTGTCAGCCCCTATTTATGCGTGTACCGCTGATGCTCAAGAGTCAACTAGAGACAGCTTTATGGCCGCAGGGGCGAATTACGTGATTGTAAAGCCGATTAAAGAAGAGTCGCTCCACCAAGCGTTTGTTCATTTCAAAAACTCATACTGGAATGACACAGAGCACTAGGCTTTAACTTAGTGCTCTTTAATGGAGTCTGTTGAAGAGAAGTAACTAATTTTCTGCCTTTATATCGAGCCAGCGACAAAGGCTTGTTCCAATAGCAGCGTTTTCAACTCATCACTCATATCTAGGTTTTCAGGGAATTGGATACCTAGCAGCCAGCCTTGTCTTTGCCTTTTCTTACTTACCACCTTGTAGACAAGATCGTCATCTAAGTACTCATTTAAGTCAGAATTGACTTTTATCTTCCAGCCGACATCAATATCTGATTGCTGGGTAAGATAGATACCGCACCCTGACGCTGAAAAGTCGACTAGTGTGGCATCCAGCGACAAGGTATCAAAAGTGACTTCACAGCTGAGACGTACTTTATACCTTTCGTGTTCACGAATAGGCTTGCTTGCAAAGTTTGAGGGTGGGCGAAGGAAGATTAGATGTGCTGGAGAGGTGATATGAGCCAGTACATTGGTTTTGAACGCGACAATGTGCCCAAGTTCGGTGTCGGTAATCGCACGAACAATAATATCAACGTTTGTGAGCTTTCTCAGCGTCAGTGCTTCTGTCGCTTTTTGCGTAAGCTCTAGGATGAGGTACTGATCTTCTTTGTGTCCGATATAAAGTGTACTGATCTGGATTGAGTCGTCTGGGCCAAATTCCAATACACCTGCTGTTTTTGTACCTGGCTTTAGGTATCTGAACAGTTCTAAGTTTTTATCTTTATGCATATTCGTTACTGAACAATGTTAATCGTTTGATAAAATAATATAACGCCCTGATAAAACTATGTCATTAGTTTCATTGAAGTAATTAGCAGCGTACAACAAAAAAGTGAATCGCTATCTCAAGTAAACAACGGCTTACTCTTGTCGTAAAACAAGATACACTGCTGACAGATATATACTTGATGGAGAAATAGTAAATGGAACTGGAAACCTTATTGAATACTCTGGCTGAAACCCCAGAGGCCGTGCAATTTGAAGATACAATGCAAGTGATCGAAGCTCACTATGATTTTTCTGAGCGCGAATTTCGCAATGGTGAGGTAGTGAACGCTGCAGGGCAGAATAATGGTTCGTGTAAGATTTTTGCTTTTGGTTTAGAGCAAGGCCTATCAGCAGAGCAAACACTTGCTTGTTTTGGTCAATTTTATCGTAACGACGTGCTAGGTTTTCCTGAGAACAGCGACCATCAAAATATTCGTAACTTTATGGTTCATGGCTGGAATGGTATCCAGTTTTCTCAGCCTGCGCTGGTTGCAAAAGTGAAGTAGACACTAACCAGGTAACGATTAGGTCGAAATTTAATCTCAGTATTTTGAAGCGAGAAAACAACCTCTCGCTTTTTTTGTCTATGTTGAACTGGCTAGTAACTTGCTATCCAGTAACTTACTAAATGGGCTCTAAACTACTGAACGGGCAGGGCAGACAAGCACTTACGACACATACAAACTCCAGCCTTTGGAATATCGCTAGTATCTCGTTTTTCTAACTCAAAACACCAACACGTCTCTTTGCCCGCACTGATATCGCATTGAGCTGGCTCATTACACTGTGGACATTGGTGAGTCGAACTCGCGCCACTAAGATTATCCATAACCGACGTTTGCTCTTCTTCAGATAAGCCTTTCCAACCTATAATTTCATCCATTGTTCGAAAGCAGCCACTACACATTCCGCCATTATTTTTACAAGCCGCTCGGCAAGGTGTTTTCATTTCTCTAACCTGTGATTCATTTGGGCTGAAATGTAGCATATTTGTTTCTTCTTGAAGAGCCGTTAAGCTAAGAAATTACTCAGTTAAATTTAGAAATGACCTCGTAATTTTTAGGCTTTTCATGTAGCATCTCGCCCCTTTTGTTGAGTGGGGGGATATTATGTTTATTGGATTTGATTATGGAACAGCGAACTGTTCTGTCGCGGCGATGGTTAATGGAGAGCCAAGCCTGTTACCGCTAGAAGGTAACAACCACTATATTCCCTCAACCGTGTTTGCGCCTACTCGTGAGAGTGTTTCTGAACATCTATTCCGCCACTTGAATATCAAGCCGAGTGATGCGATCGGTGAGCAAGTACTACGACGTGCGATTGCGCTGAACAGAGAAGAGAGTATCGACTTAGTGCCAGAAGACATGGCATTTGGTCAGGCTGCGTTGGACTTATATTTAGAAGACCCTCGCGATGTTTATTATGTTAAGTCCCCTAAATCTTTCCTTGGCGCGAGTGGACTGCATGATGTGCAGGTGAGCTTTTTCGAAGATTTAGTGTGCGCCATGATGGCAAATATCAAGAATCAAGCCGAACTCACGACTCAAGAGCAGATCAAGCAAGCTGTTATCGGCCGACCAATTAACTTCCACGGTCGAGGTGGTGAAGAGGCGAACAGACAAGCTGAAGACATACTGTCTCGCGCAGCTAAGCGTGCCGGTTTCCTTGATATCGCTTTTCAATTTGAGCCCGTAGCCGCAGGCCTTGATTACGAAAGCACATTAACTGAAAACCAAACAGTATTGGTTGTTGATATTGGCGGTGGTACCACCGATTGCTCATTATTAGAAATGGGACCAACGTGGTCTGGTAAAGCGGATCGTACCCAGAGCTTGTTGGCACACAGTGGGCAAAGGGTAGGGGGGAATGACCTCGATATCTATCTTGCATTCAAACAACTGATGTCACCTTTTGGTATGGGCAGCAAAGGCATTTCGGGTATTGATATGCCACTGACTCAATTCTGGAACCCAATTGCGATTAATAATGTTGAAGCTCAAAAGAACTTCTATTCAAGAGAAAACCTAGCGGCATTAAAATTACTTCGTAAAGAAGCGTCAGAGCCTCAAAAGCTAGAACGTTTGATGAAGGTTTATCACGACACTTTGGGTTACGGTATTGTGCGTAGAGCGGAAGAGGCCAAGATTGCGCTGGCAGAATCCCCTCAATATCGTGCTGCGATTAATGTTGCCTCTGAACTGGTCGAGGTAGATATCTCAGTCGAACAGATGGTTGAAGCGATTGAAACACCAAAGTCTAAGATGATTGAGTTGGTTAAAGAAGCGATTCAACAAGGCCAGAAAAAGCCAGACGTAATCTACATGACGGGTGGTTCCGCTCGTTCACCGATACTTCGTGAAGCCGTACAACAAGCTGTGCCGAATGTACCGATTGTGAGTGGTAATTACTTCGGTTCAGTAACTGCAGGTTTAGCTCGTTGGGCTGAGGTTTGCTTCAAATAAGAGTTCAATGATGAGTTATGAAGGGCAACCAGTCGCTGATTGGTTGCCCTTTTTTTGTTTTTCTCTAATGAACTTTCTATTGAACGATTTTTCCTAGCTCATATTGGGATTTGTTTCACAAAGCTAAATATTTCAGCTGAGCTCTACGTGTTACAAAATGTTTCAAAGGCAAAGGCGAGCCTCTCGATGGTCTGATGAGTTACCTTGGGTTTAGATTTTTAATGCTTTTTTAGTGATTATAAAATCAAAAATAATCAAAGTATTTATCTCAAAGAATGAAAGGAGATCCCAGCAATTGTCTTGTTAATCAACTGTTTTAAAGGGTATTTTTGTTTTTTATAGTGCGATTTTTTTTATTTTATATATTTTAATGCAACTTTCTTGTCATTCGTATATTAGGGTTTGGCTACTTGTTAAATGCAGGTAACAACTTCTCCGTAAGCACGAGGTTGTTAGTGAATAACTCACCCAGTTACATAATGGATATGACAATGAATAAGAAACTTTTAGCGCTAGCAATTTCTGGTGCAGTATTTGGTACACAGGCAGTTGCAGTAGAACTTTACAACGAAGACGGCACAACATTCTCTGTTGGCGGCCACGTTTCAGTTGCAGTTGGTGATGTAAACAGCGATGACCGCCTTAACAGCGACGACATCGGTGTAGAAACTGTTTCTCCACGTATCAACTTCGGTGCAACTCATGAACTTGGTAACGGCTTTACTGCTGATGCTAAAGGTGAATGGGCGCTAAACATGCTAGACGGTGGTGATCAGTCATTCACAACTCGTCTTGGTTACGTTGGCCTTTCTCACGATGATTACGGTCGTGCAGCAGTAGGTACTCAATGGGCACCTTACTACAACGTTGCTGGTGTTGCTGATATGCCAATCGCATTCGCGAATGACTTCATCTACGAAGATCACGGTAATCTAGGTACTGGTCGTGCTGAAGAGATGGTGAGCTACGCTAACGCTGTGGATTTCGGTAACGCTGGCTCTCTAGCAATTGGCGTTGCATGGCAAGGTCGTAAGGTTTCTGACGAAGAATACAACGAAGTTGCTTCAGAGAATAAGTACGGTAACCGCGGTCAAATCGCTCTGAACTACGATATCGCTAACTTCTCTGTGAACTACGCTTACAATACTGGTCACGTTACTTTCGGTACTGGTGCTAATGTTGGTACTGATTCAAAGACTGCTGATTCTAATGTACTAAGTGCAACTTACGGTTCATACGGTTCTGAAGGTCTTTACGTTGCAGCTGTATACGCAGCGAACAACTACATGAATAATGGTAAGTTTGGCGTTATTTCAGAGTCTACAGGTTACGAATTTTTAGCATCTTACGCACTAGCTAACAGCCTTAACCTAAGCGTTAACTACGAAGCTGTAGAAGATGACAAGATGAGCGAAACAGTATTTGCTACAACTGCTCTACAAGCTGAATACAACTTCACATCTCAGTTCGTAGGCTTCGCTGGTTACCAATTCGACCTACAAGGTTCTGGTGAGTACAAAGAGAAAGCTGACGACCAATGGCTACTTGGTGCTCGTTACTACCTATAAGTCGCAGACTGATTTAGCATAGTGTTTACTCCTTAGGTTTACCTTTTAGGATACTGTCCTAGACACCATGCTAAGCCCTCTCAAACCTTTTGGTTAGAGAGGGCTTTTTTCGTTTTGGGCTTTTGTCTTGAATGGTGATTTCGCACTATTGCGACCTTCGTATAAACGCTTTCAAATCATCGAATTGAGCTCAAGATCAGAATTTAGAGATCGGTAATCATCTTGTCGAAGACTCTCATTTTATGATGCGCTAAACTCTGCTCTCTAAAAATAGTTCAGGGATAAACTATGAGCAGCGTTGTCGATCAGGAACAGCTGATGAAGTCGAAACGAACAGCAACCCCAACAAAAGTACTGTGTGTTGGGCGTAACTATGTCGATCACATTGAAGAACTTAACAATGCGATTCCTGACTCTATGGTGGTGTTTAATAAACCAAGCACCAGCGTGACTTCCTCTCTTTCTTCGTTTCATCAAGAAGCACTGCACTATGAAGCTGAAATCTGCTTTATCGTTGAAAATGGCCAATACTCAGCCGTGGGCTTAGGGTTAGACCTCACCAAGCGTGAGTTGCAAAGTAGCTTAAAAGCGAAAGGCTTACCTTGGGAACGCGCCAAAGCTTTTGATGGCTCAGCCGTATTTAGTCACTTTGTTCCAATTGATAACTTAGACCTTGCAGACTTAAACCTAGAGTTGTTTATTAACTGTGTTCGTGTTCAGAAAGGACATGTTGAGCAGATGCTTTACTCTCCAAAAACTATCCTAGAAGAGCTGTCTTCTTATACCACCTTACTAGACGGCGATGTTGTGATGACAGGTACGCCAAAAGGTGTTGGGGCCGTACATCGAGGCGATATCTTCCTTGGTCGCCTAAAGTGTGGCGATACGACATTGATTGAGATCGAATGGGTAGCAAGTTAATTAGTCTTTTCTATTTAGTTAATAAATTGGCTTTGTCGCTTAATGTTGGTTTTTAATTCGATTAAATAAACGTCGAACAACTGATTGCATCTGGAAGGGTGTTAGTAATTGATATAAAATCCGCCTCCGTTTTTATCAATGCTGACCCTCATGATCGACTTAACCATTTTACCTGTCTACCTGACTGCCGTTGTTGCACTTCTTCTTTTACCTGGCCCTGATATGTTACTGATTGCGAGTTCAAGCATGAGCTATGGCCGTAAGGTCGGCGTGTTTGCAAGCCTAGGTAATGCGACTTCTGGAATCATTCTGACAGTATTAGCGGCCATGGGTGTATCAGCGTTGATCGCAATGAGCCCAATAGCGCTTAAAGCTCTCCATTTGTTAGGCGGCGCGTACTTGTTGAAGATGGGTTGGGATTGCCTGCGAACAGAGCAGGGTAATGCGCCGGAGTTAAACGATAATTTTGCTGCAAAAGCCTATTATCAACGAGCGCTGATCAGCAACCTGCTTAACCCTAAAGCCTTGGTTTTCTTTGTGATGTTTCTGCCTCAGTTTGTGTCGACGAATATTGAAGCGACTTCCGGTCAGCAGATGCTTGTTCTGGGTTTATTACTGAATGTTCTCGGCTTAACGTTTAACTTTTTGCTGGTGGCGTTAGTGGGTACGATTGGTAAATCTCTCGTAGAAAACGCGAAGTTTCGTACCTATCAACAGAAAGTCATGGGCGGAGTTTTCATCGTGTTAGCTATCTGGATGTTGTCTTCTTTCTTTACTTCGTAGACGAATCAAATCAGACATCTTCTCGTGGTTAGCCGCTGAGACAAAAATGGACGCTACGAGCGTCCATTTTTTATATTTAACCGTTACATGTTGAACGCGCTAAATCGCTATGAATTCAACTCTTGTTGGTGTTGTTCAATCAGTTTCTCCATGTACTTCTCACCGCGCAGGCGAGTGTCTTCGTAGGTTTCTGTCCCTTCAAATTTTGTCACCGTCTCATAGTAGACCTTAACTTTTGGCTCAGTACCGGAAGGTCTTGCGATAATGCGTGAACCATCTTCGAGATGATAGATGAGTACGTCACTTGCAGGCAGGTTAATGGCTTCAGTATTGCCTCCAATGACGAAGCGTAAAGAAGACTGCAAATCTTCAATTACAGAGATAGCGACACCGTTGATTGCTTTAGGCTGTGCCGAGCGGAGCTTAGAACCAATCGATGGTGAATCTGGGTCAAGCGCGATACTGCGTTGTGCGTTGGTGTGTACACCATGTTCCAACGATATCTGAGCAAGAAGATCCCAGACCGTTCGACCTTGAGATTTGAGCTCTTCAACCAGTTGAGCGAAAACAACGATGGCAGACAGCCCATCTTTGTCTCGTACTTGAGTACCAATTGTGTAGCCTAATGCTTCTTCATAGGCGAACAAGAAGTCGTTCTGATCATTTTCCAATTGCATGCCAATATTCGCTAACCATTTAAAACCTGTCAGCGTTTGGAAATAAGTCGCCCCGTGGGATTGAGCTACTTTTTCAAGCAATGTTGAAGATACGATACTGTTACCAACTAATTGGTTTTTGGTATGCGGCTTTGAGAGTAGATAATGAGCGAATAGCACGCCGACTTGGTCACCTGTTAGCATTTTGTATGAGCCATCATCTGTTCTCACTGCAACCGCAAATCGGTCTGCATCTGGATCGTTGGCACAAGCAATGTCGGCATCGACACTTTTTGCTAAGTTAACCACCAGATCCATCGCGCCTTTTTCTTCCGGATTCGGGAAGTTGACGGTCGGGAAGTTACCATCGGGCTCTCTTTGCTCGGCGACGCTGAACACCTTATGGAAACCAGAATCGTGAAGTAGATCCTCAGCCATTTGTGCGCCGACACCATGCATTGCGGTATAGGTGATGGTGGTGTTCGCCGATTCGATCTCGTCACTCACGTATGGGCTCTGATTTATCGCAGCGCGGTAGGTTTGATAATAGCCTTCAGTTAACCACACCAACTTTCCTTGCGATTCAGCGTCACTTAGGCTCATTAAAGGGAGCGGCTTGGTCGATGCGATATCGATTTCAGCGGCAATACCCGCATCGTGAGGAGGAATGATTTGAGCGCCATTCTCCCAGTACACTTTGAAACCATTGTATTCCGGTGGGTTGTGGCTGGCCGTCACCACAACGGCAGCTGCGGCGTTGAAGTGCTCAATACCAAAGGCAACGATAGGGGTCGCCGCGACGTTCGAGGTTAGATAAACCTTAATGCCTAAAGCCGTGAGTACGGAAGCGGTATCAATCGCGAACTGCTTTGAATCTAAACGGCCGTCATAACCGACGACCACACCGCGAATGGTCGCATTAGCGACATGTTCGATTAAGTAGTGGCCGAGCCCGGTTGCTGTTTCCTGTATGACTAAACGGTTCATTCGATTTGGGCCGCATCCAACTTTGCCTCTAAGTCCTGCCGTTCCGAACTCTAATCGTTGAGTAAAGCGGTCTTCAAGTTCGTCGTGCATTCCCTCATCGATGAGGTGTTGAAGTTCTTCACGAGTTCTTGGATCTGGGTCTCTCGCTAACCAATTCATTGCATCTTGCATAATCACTAAACCTATTAATGTCTGTATGACTTACCGTTGATTTAATTTAAGTGATATTGATTCTCATTTCCATGGAGGCAATCGTAAAACTCGATATAAAATAAATTCCAACGGCAAGAGGGCACGTAGATTAAGCCACTTCAAATAATTGACTGTTTAGTAAGTAAACTTACCTTGAATAATTGGATATCACTAACTAGCCTTTTACATAAATATAACAAAATTTAACAAATTCGCCGTTTTTGAATCTTTCATGGAAACCTCCAACGCTTTTGAACCGTATTAGTTCTTGGGTTTATATGAGGTCAGTAGCCTGCTCACAGGCTAGTTCCATGTGAGTTGTAGATTGAGATTCAGCCTTTTCATGTGTAGCCGGAATAACAATGAATGTTGTCCAGTTCGCAACGACATTTAGGTCGCAAGTATCCAATTAGGAAGGACAAGGAGAGATCTTTTGAAAAGATTACTGGTTAGGCTAGCGTGGCTTTTGAAGAGTTTTGTTGTGCTTTTAGTATCGCCTTTAGTGCACGCTAGCAGTGATTACAACATGACTCAAGGCGTCACTGAGATCAGTGGTAAGGTGTATGAACTTCATATGCTGATCTTCTACATCTGTTGTGCGATTGCCTTTGTTGTTTTTGGTGTGATGTTTTATTCGATTTTGAGGCACAGGAAATCGAAGGGCGCAGTTGCTGCCCATTTTCACGAAAGCACGAAAGTCGAAATTCTTTGGACCATCATCCCTATCATCATTCTCATCGCTATGGCGATACCCGCCACCAAAACCTTAATAGCGATGGAAGATACCTCCCAATCAGATCTGACCGTTAAAATCACCGGGTCACAATGGAAATGGCATTACAGCTATTTTGGTGAAGACGTCGAATTTTTCAGCCTTCTAGCGACCAGTGACAAAGAGATTGAAGGCCTCGAAGTGAAAGGCGCGCATTACCTGCTAGAAGTTGATAAGCCGCTGGTACTGCCTGTTGACCGTAAAGTCCGTTTCTTGATGACTTCCGATGATGTGATTCACTCATGGTGGGTGCCAGCATTCGCCGTTAAGAAAGATACCATTCCGGGCTTTATTAATGAGGCTTGGACTAAGATAGATGAGCCTGGTGTTTACCGAGGGCAGTGTGCAGAGTTGTGTGGTCGTGCCCATGGTTTCATGCCGATCGTGGTGCATGCCATGGAAGAAGATGAGTTTGACGCATGGCTAGCGGAGCAGAAAGAGTTAGCGATAGCCGAACAACAAGCCGCAAAAGATGCATTAGATGCGTCACTTTCCTTGGCGGAGTTGAATACCATCGGTGAAGAGGTTTACAAAACTCGATGTGCGGTTTGTCACCAAGCAAACGGTGAGGGCATTCCTGGAGCATTCCCTGCCATCAAAGGAAGTCCTATTGCCCTTGGTGATGTGGATGTTCATATCGACACAATTGTTTATGGTCGTGGCGGTACGGCGATGCAAGCATTCGATAATCAGTTAACCGAGAAAGAGATCGCAGCGGTAGTAACTTATCAACGAAACGCTTGGGGTAATGATACCGGCGATATTGTTCAGGCCTCAGATATCAACGCTTATAAGGCGAAGCAAGAAGGCAGTTCTGAAAGCTCAACGGATGATGCACAAAATGATGCTAAGGATCAGTTATGAGTTCACCAATCAATAAGCCGGTGAAATCGGCTCCAGCAGAAGATCAAGTACTGAGCCATTCTGCGGAAGGCACCTTGGGCAATAATGATTTGCCTGTTGATGATCACGATTCACATGCGGCACCTAAAGGCTGGGCTCGTTGGCTGTATTCAACCAATCATAAAGACATTGGTACACTTTATTTGTGGTTCAGCTTTGCAATGTTCTTAACGGGCGGCGCAATGGCGATGGTGATCCGTGCGGAGCTGTTCCAACCGGGTTTGCAACTCGTTGAGCCAGATTTCTTCAATCAGATGACTACAGTCCATGGTTTAATAATGGTATTCGGTGCCGTAATGCCTGCATTTACGGGTTTGGCTAACTGGATGATTCCGATGATGATCGGTGCACCAGATATGGCGCTGCCGAGAATGAACAACCTCAGTTTCTGGATCTTGCCTTTTGCGTTTCTAATCTTAATCGGATCTTTGTTTACAGAGGGTGGCGGCCCGAGCTTTGGTTGGACCTTCTACGCGCCACTCTCGACAACTTATGGCCCAGACAGTACCGCGCTATTTGTATTCTCAGTTCATATTATGGGGATCAGTTCGATCATGGGGGCGATTAACGTCATCGTAACCATAGTGAACATGCGCGCTCCGGGTATGACTTGGTTCAAGCTACCGATGTTCGTATGGACATGGTTAATTACCGCTTTCTTGCTGATAGCCGTGATGCCCGTTCTCGCGGGGGCTGTGACTATGGTACTGACTGACAAGTATTTTGGGACTAGCTTCTTTGATGCCGCTGGTGGTGGGGACCCGGTGATGTTCCAGCACATATTCTGGTTCTTTGGGCACCCCGAAGTGTACATCATGATCTTGCCATCTTTTGGTATTGTCTCAGCCATCATCCCTGCATTCAGTGGTAAGCGCCTGTTTGGTTATCACTCGATGGTTTATGCGACCTGTAGTATCGCACTGTTGTCATTCTTGGTTTGGGCACACCACATGTTCACCACGGGTATGCCAGTATTTGCCGAACTGTTCTTCATGTATTGCACCATGTTGATAGCGGTGCCGACCGGTGTGAAAGTCTTCAACTGGGTAGCGACCATGTGGCGGGGTGCTTTGACC
The DNA here is from genome assembly GCF_041468745.1 of Vibrio sp. 10N.286.52.F8. NCBI lineage: Bacteria > Pseudomonadati > Pseudomonadota > Gammaproteobacteria > Vibrionales > Vibrionaceae > Vibrio > Vibrio sp. 10N.286.52.F8. The sequence continues at coordinate 113,695 of NZ_JBFRJF010000025.1, forward strand.
TTTGAAACACCAATGCTGTTTGCGATTGCCTTCATTGTTTTGTTTACGATTGGCGGGTTATCTGGATTGATGCTCGCTATCGTGCCAGCTGATTTCCAATACCACGATACTTATTTTGTTGTGGCTCACTTCCATTATGTTCTGGTAACCGGTGCCGTGTTCTCGATTATGGCTGCTGCCTATTATTGGCTGCCTAAGTGGACCGGACATATGTACGACCACAAGCTCAGCCTGTGGCATTTCTGGACGTCGGTGATTTCAGTTAATGTACTGTTTTTCCCGATGCACTTTTTAGGGTTAGCGGGTATGCCGCGTCGTATTCCTGATTATGCGATTCAGTTTGCTGACGTTAACCAAGTCGTGTCGATTGGTGGTTTTGCGTTTGGGTTGTCTCAGCTAATTTTCTTATGGCTAGCGATTAAGTGCGTAAGAGGGGGAGAGCCTGCGCCAAGTAAGCCTTGGGATAGAGCTGAAGGTCTTGAATGGACAGTACCAAGCCCAGCGCCTCACCACACCTTTACCCATCCGCCGAAAGTGGATTAGAGGGCAGAACCATGAGTGATAAGCAAAGCGATCCCAATCAAGATAAAAAACAACCTAAGCGCCTGTCTAATAAGCGATCGACCAAAAAGCTGACGGGCTACTTGGTGTTGAGCGTGGTTGCGATGTTTTGCTTCGGTTTCGCTTTGGTGCCGCTCTACGATGTCATGTGTGAGGCCTTAGGCATCAATGGCAAAACTAATACTGTTTCAGCGGTGCAACCTCAGGGAATGCAGCCAGACTACTCTCGTACGGTTCGAGTCGAATTCATGTCCCACATCAAGCCAGATATGCCATGGCAGTTTTCGCCTGAAGTTCGAGTGTTAGAGGTTCATCCTGGTGAGGTGGTTCAAACTAACTACATTGCCAAAAACCTTTCTGGAGCCTCATTGGTTGGCCAAGCCGTACCGTCGGTTTCTCCAGGTATGGGGGCAACCTACTTCAATAAGATGGAATGCTTTTGCTTTAATCAGCAGCCATTGGACGGGCACAAGAGCGCAGAAATGGGTTTGATATTTTACATTGAGCCAGATATTCCAGAATCGATACATACGCTGACGCTCTCTTACACATTATTCAATATCACGAATGAGGTGGGTGCTGCGGCCAATAAATCTGAGCCTAACGTACTCGCAAGTAACTAGGAATTTACAGAACCAGTATCAACATAAGGAGTTGAGCGATGAGTTCTAAAAAGGAAGTGTATTTCGTTCCACATCAAAGTCACTGGCCATTGGTGGGTGCTGTAGCACTGTTTTTGGTCGCGGTTGGCGCTGGCTTGACGGTGCAAAACATGGGTACCGACGCCGCAGGTGGTGTGTTTGGCAAAGCGGTGTTGTTAGTCGGGTTTGCTGTGCTGCTTTACATGCTCGCAGGTTGGTTTAGCAATGTGATCACAGAATCATTGAGTGGTCTCTATTCTGAGCAGATTTCTCGTTCTTTTAGACAAGGAATGAGTTGGTTCATCTTTTCCGAAATCATGTTCTTTGGCGCTTTCTTTGGCGCGCTTTTCTATGCTCGAATGATTTCTGTGCCTTGGATTGGTGGTGCGGGCAATAATGAAATGACCCATGAAGTATTGTGGCCGATGTTCCAATCAATTTGGCCACTAACGACGACCCCTGATGGCGTAACGACACAAGCCATGCCTTGGCAAGGTATCCCGCTTAAGAACACCATTATCCTGCTGCTTTCCTCTGTGACGCTGCACATGGCACATATCAGTCTTGAACAAAATAAGCGTATGGCTTTGATCGTGTGGTTGGAGATAACCATTGTTCTGGCTGGCTTCTTCCTGTTCTTCCAAGTTGAAGAGTATCTTCACGCTTATCAAGAGATGGGGCTGACACTTCAGTCTGGCATCTACGGTAATACCTTCTTTTTGCTGACTGGGTTTCATGGCTTACATGTCTGTTTAGGGACGATCTTTTTGATTGTGTTGCTGGCAAGGGTTGCGAAAGACCACTTCACTCCGAAAGACCACTTTGCGTTCCAAGCGGGCAGTTGGTATTGGCACTTTGTTGATGTGGTTTGGTTGGGCCTGTTTGTGTTTGTTTATGTACTTTAACGATTGAGCCTATAGGGGATTAATAGGGGCGAGGGTTGGGAGTTATCACTCCTGATCCCAGAGCAAGTAATAAAAGTAGCACGACAACGGCTGACCACATGACACGACGCCCCAAGAAGTAACTGAGTCTTTTTCCATTGTGTTTGCCCGAGGCGATTTGGATTAGGCCTTTCATCAAATTGAAAGCGATAAAAAACAGCAAAGCGACCAAGACGACTTTAAATAACAGAACAAAGGTAGATGACGCCATAGTGATAACTCCAAACCGATTGATTGATGATGAACACAAGTTCCGCAGTAAAGGTTTTTGGATAGCGGTTGTTTTAACTGTGGTTTCAGTCGGCGCTTTAATCAAGTTAGGTTTGTGGCAACTCGATCGTGGTAACGAGAAATTACGTTATGAACAGCAATTAGCTGAGAGAGCACATCTCTCGTCACAACCTTTAGGTGTCGTTATTTCTGAGTTGCGAGAGCTGGATTTATCTGGTCAAGAGTCATTAAATCCTCAAACCCTAAACGGGTTAAAGGCTGATGTTGAATTAGTCAATACGAGCGGCTTGATGCTCTTGTTAGACAACCAGATAAGCCAAGGAACGGTAGGGTATGTGATTTACATGTTGGGTGAGGTTCGCTTTGAAGATGGAAACCAGTCCTTAGTGGCTGAAAAACAGTTGTTGATCGATCTTGGGTTTGTTCCGGCAAGTAATGACAGAAGAGAACTACCGCAATTAGGAAGTATCACTGTACCAACCAAAATGTCAGGGCGCTTGTATACACGCTCAATTAATCCTTTAAGTCATGAGTTGGGTTTAGAAAATACGACACCGAATAGAATCCAAAACCTAAACATAGCAGCGTTATCACAGTATACAGGACAAGAAGTGCTGCCCTTTGTCTTCCAACCTCAGAGTTTAGATTCATGGCCCTATGAAATGTTATGGCGTCCAACGGCGATGAGGTCTGAGAAGCATTTTGGTTACTCATTTCAATGGTTTGTTATGGCTGCGGTACTTTTGTTTTTGATGTTGTTGATTGGCTATCGGTACCTAAAAGCAACACCTATCACGAGGAATAAGGATGGATAAATCTCAAGCACAAGTGAACAGGGAAATTACCGAGGCAAACATGGCTGAGCTCAGAAGCCGTCGTACTAAAGGACGCTTGGTATTAATCGGACTCGTTTTAATTTTCGCTTTGCCAGCCATTATCGCCAAAACTGTGTTGGATCAGAATTGGTATACGTCAGGTGTCACTAACTCAGGCGAATTGGTAGAACCAAGAATTACACTAGCGGATTTTGGCGTAACGGTACCCATGGCAGGAGAGGGTTGGGTTGTGGGGTATATCGCACCGATGGAGTGCGAAAGCTTGTGTGAACAACAGCTTCATTATTTGAATCAAAGCTACTTAGCGTTAGGGAAAAACAAAGAGCGAGTGACCGCCGTTGTTTTCGTCTCAGAAGGTAACTCGTTGTCGGGTTCGCTCAACAAGCCTGATTTATCTTTGTTAGCTGGTGGTGATCAGTTAAGCACCGAGTTTTCGCCGGCTTCCATTGTCATTATTGACCCGCTAGGACAGTTGGTTATGGAGTACAAAAGCGTGTCGGAACCGTCGCAGTTAGTCGGGCAATCCAAAGGTATGATTCATGATTTAAGAAAGCTACTTAAGCTGTCACGAGTTGGGTAGTTGATGGCGCAAATGCTTGAGCTTAAGCAGCGAAAGGGAATAAGTATAGGGAGATAAGTGATGCAGAATAAAGCCCCTGATTTACTGATGCTTGTGATGAGATTAACTATCTTGTTAACCCTTACCGTGATTGTTCTCGGAGCTTATACACGCCTGTCTGATGCTGGCCTTGGCTGTCCTGACTGGCCGGGTTGTTACGGTAAGATCACCGTTCCGTCTGATGCCCAAGCGGTGAGTCAAGCCAATCTGCAATTTCCAGAGCGAGCTCTTGAAGCAGACAAAGCGTGGATAGAGATGATCCATCGCTACTTTGCAGGAACATTAGGGTTGCTTATCTTTGTCGTTGTAGCTTGGTGTATTAAAAAGAACATCACACCAGTTGGTCTTCCATTACTTATCTCTGCCACTGTGATTTTTCAGGCTTTGCTTGGAATGTGGACGGTGACTCTTAAGTTGATGCCCGTTGTGGTTATGGCGCATTTGATGGGGGGTTTCACGTTGCTGTCACTGTTGTGTCTGCTCTACTGCCGTTTGTCTCAATTCCAAAGCCGTTTTGGCGAGGCTTCTTATTCTCCAACACTTAAATTTTGGGCGTTGTTTGGGTTACTCATTGTGGTTGGGCAGATACTGCTTGGTGGTTGGACATCGTCAAACTATGCCGCTTTGGTGTGTACCCAATTGCCTATTTGTGAAGGTAACTGGATGAGCTACCTCGATTTCAAAAATGCGTTCGATTTTGCTCAACACGGACACGATAACTATGAGTTTGGTGTGTTGGAGTATCCCGCGAGGCTTACCATACATGTCATGCACAGGTTCGGGGCTATTGTGGCGACATTAACGGTGCTGATGGTCGTGTACCAGTTATGGAAGTTTGGCCAAGTGCCTCACCAAAAGCTGAGCATGATTGTCGCAATAGTGTTGTTTACTCAAATCAGCCTTGGGATCAGTAATGTATGGTTTCACTTGCCAATTTCAGTCGCGGTTTTGCATAACCTAGTCGCAGCGATGTTGCTCATCAGCATGGTTGTAACCAATTTTGTGGTGTGGCAACGCAAACCGAGTGAAAGCTTGGTGAAGAATAGTGTATTACAAGGAGGTAATCATGGTCAGTAGAACGTCAACACAGTATGAAGTGGTGGCTCAAGACGCAGCCTTAACTCATAAGATAGCAGCCAACAATGACACAGCTTTAAGTAACGAAATAGCTGCAAAAAACAAAGCTACTTGGAAGGTCTATTTAACGCTGACTAAACCCAAGGTAGTGGCTTTGATGTTACTAACGGCCTTAGTGGGTATGTGTTTGGCCGTGCCCAACGGATTACCTTTACAGCAAACTCTGTTTGGAATGATCGGAATAGGATTAATGGCAGGCTCGGCAGCGGCATTTAACCATTTGATCGACAAAAAGATCGATGGGCAAATGACTCGCACAAACCGACGACCTTTGCCGTCAGGAGAGCTCAGCAGTTCACGTGTGTTCAGCTTTGCCGCGGGTATCGGCTTACTTGGGTTTGCCACGTTAATGGTGTGGGTCAATCAACTCACCGCTTGGTTAACCTTTGCAAGCTTGTTGGGTTACGCGGTGATTTATACCATGTACTTAAAACGAGCGACGCCACAAAACATTGTGATCGCAGGGATTGCAGGCGCAATGCCACCTCTACTGGGCTGGACGGCGGTTACCAATGAACTGCACTCAAATGCTTGGTTGTTGGTGATGATCATCTTTATTTGGACGCCTCCGCACTTCTGGGCGTTGGCAATTCATCGTCGTGATGAGTATGCCAAAGTGAATATCCCCATGCTGCCTGTGACCCATGGTATTGCTTACACCAAAACATCTATTTTGCTCTATACCTTGTTGCTTAGCATCGTATGTATATTGCCTGTGTTGGTTGGCATGAGCAGTTGGATATATCTGAGCGCTTCATTGGTGCTCAACGGCGGGTTTGTTTATCACGCTTGGATACTTAAATATCGTGATGAGCCTAATATGGCGATGAAGACCTTTAAGTTCTCCATCTATCATCTCATGATCTTGTTTGTTGCTCTGTTGGCAGACCACTATCTACTTTGATAACTGATGCTTCAGCTGTTACAGAATAAGAAAACGGATGCTTTGGGCATCCGTTTTTGTTTGGTTGATGACTAAAACTCACCCAATACAAAGTAAGTATCTAGCGAGTACTTAGTCCACTTTGTTCCAAGCACTTTGCCAGTGTGAACCGACACCTGGTTCGTACTGAGTTGCTGTTGGAGCCCATTGAACACAGTAGCCAGAGTATGGGAACTCTTTACACTGATAAACGCCACCATCGCTGCTTAGAACCTTTGTTCCTGCAGTGTAAGATTCAATGCTTTCTGGGAACACGAAGTCGTAGTCGCCTGCTGGTGGCGGTGTTTGCTCGTCCATTAGGTGGAAATCAAGCGTGTTCTGATCCACTAAGTTACCTTGGTCATCTTTCGTCACAACCACAAGCATGTGGTGGCCAGCTTCAGACTTAGAAAGAGTCAGTTGAACATCTTCAACTTGTCCGTCTGTTAGATCCGATTTCTGAGATGCAAGTGCTTCACGGTGATGGTTGTACACGGTAAGCTCAGCTTGGATATCGCCTGTTGCCGCTAACGTAAGATCAAGCTGAGTAGGTTGGCTCTCATCGATAATGTACTCTGATTCTAAGCCCGAGACTTCAAGATCATGCTCGGGTTCTGGAGTATCAATCTTGTAGCCGATTTCGACACTGTTAAAGCCAGAGCCTGCTTTTAGATAAACAGGATTCGTGCCGTAAACGGGTGCGAAATCGCCTTGGTCATTCAATTGACCTGCTTTGATTTGCGTCTGCTCTTGATTGATTTTAGAAGAAAGAGCGTAAGACCAGTTATTGGCTTTGCCTTGCTCAGTACTTTCAATCACAAGCTCAGTGCTGTATGAAGCGTTCTCACCGGATTGGTCGAATACGCGAGTATAAACAGCATCACCAACATTCAGGTCTTGTGTTGGGTTGATTTGACCGCCTTGATCCCAATCCGGGATGATAGGGCCGTCGCCATCAAACTTCACATCGATAACGTTGTAGAAAGCCATTGCAGTATCACCCACATTCCATACCGCAAGGATCACTTGATAACCTTCGCGTTCTGGCACATTACACAAGTGGCTGACTTGCATCGGTGGTTGTTCCATATTGCCTTCAACAACACAGAATGGCGTTAAGTCAAAAGAGCTGCGAGCCAACGGCTGGTTTGGATTCCAGTCGGGTTGAGTAATGTAATATTTCCAATCGCGAGTCTTGTGGTTAGCTGTGAATGTCCACTCGAAGTATTGAGAACCAGACTTGATAGGGCGTTTAACCCAGCGGTCTGCCTTTTGTTCGTCTAGTGCTGCTGCTAAAGAAGATTGCGCACTGGCGATTTTCCCATCAGCAGGGCCAACTTCTGGGAAGCCTTCAGGGCCTTCTACACTTTGTGGTTCGTATTGGATACCACCACAGTTGGTGTTTTTCTCTTGCGTATCACTCGCAGGGAACTTACATAGGGCAACACGGCTCTCAGCTACGCCATTGTTGTATGCCGAGACATAACCGTGACCGAAGCTTGCACCGCTTACGCTAAGAAGCGATAGCGCGATGAGTGATTTTTTTTGGAGTTGTTTCATTATTTGTCCTTACTGTATTTGGCCGACAAAAAAGAGAACACCCCGGCATGCATTTACACTTAAATTCTATTAAGTGGCGGCCCCGCTATCATAGACAGAATATTTGTAGACAGACCGGTGGCTTTGCGTCCTATTCTTTCAAATAGTTTGCCAGAAGTGCGTTTGAGCAATCGAAATGTAGCCAACCAGTTTTATAAATGCGAATCAATCGATTGAAATGTGGAATGCCAATCTCGAACTTTTAATTCTTGATGCAAATTAACTTGCTATATGTTTAGTTCGTTAACGTATAAATTATTGATATAAATAAAGAAAGCATTTGATCTAATCGTTTTAGTGAATGACTTTGGGTTGTTTCGCTTCGCTCTGTACAACAATTGTGCACATATCAAAACCAAACCTTTGGTTTCCACTAACCGACCCCTGACACGCCATGTATGAAAAACCGGACAATTGATTGGTATGAGTTATATAAAGGAGCCGGTATGGAATTCACAGAACTAGACAGAGACGCGTTGTATCAAACGTGGATGTCACAAAAATCGAGAATGCGAATTACGCAGATGGAGTTTTCAAAAAAGCTAGGCATGAACCAGCTTGATTTCTCAAGAGTGCTAAGAGGGGAGACGCCATTAACCATGTCTTTCATTAGTCATTTTTGTCGTTTACTTCATTTGGAACCAAGGAATGTATTCCCCTCGCTAAAAGAGGTCAATGAATCGGGGCCTAAAGTGGTCTACCTGAAAAGTAGAATGAGTGTTGATGGTGAGATCCAAAATGCTTATATTGAAGGAAATCAGGTAATTGTAGAGTACGCACACACTGTTCAACATGATTAATTTTAGAGTTAGCTCTGATTTTTAACCCCCTTTTTCTACAACCTTTTCACATAGGGTATGTCATACTTAATTAGATTCCTTAATTTTGACTAAGTGCGTTATGAACCCTTTAAAAGTCCTTTTGCTTGTTGCAACCAGCATTTTCTTGCTTGGTTGTGCAGGCGGCCCAATTAGAACCGCTACTAAATTTACCAGCTACGAAGATTTTCAGGCTGGGCCTGACGGAGGCGTCGACTTGGTTTGGGCAAGGGTTGGGCTACGTGACGCGCAGCGTTTGAAATCCAAGTTAGATGACTACGATTCTGTAGTGATCGACCAAATTTTTGTTTTAACAGAAGAAGGTTCGTTGGATCAGGAAGAGATTCAGGAACTCACTGAGCACATGGTTGCGCGCTTGGAAGATAAAATATCGCCTCATAAAACGATTGTCGATGAACCGACAGGAAAAACGCTCCGCTTGAGTATCGCTCTGAGTAACGTTGAAACGCCCAATCCGCTCTTAGCTGTAACGAGCAGCGTTCTGCCGTTTGGCCTTGCGATGTCAACCATATCTAAGGTCACGACTGGTGAGCACACCAATGTTGGGAGTGCGAGTGTAGAGTTATTGGTCAGTGATGCTCAAGAGGGCACACCACTGTTTGCAGCCATCGACCGTGAAGCGGGTAACAAAGATTTTTCAACCATGATTGATTCGCTGGATGATGCCAAAGACGCGATCAACTATTGGGTTGAACGTTTAGGTGATACTCTACACAACATAGATGACGCATAGTAAAGACCGAATAATGCTAGAGAAAGAGAACCTGATTAAGTTGGCTCGAATGCAGATGCCATTTGGAAAGTACGCGGGTCGTACACTGATTGACTTACCTGAAGAATATTTGCTGTGGTTTGATAAAAAGGGATTCCCGTCTGGCGAACTCGGCGATTTATTGAAACTGTGCCTTGCTCTGAAAATTGAAGGGCTTGATAGTGTCGTCAAGCCATTGAAAAGAATGTAATTAAATAAAATCTCACGCTGATCACGTGAGCTTTTTTGTTTTTGAGTTCGACACAATTTTACATGCATGATGTAGCTTGAAGAATGGCTCTTCTTACCTTGCTATAAAATACGCAATCGATAGCGTGTAAATAATGGTATACAGGGTGTTTTAAATATAAAACACAAAAAAAATTGCGTTTATTTTTAATTAGTGATTGAAACTAGAGTTTTTACTAGTTAAGTTACAGGGAACAAGAAGATTAGTGCTGATAGAAAGTGACGTGAGACAGCGTACATTCAGCTCAAGGATAGAAAAAAGGAAGAAGTAAGCAATGTTCCAGACTGATGATGTAAGAATTAACAAAGTAAAAGAGTTATTACCCCCTGTTGCTGTTTTAGAAAAGTTTCCAGCGACAGAAGTTGCTTCTTCTACAACCTTTGAAAGCCGCAAAGCGATCCACAATATTTTAGAAGAGAGCGATGATCGCTTGCTTGTTATTGTCGGCCCATGTTCTATTCATGACACAGAAGCTGCTCTTGAGTACGGTAAACGTTTGAAAGTGTTGCGCGACGAACTTGGTGATAACCTTGAAATCGTAATGCGTGTTTACTTTGAAAAACCACGTACAACTGTTGGTTGGAAAGGTCTAATAAATGACCCGTACATGAACGATACGTTCAAGCTAAATGATGGCCTTCGTCTAGGACGTAAGCTACTGCTGGACCTAACTGACATGGGCATGCCAACGGCAAGCGAATTCCTAGACATGATCACGCCTCAATACGTTGCTGACCTAATCAGCTGGGGTGCAATCGGCGCACGTACTACAGAATCTCAAGTTCACCGCGAACTGGCTTCTGGCCTATCTTGCCCAGTTGGATTTAAGAATGGTACTGATGGCAACATCAAGATTGCAACAGATGCTATTCGCTCTGCTAGCGCTTCTCACCACTTCTTATCAGTAACTAAGTACGGTCACTCAGCTATCGTTGAAACAGCAGGTAACCCTGATTGTCATATCATCCTACGTGGTGGCAAAGAGCCAAATTACAGCGCAGAACACGTTGGTAAGATTAAAGAAGAGCTAGCAGCTTCTGGTCTTCCACAAAAAGTGATGATCGATTTCAGCCACGCAAACAGCTCTAAGCAGTTTAAGCGTCAAATGAACGTATCTGATGACGTAAGCGCACAAATTTCTGGTGGCGACAAAGCTATCTTTGGTGTGATGATTGAATCTCATCTTGTTGAAGGTCGCCAAGACCTGGTTGAGGGCAAAGCTGCAACGTACGGCCAATCTGTTACTGATGCGTGTATTGGTTGGGAAGACACTGAAACAGTACTTCGCCAGCTGGCAGACGCTGTTGAAGCTCGTCGTAACAAATAGACTAATTACAGTCAGCGATTAAGCTACTGAAAATTCAAAGCCCTTAGTTAGCAACAGCTAATAAGGGCTTTTTTGTGGATCTTAGTTGAAAACTGGAAGTGTCTGTATTCTTAAATGAGAAAAGACAGTAACTCGTCGACTTTAAGTGACAGTAAAGCTTTATCTTGTTTGGTTTCAACGTTAAGGCGTATTAATGGCTCGGTATTGGACTTTCTTAAGTTGAAGCGCCATGTGCCCATATTCATGCTGAGCCCGTCTGTGTGATCGATCTCAACGGCGTTATCTTGATAGTGCGACAACACATAAGCCATGACTTGTTCTGGGTCTGAAACCCTACGATTGATCTCTCCTGAAGAGGGAAATCTATCCATACTCGAATTGGTCAATTGGTGAAGAGATTGTTGAGTTTTCGACATCAGTTCGATAACAAGCAGCCAAGGAATCATTCCTGAATCGCAATACCCAAAATCACGGAAATAATGGTGCGCACTCATTTCACCACCGTACACAGCGTTTAATTCTCGCATCTTCTCTTTGATGAGCGCATGCCCAGCTTTGACTGCAATAGCCTTCCCACCAAGCTTATTGGCGACTTCAATCGTGTTCCATGTCATACGCATATCGTGCAACACTGTGGCGTTAGGCTCTTTTAACAAAAATGCTTCAGCGAGCAACCCGACAATATAGTAACCCTCAATATAATTGCCTTTTTCATCAAAGAAAAAGCATCGGTCGAAGTCTCCATCCCAAGCAATTCCAAGGTTGGCAGAATGCTCTAAAACGGCATCTCGAGTGGCTGCTTGGTTCTCTCTAATCAAAGGGTTTGGAATACCATTTGGGAAGTTTCCATCAGGGTTATGATGAACTTTGATGAAGGTGATAGGGACACCGAGTTCGTTAAATTTATTATCTAAAGCATCAATGATATGTCCTGCAACACCGTTCCCAGCATTAACCACAATCTTCATCGGTGACAGCTTTGATGGGGTTATGTACGAGAGTAGGTGCTCGACGTACGGAGCAAGAATACTGTTCGATCTACTAGAGTTACTTGGTTGTGCATGAACGAACGGTAAATTGCAGTTCAGCTCTTGATTAAGTTCTTCAATGCGTCGTTTGATTTCATCTAAACCACTGTTTTTACTGATAGGGCTAGCGTCTACACCGACCATTTTCATGCCGTTGTAATTGATTGGGTTGTGGCTGGCTGTGATTTGTATTCCGCCAATCGCTTTTAGGTAACGAGTCGCAAAGTAGACCTCTTCAGTGCCAGTCATACCTAGATCAATGACGGTAATCCCTGACTCGATTAAGCCTTTGGTCATGGCTTCTTGTAATGACAGGGAGGTTTTGCGGTTATCACGACCAATCACTACCTGCGCCAAACCATCGAGTGAGGTTTCAGGCTTAGCGGATAGGACGTATTCGCCAAATGCCTTACCGAGCAGGTAGGCGAGTGGCTCATTGATTTGTTTACCAATGACGCCGCGGATATCGTTGTTCTTAAAGCAGTTTAGGTCTAATGTTGGTTTCATCGATTTGTCGCTGCTTTATTTCGTTTGGTTGTGCTTTGATGAGTGGACTTGTTGCTTGCGCACGTCTCGCCCATAACTGTCTTGATATCGAATGATGTCGCCTTCACTTAAATGACTGCCTGTTTGTACTTCAATCATCTCGAGTGGGAGATCCCCTGGGTTCTCTAGGCTGTGAATATGACCTAAAGGGATGTAAGTGGATTGATCTTCTTCAACCAGATAGGTTTTCTCATTGTTGGTCACTTTCGCAGTACCCGCCACGACTACCCAATGTTCCGCTCTATGGTGGTGCATTTGTAACGACAACTTGTGACCGGGTTTAACGGTGATACGTTTAACTTTGTCGCGCTTGCCTAGGTCGATAACATCGTATTTACCCCAAGGTCTAAACACCTCACGATGATGCACATGTTCTGTGCGACCCGCTTGATTTAGTTGACTGACAATCGATTTAACACCCTGAACCCTGTCTTTATTTGCAACCAATATAGCGTCTTTGGTTTCGACAATAATCAGGTTGTCGACACCTACCGTCGCAACCAGCTTATTTTCAGCATGGATGTAGTTGTGTTGAGAGTCGACGGTTAACACATCACCTTCAATGACGTTATTGTGCTGATCTTTTTCGCTTACATCCCAGATCGCGGACCATGAGCCAATATCGTTCCAGCCGACATCCATCGGGATCACCGCGGCGCGCGAGGTCTTTTCCATCACGGCGTAATCGATTGAATCACTTGGACTGCTTTTGAATGCTTCAGCGTCTATACGGATAAAGTCGAGGTCGGTATTTTGCGTTGCAAGAGCGAGTTTACAAGCCGCTACTATCTCAGGGTGGTGTTCGGCGAGTTCTTTAACATAGCGTGATGCCTTAAACATGAACATGCCACTGTTCCATAAGTATTGTTCTGAGCGGATGTACTCTTCTGCTGTTGCTGTGTCTGGCTTTTCTACAAAGCATTCTATGGCGAAGGCGTGACTGATTGGCTGCTCTGTTCCATTAGTATCAGTTTGAGCACTGGAGGAAAGAGGCTCTCCCTGCTTGATATAGCCATAGCCAGTCTCTGGGGAGCTAGGTGTTATACCGAATGTCACCAGCTTGCCTTGTTTTGCATAATCAACACCACGACTAATCGCTTGTTGGAATTCAGAGGTTTTCGCGATGTGATGATCAGCAGCCAGCACTAACAAGATAGGGTCGGATGCGCTTTGTTCATTAAGCGGTGGTTTACTTAAAGCCTTTAGGGCGGCAAGCGCAATGGCTGGGGCTGTATTTCTACCGACTGGCTCTAGCAGAATACCACTATGTTGAATGTTAGCTGATCGAGCTTGTTCAGCGGCAATAAAGCGATGCTCTTCATTACAGATAATGAATGGGGCATCGCATTTACTATCCATCAAGTGCTCTTCAAGGCCTTGCAGGCGTTGAAGTGTGTGCTGAAGCATTGACTGGTCGCCGGCAATATTGAGAAATTGCTTAGGGTAAAGCTCGCGAGACAGTGGCCAGAGACGACTTCCGGAGCCGCCGGCTAGAATGACAGGTAAAATCATAGCGTGGTAATTAGGTGCATTAGAATACTGCCATCATATTACCACGCTTCACGCTTATTACTTATCGATAACCAAGAAGGATATGACTATCGATGACCTTCCGTAGGGGAGTTCAACATGTCTTTGGGATCGCTAATATTCTGATTATCACCTAGGCTTTGAACGCTGTTATGATCTTGAACATTAGAAAAGTCTTGAGGGTCAATCTTGAGTGTCTGTGTTGGGAACGCGATGTCTGCATTGTGTTTATGAATAATCGCCAGAACCTGTAACAGAACGTCTTGCTTCACTTTGTGGTACCTGATCCAGTTGACTGTTTTTGTGAAGGTATAGATAAAGAAGTTGAGCGTTGATGGCCCAAATTTGTCAAAGTTAACGATCAACGTCTGTTTGGCATCAATATCTGGGTGGGTCTCGAGCATGGTTCTTACATCATCAACAATGAGCGCCAATTTGTCTGCATCTTGATAACGAAGACCAAAGGTTTCATTGATTCTACGATTCAACATTCTCGATGGATTCTCTACCACAATACTACTGAACACCGAATTTGGCACGTACAAAGGACGCTTATCAAAAGTGCGGATGATCGTCATGCGCCAACCAATGCGTTCGACAGTGCCTTCGATTTGACGATCGGGAGAACGTATCCAATCACCGACTTTAAAAGGGCGGTCGAAGTAAATCATCATGCCACCGAAGAAATTCGACAGTAAGTCCTTAGCCGCTAAACCGACGATCAAGCCACCAACACCACCAAAGGTGAGTAAGCCGGAAAGACTGAGCCCAAATGCCTGCATAATGGTTAGGCCGCCCATCACCATAAAGAACAAGCGAGCGACTTTCGCTATCGCTTGTACAGTGGTTTCGTCTCTGGTTTTTTGCTCTAAGACATAGGCTTCAGTGTTAGTGATCATTCGTAAGGTAAACCAAACGAATGTACAGATAATCAATATGTGTTTAAGCGTTTTTAACCAATTGATTTCATTGCCAAACTGGTCTTGAAGTATTAGCCCGATAGAGACTGTAGCAGGCCAACACCAAAGTAATGTGCTGACAGGGGTTTTTAGTGCTTCTAGCAGTAGATCGTCCCAGTGGAATGGGGTTTTCTGAACCAGAATTTCTAAGCGATTATGGATAATTCGCCAAGCTACCCAAGCGAGAAAACTCGCAATAGTGATGAATAGGACGCTGTTTGCCCAATCACTATGGCTCTGGTTGATGTAGGTTTGTACTTGGGTTATGAATTCATTCATTGTGTGTGCTGCCGCAGAAATTATGAATTGGAAATTAGCAGAAACTCGAGTTGTTCTCTACCTTTATAAATCAAGCGATTATGACAATAGTATAACCTTATTCTTGCAGAACTAACTTTTTTTGAGATAGAAACTAATGTAGGTTTGGCTATCCCGTGTAATTAAAATTTCTAAACAGGATTTCAAATGAGCGACAAACAATATGCAGTTATCGGTTTAGGGCGATTTGGTCTGTCTGTTTGCAAAGAGCTACAAAGTTCAGGGGCACAGGTACTGGCCGTCGATATTGATGAAGAGCGAGTGAAAGAAGCGGCGGCTTTTGTTTCACAAGCGATTGTTGCGAACTGTACAAGCGAGGAGACAGTTAAAGAGTTAAGACTCGACGATTACGACATGGTGATGGTGTCGATTGGCTCTGATGTTAATTCCAGTATTCTGACTACTCTGGTGGTAAAAGAGTCAGGCGCAAAAGCTGTTTGGGTAAAGGCGAACGATAAGTTTCACGGCAAGATTCTCTCTAAGATTGGTGCTGACCATATCATCATGCCCGAGCGCGATATGGGTATTCGTGTTGCTCGTAAGATGCTGGACAGACGCGTTCTCGAATTTATCGACCTTGGCAGTGGCTTAGCGATGACGGAGATTGTTATTGGTTCTAAACTGTTGGGTAAGAAACTTGGCGACCTTAAGCTGTGTAAAGAAAATGGTGTTGAAGTACTTGGCTTCAAGCGAGGACCGAACCTAACTAAAGCTCCAGAACTGGATGTGAGTTTAGAAATTGGGGATGTGGTGATCATCGCTGGGCCGAAAGAGACCTTATCTAGAAAGCTACGCAATTGGTAATTGGCAATAAGGTAACAGTATGAATTCGTTAAAACGAAAAGGTACTTTCTACACGCTTAAGAGTGATAAAAAGCCACGTAAAGGCTCTGAACCTA
Source organism: Vibrio sp. 10N.286.52.F8 (assembly GCF_041468745.1). Classification (NCBI taxonomy): domain Bacteria; kingdom Pseudomonadati; phylum Pseudomonadota; class Gammaproteobacteria; order Vibrionales; family Vibrionaceae; genus Vibrio; species Vibrio sp. 10N.286.52.F8. The sequence continues at coordinate 129,632 of NZ_JBFRJF010000025.1, forward strand.
AGATTATCCTTACGAGCTTCTTAGGCGTACTTATCCCCTCTGCAATATTGTTGACGATGCCTGTATTCTCTGTGACAGGCCTAAGTTTTACGGATGCACTGTTTACAGCAACCTCGGCGATCAGTGTGACAGGATTAGGTGTTGTCGATACCGGTGAGCATTTCACCTTGGCGGGCAAAATCTTACTGATGTTCTTGATGCAAGTCGGCGGGTTAGGGCAGATGACTCTATCTGCGGTACTGCTTTACATGTTCGGTGTTAGGTTAAGCCTTAAACAACAAGCACTCGCGAAAGAAGCGCTTGGTCAAGATCGTAAGATTAACCTTCGTAAATTAGTTAAGAAGATCATCATCTTTGCATTAGTGGCTGAATTTATCGGTTTTGTATTGCTCTGCTTCCGCTGGGTACCTGAGATGGGATGGTCAACGGGCAGTTTTTATGCACTATTTCATGCGATATCTGCATTCAATAACGCAGGTTTTGCACTGTTTTCAGACAGTATGATGAGCTTTGTTGATGACCCATTAGTGATTTTTACGCTCGCGGCTTTGTTCATTTTTGGTGGTTTAGGCTTCACGGTAGTGGGTGACCTATCCAGTAATTGGCGTAAAGGTTTTCGACATCTTCATTTACACACTAAGATTATGCTAACCGCAACCCCGACTTTATTGTTGGTGGGTACGGTATTGTTCTGGCTGCTGGAAAGAAATAACTCAGCAACCATGGAAGGGCTATCGACTCAAGGACAGTGGCTAGCCGCATTTTTCCAGTCGGCAAGTGCTCGTACTGCTGGCTTTAATAGTGTGGATTTGTCTCAATACACTCAGCCGGCATTGCTGGTAATGATTGTACTGATGTTGATTGGTGCCGGTTCTACCTCAACGGGTGGTGGTATTAAGGTTTCGACCTTTGCCGTCGCGTTTGTTGCGACGTGGACGTTTTTACGCCAGAAGAAACATGTAGTGATGTTTAAGCGAACCGTAACTTGGCAAGCGGTAACAAAGTCATTGGCCATTATTGTGGTAAGTGGGGCGTTATTAACCACCGCGATGTTTTTGTTAATGCTTACTGAAAAGGCAGCGTTTGATCGAGTCATGTTTGAGGTGATTTCAGCCTTTGCAACGGTTGGTTTAACAGCTGGCTTAACCGCAAACCTGACTGAGCCAGGTAAATACATCATGATTGTGGTTATGGTGATTGGACGTATCGGCCCCCTGACCTTGGCTTATATGCTAGCTCGTCCAGAACCTTCCTTGTTGAAATACCCTGAAGACACGGTGTTAACGGGTTAATTAGGTCCACGGGCTGATAAATAAAGCTCTGTAAATAAAAACAAAGCTAGCGATATGCTGGCTTTGTTGTCATAGGCTGATCGTTAATTGCTGAATGCCTATCCCTCAAACATCTCAACGTATTCCTCATAGCCTTCTTCTGCTAATTTATCCGCAGGGATAAAGCGCATTGCGGCTGAGTTCATGCAGTAACGTAACCCTGTTGGTTTTGGACCATCTTTGAATACATGCCCCAGGTGGGAATCGCCAAACTTACTTCGAACCTCTGTTCTTGGGTAAAGCAGTTTGTAGTCAGTAGTTGTGACGACATAAGCCTCGCTGATTGGCTGTGTAAAGCTCGGCCAACCTGTACCTGACTTGTATTTGTCTTTGGAAGAGAACAATGGCTCCCCAGTCACGATATCAACGTAAATACCTTCTTGCTTGTTATCCCAGTATTTGTTGTCAAATGGGCGCTCAGTAGCGTCTTCTTGCGTTACATCGTATTGAAGTGCTGTAAGCTTCGCTTTGATCTCTGCATCAGACGGTTTTACGTATGTTTTAGCATTCGCTGTCGCATTCTTACTGTCGATGATCTGACGTAGTGTTTTAGGGTTGTCCTTTCTATCATCACCGAAGATCTTATCTAGGTACTGATCGCGGCCAGAAGCATAGCGGTAGTAGTTATAACGAACCTTACTCTTCTTGTAATAATCTTGGTGGTAATCTTCTGCTGGCCAGAACTTCTCAAATTTTATCAGTTCTGTTTTTAGTGGTGCACCAAAGATATTAGCTTTGTCGATCTCCATCATGAAGTTCTGAGCAACATCTTTTTGTGCTTGGTTATGATAGAAAATAGCCGGTCGATAATGACGGCCTCGGTCTACAAAAGAGCCTTTGTCATCGGTTGGATCGATGTGTCTGAAGAATTGGTCAAGAACCTGTTCATAGCTAACAACATCAGGGTTGTAAGTCACGTTTATCACTTCGATGTGACCCGACTTGCCTGAGGATACTTGTTTGTAGGTTGGGTTTTCTAGTTCACCGCCAGAATACCCAGAGATAACGTCGGTGACGCCTGTCAGCTTTTCTAGGTCGGATTCTGTACACCAAAAACAACCACCAGCCAGTGTCGCGATTTCACTATTACCTGAATTAGCTGTTTTATCCATTGTATTGGCAGTGCCAGTCTGGCTTACAAACAGCGAAATCAGTGGTAGCGCAACCACGAGTGATACCAATATTTTAGATAATTTATTCATAGATACCTCATCTTGACGTTCTTCTCATTCGATTTTGAATGTACGAATAGAGACAGGTTTTAGATGGAAAAAATTGCATCATTCACAAAAAAATATGTCGCCGAGAAAATCTTGCTCATAAATGCCGCCAGTAGTAGGGTGTCAGTATTGATATCCAATAATAGACAGCGATGGCGGTTATCGTACATCTAAGGAACAACATGCAAGCAGAAGTTAAATGGGTCGAAGGCTTTAAATTCCTAGGTCAATCTCAATCTGGCCACTCTGTAGTAATGGATGGCAGTGGTGGTGCAACCGCGCCAAGCCCAATGGAAATGGTCCTTATGGCCGCTGGTGGTTGTAGCTCTGTTGATGTCGTCGATGGTTTGAAATCTGCAGGCCAGAACATCACAGGCTGTAATGCAAAACTTGAAACGACACGTCGTGAAACAGCACCAAAAATCTTTACTGTGATTAACATTCACTTTGAAGTGTCTGGTGACAACCTAGATCCTGAGTTAGTGGCTAAAGTATGTGCTGATTCGTTAGAAAAATACTGTTCAGTATGTCTAATGTTAGGTGCTGGCGTAGAAATGACTCACAGCTGGGAAATCGTTTAGTTTTCGGTTTGTACAGCCTAGCTTGGGGCCGGTACTTTTCGGCTTACGGCTTATTAGTAAAGACAGATACAGAAAAGGGCGGAGCACTTTGAGTGCTCCGCCCTTATTATTTCGGCTAAGGTAGAGTGTTGTTATTCAGCAGTTTCTACGATAACTTCTTCAACTTGTACTTCTTCTTGGTATTCGAAACCAGGGATCGTTGCGTCAACACGACGGTTTTGAGCACGACCTTCAGCTGTATCATTTGATGCAATTGGATTCTCTTCGCCTTCACCTGACGCTGTAATACGGTCTGCTTCAATGCCTTGCTCTTCGATGTATGCGGCTACAGCTGCTGCACGCTTCTTAGAGATCATCATGTTGTATTCAGCTGCGCCTGTTGAGTCTGTGTGACCAACAACATCAACTGATGATTGAGGGTGAGCTTTAAGTACTTCAACTAATGGCATTAATGCAATTTTACCATCTGTAGACAGTTCAGTACTGTTTGTCTCAAACATACCTTGAGAGAAGCTCTCAGTTTGCGCTTTAGTAACAACCACGGTTGTCTTCTCTTCAACAACAACTGCTGGTTCTGTGATTGGCTCAGATGGCGCTTGAGTCACTGCTACTGCAGAAGCTGTTGCAGCCGCCGCTGATGCTGTTGTGTTGCCAGTACCGAAGTTGTAGCTAACACCAACTGATAGTAGGTTCGAGTTCAGGTCTTGAACGTAGTTGTCGTCGAAATCATCAAAGTATTGGTATTCAACACGTAATGCCCAATCAGAAGATAGTTGCTTCTCTACACCGATACCAGCAGAAAGAACGACGTCATCCTCGCCACCGTGTGAAATGTAAGCAGGACCTGCTTTAAAGAATACGTCAAACTCTTGTTGTACTGCTAGGCGGTACATTGGAGTTAGCGAGATTGCGATCAGTGGATCGCTGAACGCAGCTGTTGTGCCGTTCTTTGAAAAGCTTGTCTTGTAGTCGCCAAGGAAGTCTGAGCTTAGCTCAATACCAAACTTGTCATTAAAATTGTAGCCAGAGTAGATGCCTGCACCAATTGCATCATCATCACACTTTTCACCGCTTACGCATGCGCTGTCTAGCCAGCCCACGCCCACTTTTGCACCCACGTAAGTCGTTGCAGCAATAGAAGGCGCTGCTGCTAGGCCTGAAGCGGCTACAACAGCACACATGATTTTTGACAGTTTTTTCATAATTTTTTCCTTGGATTAACTCTTATTTTTATCTGAACTTACCAGTAAAACGATCACTTATTGGGTTACGACACTGCTTATAATAAGTAAATCAAGGTGTTGGTTCAGCTGAACCTGTTTCTTTCTCAGTACTTATATTGTTAATCTGATTGCGTATTGGAGTCAATGAAATTGTTAAATATTATATATTTAAGATGCCTTTATTGTTGATTTTATCATTTGTTGGAATGTTTATGTTTAAGCTATAGCCTAGCCTAGCCTCGTCTATTTACCAGTGGCGCTACGGGTAATAAGTAAAAAACTTGCGCTTTATCATGCTTATAAAACAAAAATCCCCACCCACCATGTCTAACTCGGTTGAGTACATGATTGGATAGGGATTTGAATTAAAGCTATAGCGGTATTTTCACGTTTTACATCACGTAATAGCTCGACTTTGTTTACGGACGCTCACCCGCCAATAAACGCTTCTCGATATCTGCAATTACGCTAGGTAAGTCTGCAATGGTATCGATCAGGTAATGAGGGTTTGATTTGTTCAGCTTCACGCTTGCTTTTTCACGCGCCGTTGCCAGAGTTGCTTCGTCTGCGTCTAAGTATTCTTGATACGTTAAGCCTGCTTCGTTACCTGATAGAACAAGGCCTACCGTCCACATGCCTGCGTTGTGACCTTCATCAATGCCGGGTGCTGCGTCATCCACTTTCACACACGCTGCAACGCTGGTTACGCCAAGGTCGATTACGTTTTTAAGTGCCATAAATGGAGCAGGGCGACCGCCTTGAGGTAGGTCATCGGTTGCTACGATGTTGTCTGGGTGGTAACCGTAATCTGCAGCAGCAGGGATTAGCACATCCATCACTTCACGTGGGTAACCTGAACAAGAACCAATTTTTACGTTCTTCTCTTTAAGGTTATTTACTACTTCAATCGCGTTTAAAATTGGCGCTGCGTGGTCGGCTACTTTCGCTTTTTGAAGAGGCATGAATGCCGCGTAGATCGCATCAACGTCTTCACTGGTCATCGAACGTCCGAACTGGGCATTCCAACGAGCATCAACAGCAGGGATTCGACCCACCGCTTGGATGTGATCCCATTTACCGATACCCATAGGTTCACGAGCTTCAGCTAAGTCGATGTCAAAGTCGAAACCTTGTTTGAATGCTTCAACGAAGATGCTAGTTGGAGCAAACGACCCAAAATCAACGATAGTGCCGGCCCAGTCAAAGATAACCGCTTGGATAGGTGATGTCGTGTTCATAATAGTGTCCTATTTTTGTGTCACTCCCAGTTCAAAGTTCTGGGAAACAAATGGTTGTTTAAGGTTATTGGTTTAAATGTTGATTTCGAGAATTAAAGGTATTCAAAATCTTTGCAGACTTTGGCTATCGCTTTTTCGAATACAGACAGAGCGACTTCTAGCTCGCTACGGCTGATGATCAATGGTGGGCTCAATTGAATCACGTTACCTTGTGAAACCTTAAAGCTCAGGCCATCGTTCAGACATTGGTAAAGTACTGCTTCTGCTTCATCGAACGCTCGGTTTTTGGTGATATGGTCAGTGACCAATTCCACTCCCCAAAGCAGACCGATGCCGCGAACGTCACCAATGACTGGGTATTTCTCTTTCATTTGAAGCAGTTGTTCACGCACGAATGCGCTGTCCGCTTGTACTTTTTCAAGTAGATTTTCTTGCTCAATCACTTCCATCGTAGCCAGTGCCGCTGCGCAGCCAATAGGACTTTTCTCGTGGGTGTAGTGACCAAGTGATACTTGCGCTGCCGTGTTGTATTTGTCTTTAGTGACCATGGCTGCAATTGGAACCAAGCCCCCGCCAAAACCTTTACCGATACAAAGAATGTCAGGTTCGATATCAAAGGCCTGGTGAGTGAACCATTCGCCACTACGACCCATACCGTTTGGAATGTCGTCGATGATCAACATGACGTTATGCTTATCGCAGATCTCACGGATGCGCTTCCAGTAAGCTTTGCTTGGAACCTGAACGTCTGTGTTACGCACTGCTTCGGCAATGAAGGCTCCAATGCCACCTTCTTTTTCAATCACATACTCTAAATAGTCGGCATAGTGAACGTCGCATGCAGTTTCGTTTGCATTGACTGCGCTATTCTCGTTAAACGGGAAAGCGCCACGATAAGAGACGGCTGGTGGAATGCGTTCTACGCCAGCCATTAACGGGCCCATGCCTTCGCGGAAACAAGCTTCACCACCCACTGAAATTGCGTCCAGTGACGCGCCATGGAATGAGTCCCACAGTGAAACGACCTTGAAGTTGTTGGTGACATGTCGAGCCAGTTTGAGTGCCATGCCGATAACCGAAGTACCACCCGGTGCAAACAACACGCGGTTCAACTCACCACCGCAGATCTGTGTCAGCTTTTCAGCGCATTGAACGGCTGTTTCATTGGTAAAGCGACGCGGTGAAAACGGCAATGACGCCATTTGCTGAGTCACTTTATTAATGATATGTGGATGGCCATAACCCAATTGATGAACATTGTTACCGTGAAAGTCCATGTACTTCTTGCCCGTCGCATCTTGAATGTAGATGCCTTCAGCTGCTTCAAGTGTGTCTAGACAAGGCGTTGACATCGCTTGATGAAGAAATACGTCAGAGTCACGTTTTAACATCGCTTGAGTCGCATCATCGTTTAGCGACTCGTTCCATTTCTCACGCGCTGGCGTGGTGTTCACATCGCCTTCGCTTCGAAAGTGTGTCGCCTTTAGAATCGGCTCTTGATTGATCGTCGTCATTATTTGATGTCCCAGTACATAGCGTTTTTCACCGCGCCAATTAGGGCTTCAATATCTGACGGATAAACTTCACCGATGTTACCGATGCGGAAGCAGTCTGCGTTTGAAACCTTGCCCGGGTAAATCACAAATCCTTGCTCTTTCAAACGGTCATAGAATTCCTTGAATTGATAATCGCTATGAGTTGGAGAATAGAAAGAGGTGATAATCGGTGAATGAAGGTCATCATTTAGCAGAGGCTCAAAACCAAGAGAGCGCATACCTGCAACCAATGTGGTTTGGTTGGTTTGGTAACGATTATGACGAGCTTCGATGCCGCCTTCCTGTTCCAGTTCAAGCAGGGCTTGGTAGAAAGCACGCACTGTGTGAGTCGGAGAGGTGAAGCGCCATTTACCATGGTTGCTTTCCATGCAGTACCATTGGTCAAACAGGTCAAGGCTTAATGAACGAGCCTGGCCTTTGCATTTTTCCAGTTCCGATTGCTTCGCAATAACAAAGCCGAACCCCGGTACACCTTGAATACACTTGTTTGCTGAGCTGATCATGTAATCGACACCTAAGTCAGCGATATCCATAGGGATGCCACCAAAGCTCGACATTGCATCGAGAATGACGGTTTTGTTGTGCTGTTTTGCCAATTTGGCAATGTCTTCAATTGGATTCAGCATGCCTGTCGTGGTTTCACAATGCACAATCGCAACGTGAGTAATGTCTGAATCCATGGCCAATGCCGTTTCCATTTCGTTCAAGTCAGGCTGTGATGTTTCACCTGGGGAAACGACATGGCATGGAATGTTTAAGTATTCTGCGATTTGAGCAATACGAGCGCCGTACGCACCGTTATCGACCACAAGAAGCTTACCGCTGTTAGAGATAACGCTACCGATTGTTGCTTCAACTGAAGCAGTGCCGCTGCCTTGCATTAATACACTTGTATATCCCGCCTGCTTAGTCGCCAAAGTAACAAGCTTGCTACGAATCACTTCAACAACGTCTTTGTTGTATTCATCATCCCAAGTACACCAGTCTTTGAGCATCGCTTGGCGAACGGTTTCAGAAGTAGATAGAGGACCCGGTGTCAGTAGTAGGTATTCGTTTCTCATGTTCAATTCTCGTGATCTGTGTTTTGGACTATACCAGTATTTACGGTTACTTTAACAACCAATTTAAACGGTCGTAAATAGCCCAAACGTTATTTTCACAAAAGCTTCATATTCAAATTTGTCACTTTTGTTGAGAAATTTTCCGATCTTTAAATTGCCATTTTTTGTTCATTTAATCGTCATAAAAGCCAGTTAGCTTAATACTCGAAATCTGGTACATACCAATGAAAAGGTGTGTGTTAACAACCTAAATGAATTTATGGATATAGAAGCCTCTAGATGGAGCTTCTAACTTCTAACCTTGGCATCGGGCCTGACTGGAGAAAATGATGAAAAACCGTTTTATGAAAGGATCACTTGCAGCATTAGTTACTCTATTAGCTGGTAATGCTTATGCAGCACAGGAAGTGACGGTTTACACCGCTTTTGAAACTGACATTTTAGCGAAGTACAAAAACGCATTTGAAAGTGAAAACCCAGACATCAACATCAAATGGGTGCGTGATTCTACTGGGATCATGACGGCAAAATTATTGGCTGAGAAAAACAACCCTCGTGCAGAAGTAGTTTGGGGACTTGCTGGTTCTTCAATGGCACTGCTTAAAGAAGAGGGCATTCTCAAGCCTTACACTCCTCAAGGTGTAGAAGCTCTGCGTTCAAACCTCAACGATCCACAATCTACTCAAGCTTGGTATGGCAATGACGCATTCTTCAATGCAGTTTGCTTTAACGAAGTGGTGGCTAAGCAATTGAACCTACCGGCACCTAAGTCTTGGGATGACCTAACGAAGCCTATCTACAAGGGCCACATTGCTATGCCAAACCCAGCATCTTCTGGTACGGGCTACATGCAGGTTTCGGCTTGGTTACAAAACATGGGTGAAGACCAAGGTTGGAACTACATGCAGAAGCTAGATCAAAACATTGCTCACTACACGCACTCTGGTTCTAAGCCATGTGTTCAAGCGGGCATGGGTGAAGTCGCTATCGGTATTTCTATGGCGAGCCGTGGCGCTAAGCTGAAAACTCAAGGCGCTCCACTTTCAGTTATTACGCCTGAAGGCATCGGTTGGGAATCGGAAGCGGTAGGCCTTGTTAAGCCTTCTGATGCAGCACAACGTGTTATCGATTGGTCTATTTCTAAAGCGGCAAACGAGCTTTACATCGAAATGTACCCAGTTGTTGGTCACCAAGATGTGACAGGCAAAGCAGAGAACTTCCCTAATGTAGAAAAGAACATGGCAAAAATGGACTTCGCTCGCATGGGCAGCGAACGTGCTGATGTTCTTAAAACATGGTCTGAGAAGTTTGATGCTAAATCAGAGCCAAAATCTTAATCTGCTGAGCTTTTTAGTTCATGAGCTCCTTAGTTAATTATCTACTGAGCTTATTAGACACATAGTTTATTAGACACGTAGTCCATTAGATATGCAGCTCATTAGAAGTTAGAGATCAGTAAAGGAAGGCTTCGGTCTTCCTTTTTTAGTTTTACGCCTTTAGGTTTTAAGTAAGGTACAACAAATGACAAAGCACTACTCATATTGGTTCAAGCAAGCGTTAGAACAAGAGTTTGGCAACATCAGTGCGGGGCTAGATTCGGCGAAGTCGCTCCAAAAAGACGTCAACTGTGATATCGCCATTGTTGGCGGTGGCTATACGGGTTTATGGACGGCGATTTTAATCAAACAACAGCAACCCGAAAAACATGTTGTCGTGATTGAAAAAGGTTTATGTGGTAGCGGTGCTTCTGGTGCGAACGGCGGTTGCATGCTGACGTGGTCGACTAAGTATCCGACGCTGAAAAAGCTCTACGGAAAAGAACAAGCGAAATGGTTGGTTAAGGAATCGGAAAAGGTTATATACGAGATCGAAGCCTTCTGTAACGAACACAAGATTGACGCGCATCTATATCGAAGCGGTACTTACTACACGGCGACCAATGAAGCGCAAAAGGGTGGAATGGAACCTGTTGTGAATGAGTTGGTCAAGCAAGGCATAAATAGTTGGAAGAAGTGCGACAATTCTTTGGCTGATAAAGCGGGATCTGATCGCCACATTGAGGGTTACTACTCAGAAGCTGCGGGTAGTGTGCAGCCTGCGTTATTGGCTAGAGGTTTGCGCCGAGTCGCTCTTGAACTGGGTGTTGAAATTCACGAAAACACAGAGATGACATCACTCGACTATGGCTCCCCAGCTCGTATCCAGACTAAGGGCGGAGCTGTGTTTTCTGACAAAGTGATCTTAGCGCTCAATGCATGGATGCTCGATCACTTTAAAGAGTTCAAACGCAGCATTGTTGTTGTCTCTTCAGATATGGTGGTGACCAAGCCTATTTCTGAAAAGCTCAAGCAATTTGGCCCAGAGAAAGGGGTGGCGGTGGTGGATTCGCGTATCTTTGTCCACTACTACCGAGATACCCAGGACGGACGACTCATGTTGGGCAAAGGCGGTAATAAGTTCTCGTTTGCCAATCAAGTTGAAAGCATGTTTAACCAAACGACCAACTACCTGCCGATTCTCAATCAATCGTTTCAAAAACTGTTCCCTAAATTGGAACAAAGTGAATTCGATTACAATTGGTCTGGAGGCTCAGATCGTTCGGTCACCGGATTGCCATTTTTCGGTAATCTAAAAGGCCAAAGCAATATCTATTATGGGCTTGGTTACTCAGGTAATGGTGTGGCTCAAACCCGTATGGGCGGGAAGATTTTGTCTGCCATGGTACTCGATATCGATAATGCATGGACACGAAGCGGTTTAACCAAAGGCCCGTTGGGACACTTCCCGCCAGAGCCATTTCGTTGGGTAGGTGCGATGATGGTGCGTGATGCGGTGCGAAGAAAAGAGAACGCGGAAGATTCGGGTAGCACGCCATTGTGGCTAGATAAACAGTTATCCAAACTCGCAGGTGCGGCGGGCAAAGCCGACAAGGTTGAATCATAGATTAATCTAGCGTTTAAATTAGAAGTTTACATTGAGGCTCTCAGTGATTTATGGGCAAGTCACTGAGGGCTTTCAACGTTGAACTAACTTTCAATGTTGAACAAATAGCAATTTTTAATGCTTATTATATCTGCAATATAACTGTCATTTAGCTTCTATAAATTTGTCACTCAACTGCAATATTCTCAGTATAAATTTGGTATATACCATATAGAGAGTGCTGTAGTATGAGCAACCAAACTTATTTGAATATTGAAAACGTTGTAAAGCAATTTGGCCAATTTACAGCGTTAAAAGACATCTCCCTATCGATAGATAAAGGCGAGTTCGTCTGCTTCCTTGGCCCATCTGGCTGTGGAAAAACCACCTTATTACGTGCGATTGCAGGCCTAGACTTACCAACGTCAGGTTCTATTGAGCAGAACGGTAATGATACGACCTTCTTGCCACCAGAAAAGCGCGACTTTGGCATCGTGTTCCAATCTTACGCTTTGTTTCCAAATCTCACTGTGGAAGAAAACATTGCGATTGGTCTGAAAAACCAAGGCATGTCGACCAAAGAAGCCCTTGAGACGGTTGAGTCTTGGTTAGAGACCATTGGCTTACCAACGTCTGGTCAGAAATTTCCAAATCAGCTATCTGGTGGACAGCAGCAGCGTGTTGCTCTGGCTCGCGCATTAGCCTTGTCTCCAGGCTTGTTGCTACTCGATGAACCGCTTTCTGCGTTGGATGCGAAGGTAAGAACACACCTACGTGATGAGATCTGCCAACTGCAACGCAAATTGGGTATCACCACTATTATGGTGACGCACGACCAAGATGAAGCGTTAACGATGGCAGACCGTATTGTCGTGATGAATCATGGTGTTATCGAGCAGGTCGGTGCTCCTCAAGAGATCTACCAAAAACCTGTCAGTCGTTTTGTGGCTGAGTTTGTTGGTAGCATGAACTTTATTCAAGCTTCTGTTGCGGCTCAAGGCAAGATGCGTATTGCTGAGTCAATGCTGCCGTTACCTGGCTTAGATAATCTCACGCCAAATCTGGGTGATGTTTTTGATATTGCCGTTCGTCCAGAGCAAATCCAGTTTGTTGATCGTTTTAGTGAATCCTTGCCAGTGAGAATCGTATCAAGCGAATTCTTAGGGGCGTTTTATCGTGTTGAGTGTCAATTGCAACATGACTCAACGGCGAAAGAGATCATCGTTGATGTACCCGTCAAAGAGTTCAACCGATTGAAGCTGCGTCGCAGTGATATTCGTTACGTGGCGTTTGATCAAGAAGGCCTTAGAGCTTACTCATCGAAAAGCCTGCAAGTGATGAAAGACGAGGCGGCGTAATCAATCATGGAATCGACTCAAATGATGCAATCTAAGCTGCTAATTCAACGACGAGTACAACCTTTTCTGGCTCGGTTAAGCAAAGACAACGTAATTCTATTTGGGCTGTTGGCCTTTTTGTCTGTGGTCATGACGTTGTTTATCCTGATGCCACTGTGGGCAATGTTGAAAAAGAGTGTTCAGAACGCAGACGGTGAATTTGTAGGTTTACAGAATTTCGCTACGTATTTTGCGTCTCAAAGCCTGTGGCAGTCGGTAGGCAATACCTTCACGCTTGGATTGCTAGTGACCGTAGTCGTGGGTGTCTTGGCGTTTGGTTATGCCTATGCGCTAACTCGTTCATGCATGCCTTTTAAGGGGCTTTTTCAAGTACTGGGTTCTGCGCCTATTCTTGCTCCGTCACTGCTTCCTGCAATCAGTCTTATCTTCTTATTTGGTAACCAAGGTATCGCTAAAGAAGTCTTGGGGGGCAACTCGGTTTATGGTTTGATTGGTATCTCACTGGGCTTGATATTTTGGACGTTTCCACACGCCTTGATGATTCTAACCACCTCATTAAGAACCTCTGACGCTCGCCTTTATGAGGCAGCACGTGCACTCAATACTTCATCGTTAAAAACTTTCTTTATGGTGACGTTACCTGCGGCAAAATACGGCTTGATCAGTACCCTGATCGTTGTGTTTACGCTGGTGGTTTGTGACTTTGGTGTGCCAAAGGTGATAGGTGGTAGCTACAACGTGTTATCGACTGACATCTTTAAGCAGGTGGTTGGTCAACAGAACTTCTCTATGGGTGCAGTAACCAGTATCTTGCTGCTATTACCTGCGTTGCTTGCGTTTACCGTTGACCGCTGGGTTCAAAAGAAACAAAAGAGCTTGTTTGATACTCGTTCTGTCGCGTACCAACCTGAACCTAGTTCACTACGTGATGGCTTATGTTTCCTTTATTGCACCATCATCTCTGCTGCTGTGGTTATTGTGTTGGGCATGGCGATATACGGTTCGATGGTCACCTTCTGGCCTTGGAACAAAGCGCTGACGCTAAACAACTACAACTTCGCAGAAATGAGTACTTATGGTTGGGCGCCATTCTTCAACTCCTTAACGCTTGGTGCTTGGACTGCGGTTATTGGTACTGTTCTGATTTTCTTAGGTGCATACTGCATTGAGAAAGGTCGCGCCTTCGGTCCTGTTCGTCAAGCGATGCAAATGCTCAGCGTTGTTCCGATGGCCGTTCCGGGTATGGTGCTGGGTTTGGGTTATATCTTCTACTTCAATGATTTGAGTAACCCACTTAACTTCTTGTATGGCACGATGGCGTTCTTGGTGATTAATACCGTGGTTCACTACTACACGGTAGGGCACATGACGGCGTTAACGGCATTGAAACAACTGCCTTCCGAAATTGAAGCAACAGCGGCTTCGGTAAACTTACCGCAATACAAGCTGTTCTTTAAGGTGACGGTACCTGTTTGTCTGCCGGCGATTTTAGATATTGCGACATACCTGTTTATTAATGCACTTACCACGACATCTGCGGTAGTATTCTTGTATTCTACCAATACGATTCCAGCGTCAGTATCAGTACTGAATATGGACGATGCAGGTCAAACCGGTGCAGCAGCAGCGATGGCGGTGATGATCATGATATCTGCAGCGAGCGCGAAGTTGATTCATATGTTAATCAACAAGTTATTCGAGAAGCGCACCCAAGCTTGGCGTAAACGCTAGCGAACCATTTTATATTGCAGTTGGCCAAGGAGTGGCTGACGACAAGAACAAGAATAAAAGGAAATGAAGTGCAGTACGTAAAAATCAAAGATGTCATCGTAGAGCAGATAGAGTCGGGGATGTTAACACCACGACAGAAGCTGCCTGCGGAGCGCAAACTGGCTGAATCGTTTGATACAACACGAGTTACGTTACGTGAAGCCTTGTCTTCACTTGAAGCGGAAGGCCGAATTTATCGAGAAGACCGACGTGGTTGGTTTATCTCTCCAGCGCCACTGCGCTACGATCCAACACAAACGCTGAACTTCACTAATATGGCTTTGTCGCAGAATCGTAAGCCAAAAACAGAGTTGGTGGCGGCGAAAGGCATGTTAGCAACCAAGGAAGCAACTAGGCTTCTTGAGCTGCAACCTTTTTCGGATGTTTATCGAGTAGACAGAGTTCGTTATCTTGAAGACAGACCCGTTGTGTATGTGACCAACTACATTCGACCTGATCTGTTCCCTAACTTGCTTGACTACGACTTGTCTAAGTCGTTGACGGACATCTACCGAGAACACTTTGGTGTGGTGTATCAGAAGATTCGCTACCGAGTGAGCACAACGTCTTTGCTTGGCGAAACCGCGCAAGCCCTGCGTGCGACTTCTGGTTCTCCGGCTATGGTGGTTGAGCGTGTTAATTACAATCAAGACGGTGATTTGATTGATTGCGATATTGAATATTGGCGTCATGACGCGATCAGCATTGAGTCGATCGCACAGCTAGAGCGCTAGTCATACGTTATAACGTTGGCATACCTGCAATTATGCAGGATTGCCCAATTGAAACGCTCAAAGGTCTCTTATTCGGAGGCCTTTTTTATCACCTGTTGTCAGCCGTTGTGCTAATTCATCAATAATTTAGGAATGAAATGGAATTCTCTGCCATTGTCATCGTGATCATTTCGGCTCTGCTTCATGCGGGTTGGAACGTTTTAGGTAAGTCTAATCAAGGATCGGGTTCGTCATTCTTCTTAGCCTCTGGCTTTGCCGCTGCTGCGATATTGACTCCCTATTTGATTTGGTTCATTTACAGTGTCGGCTTTGTGGATATCACGCTTTTATTCTGGAAGCTACTTCTTTTAAGTGGTATTTGCCAAATCATCTATTTAATCGGCTTAGGTGTAGCCTACAAGCAGGCCGATATTGGGGTGATTTACCCGATGGCACGAGCGCTGCCCGTGTTGATGGTGGGTTTAGGCACGGTGTTGATAGGCTATGAGCTGTCACCTAATCAATGGTTTGGCTTCACCTTGATTACCTTGGGTTGTTTGTTTGTACCACTTAAGAAGTTTTCAGATCTTAGGTTAAAAGCGTATCTCAACCTTGGCGTACTGTGGGCGTTAATCGCGGCCATTGGTACCACGGGCTATTCCATCATTGATAAAGAAGCGCTTCTGTTACTCGATCCTTTGAGCACACCAGTTATAACTAACAAGCACACCGCGATTTTCTACCTAGGTATCCAGTTCTGGGCAATTGTGATTCCGTTGAGTGTTTGGTTATTCGTAACCAACCAAAGAATCGAGTTTACTAATGCTTGGATACTGCGAAAGAAAGCCACGCTTGCAGGCATTATGATGGCTTCGACCTATGGCTTAGTGCTGTTTGCGATGACCATGACTGAAAATGTCAGCTTGGTTGTTGCTCTTAGGCAAGTGAGTATCATTTTCGGCGTAGTGATGGGGATCTACTTTTTAAAGGAAAAGTGGCACGCGACTCGCGGTGTAGGCGTATCTCTAATTATTGCTGGCTTAGTTATCTCATTGACTTAAAAGATCGCCTGAGTGATTGGGGATTTGTGAATAGGTATCTCTATTAAGTTAAATGAAAAAACGCCCTTAGCGAAACAAACTTCGTTAAGGGCGTTTTCTCTTTATCTAGTAAGAAGCTGTAGGTAGTAAAGACTTACCCCGCTAAATCTTGAGCATCTTGCTGTTTCAACACTTTGTGGCCATCTTCAGTGACACCACGTTTCCAGTAGCTGCTGATGTAGATGTTCTCTTTCGCGACTTCTTTTTCGTTGCGGAAGTATTGTCTTAGCTCACGCATGCTTTCAAATTCACACGCTGTCCATATTGAAACCTGACCTTCTAACCATTCTGTGTTGCGCACGGTTTGTGAAAGTGACTCTGAGGTTTCATCTTCAATCAACCAGGTTACTTTGATACCTTGAGGAGTCTCAAGTACCTGCTTATCTGCTGCTGAGTTGATCTGAATGATAGCGTGCCCCGTTGCTGTTTCTGGGAGCGTTTTTACTTTTGCAGAAAGCGCAGGTAGGGACGTCATGTCTGCAACTAAGAAGAACCAGTCTGACTCTAGGTTAAGCCCCTGAATTAAACCAGGGCCAGCCACTGAAACCGTGTCACCCACTTTCGCGTTCATTGCCCACCTTGCAGCAAAGCCACACTGCAAATCTTTAGTGATGTGACGAACGAAATCGACTTCAATCCACTGCTCTACAGGATTGTACTGACGAATGGTGTAGGTACGCATGGTTGGGCGCTCACCTTCGTTTAGCTGGCTTAAATCAGTCGTGCCAAGTGGCGAGAATAAAAGCTTGATGTAGCCGCCGGCACATTCTGTTGGGTATTTACTTAATCCCTCACCGCTAAGCGTTATGCGCTGCATGTTTGGAGTAATTGTTGAGGTTTGAGTAACGGTTAATGTGATAGGGCTAGGCTTGCTCATATAAGGCTCTCTTAGATTTGGATTTCCACATCATAATCCTGAACTAAAAAACACTCAATACTAATAGTTATCATTTACTTTGATTTACACATGTACTACCTAACTTATACGACAGATCCTATTGAGAAACGGATCCTACAAAAAAGAGCCCTTTAGAAAACTAAAGGGCTCTTAGGATTGGTTTGACTCAGCGAACAGAATTAGCTGTTTGCTTGCTCTAGTTCAATCGTTTCTTCAGCGGCTTTCGCAGCTTCTAGCATCTTACGAATAATGAACGATGCAGCCATTGCGATACCCACCATTACAACCGCTAGGATAGTTAATAGTTGGAAGTAATCACCGTAAACCGTTTGAACGATTTCTTGTGTGATCTCTTGGCCTTTCTCAAGTGCAATAGACGTTGAGAATACCGCGCCAACAATGCCTGATAGTGCGATTGCGACAGAGAATAAGCTTACTGAGAAGTTTTCGATGTGCTTAGGTGCAACAGACAGAATGAATGCAACAACCATAGAACCAACAATAACCTCACCAAATGCTAGGAAGAAGTGGATTGCTAAGAACACTTCAGGGCGAATCAGAATATCTTCACCAACGGTTGTTACTGCCATCGTTAAGATACCGAAAGCGATCGCCGTCAGAATGAAAGAGAAACCGACTTTGGTTGCAGTTGAGAAGTTAATGTTTTTCTTTTCTAGGTTAGAGAAGATACCCGCGATGATAGGGCCAGCAACCATACACCATAGTGGGTTCATTGCCATTGAAGCTTCAGGTGCGACAGGGATGAAACCAAATAGATCGCCACGCATTGTGTTGATCGCTACCATTGTCATCGAAGTCATCATCTGACCGTAGTACACGAAGAAACATGTCGTCAGGAATGTGATGATTAAGATAGTCCCCATTTTTAGCATGTCTGATTTCTTCGATTTCATCATCAAAGAGACAAAGTAGATGATCGCTGCACCACCGATTGCGTACACGATGTTTTGGCCAATATCCATGTTAGAGAACATGAAGAATACCAAGCCGATCATTGCTGCAGAAAGACCAAGGAACGCTGCCCAGTTTTTAGTGCTTACTGGTTTTTGGTCGATTTCAGCACTTGCTTCAACAAGGCCTTTGCGAACAAAGATCATCATCAGAAGCGCAGCACCGGCTAGCACCGCTGAAAGAAGGAAACCACCGTGGAAACCAACAACAAGTACTAGCATTGGGAACAGGTATTGGCCTAACAGAGCACCAATATTGTTTACTGAGTAGTTGATTGGGTAGCAGTTCTCAAAATCTTCTTGAGTTTTGAACGTGCGTTTGTAAAGACTTGGGTAAGAAGGGGACATCAAACCACGTGCATAACTTGCTAACGCAATACCACATAATGCCATCGGAACATTGGTTGCTGCTGCACCAAGTACCAGTAGAACGTAACCACTTGCGAACCCTAGGAAGGCAATGGTTAAAGATCGGTAGGCGCCTAAAAACTTGTCGGCGATAAAGCCACCTGCGATAGCAAATAGCGGTCCGATTGCAGAGAAAGCACCAACAACCATCATGGTGTCGGCTTCATTGTAGTTCAGATCTTCAAGGAAGAAACGAGTCAAGATCACCATGACGCCATAGAACGAAAGTCCGAACATCATTTGGCAGAACATCATTGATTTGTTTAATCTATTCCACATTATTTTATTCTCACGTTTGTATTAATATGTAGTGTAATTGCCCGATTATAATATCATTAGTAGTAATACATAAACTTAAACATCTGTCCCAAGCAGAACTTTACTCGATATATCTTTTCTTATGAGTGCATTCATATTTCTCATGAATGAGATTTGCAACGTTAGATTTTGCAAGTGGATGCATGGCGGTATGAAATTTAGCCATCATCATTTGTGGCTAAGTAATGAACTAATAAAGGGAAAGTTAGAGGTAGTCATTCTGTAAGTTATTTTGAGTGAGTATCACTTTCAATTAGCTGTTGGGCTTTAGCCAATAAAAAAGCCAGCTTGGTGGCTGGCTTTGTTGAGATATTGAAAACTAAGTTTACAAGAATGCTGTCTCTATAGAGGCTTTCTCCACTCGTGTTCCTGTCTTTTATTCACAAGGTGGTGCCATGTGGATCACGGCTAGGCCGCCTAGAGAAGTTTCACGGTACTTCTTGTTCATGTCTTTACCTGTTTGGTACATGGTCTCGATAACCTTGTCTAACGAGATAAGACACTTGCTGGTACGTTTCAATGCCATGCGCGATGCATTGATGGCTTTCATTGCACCCATTGCGTTACGTTCGATACATGGCACCTGAACAAGGCCACCGATCGGATCGCATGTCATGCCCAGTGAGTGTTCCATCGCGATCTCAGCGGCAATACAAATCTGTTCGTTGCTACCACCACGTAGGGCAGTTAGGCCTGCTGCGGCCATTGATGAAGAAACGCCGACTTCACCCTGACAACCTACCTCTGCGCCAGAAATCGAAGCGTTGGTTTTGTATAAGATGCCGATTGCGCCAGAGACTGCCAAGAAGTCTTTAAGCTGCTTGGTGTCTAGCTCCTTGATGAAACGATGGTAGTACATCAATACCGCAGGAATAACCCCAGCTGCACCGTTGGTAGGTGATGTCACGACCTGACCGCCCGCTGCGTTTTCTTCACTTACAGCAAAGGCAAATAGGTTAATCCAATCCATGATCTCCATTGGATCGTTTTCAATCGAGGCATTTGCTTCCAGCTTTTTAAGCAGAGCAGGTGCTCGACGAGTGACTTCTAGGCCGCCATCAAGGATGCCTTCCGTGTCAAAGCCACGCTGCATACACAGAGACATCACCTTCCAAATTTGGTCGGCTTTCTGGTCAATCACATCCATACCTTGGAATGAAACTTCGTTACGTAGAATTAAGCCACCAAGGCTCAGTCCTTGTTGTTCGGATAGTTCAAGCAACTGATCAGCAGAAGAGAAAGGGAACTCAACTTGAGTTTCTGCTTCCTGTTTGCCGTTTTGTAGCTCATCAGCGGTTGCGATAAAGCCACCACCAATCGAGTAGTAGGTTTCCATATCCAGAAGGCTGCCGCTTTCGTTAAAGGCAGAGATAGTCATACCATTTTCATGCAGCGGAAGGTTGGTCTTGTGGAAGAGCAGATCGCTTTCTACATCGAAATAAATTTCATGGTTACCGCTAACCAATAGAGATTTATCTTCAATCGCCTTACGCATTGCTTGGTTAGCACTGGTGATTTTAATGGTGTCGGGGCGGTTACCTAGCAAACCTAACAAGGTCGCTCTGTCTGTGTGGTGACCAATACCCGTCAATGATAACGAGCCGTATAAGTCGATTTGAATACGCTTCACTTGCTTAAGCTGAGCATCAATTTTTTGGGTAAAGTTAAACCCAGCGATCATTGGTCCATTTGTGTGGGAGCTGGATGGTCCAACCCCAATTTTGTAGATATCAAAAATAGACAGCATAGTAACTTCCTGTGAAGACGGTTCGATGGACGAACTCTGTGTAAAATTTGTATTTGGTTAGTTGCACTTCTTTGAGTGAACCTGTTCTGTGGGTGAAACAGTTATGCGATAGAGCGTATTCATTGATTGAAAGGGCTCTTTTATCGACTAGTGCTAACAAGCATAGAGCGATGAAATACAAGAGCGTGCTATGTTTGCTGTAAAGCGACACGTTTATTCTTGTATTACCTAAGATGTCGCTATCAATAGTGAGCATTATTGCGAGCAACATATAAGAATTTCAAAATACTTTTGTTAACAAGTATTGTATACATAATTCACTCCATCTAATCCCCAAAACGAGACTTGAACATAAAATGAGCATTAATCACCTCCTTATTGTGCTGGGTAAGCGACTTAATGAGAATAAATTGACTGATGAA
The DNA here is from genome assembly GCF_041468745.1 of Vibrio sp. 10N.286.52.F8. Lineage (NCBI taxonomy): Bacteria > Pseudomonadati > Pseudomonadota > Gammaproteobacteria > Vibrionales > Vibrionaceae > Vibrio > Vibrio sp. 10N.286.52.F8. The sequence goes on from NZ_JBFRJF010000025.1 coordinate 150,469, forward strand.
GGAATCAGTCGAGTTGATGCTTTGGTTGAGTATCTGGCGGAGCCTTTGGTAGAAGAGTCGAATCAGCAAACTGCGGTAGCATTTTGTGGTGGGCTAACAAAAGGGCAAACACTGTCTGAAGCCGACGCGATGCACCAGTACTTTAGAAAGCTTGAAAAGCAGCGTGAACATCCGTTTTCTTTAGGGGCGATTTTGCTCGAGCAGCACTCGACCAACACTGTCGAGAACATACAGAACTTGGCCTCAGAGATGATTGCAAGCGGGCTGTTTACTCGCGGGCAAAGTGTGCAAGTGACATTCGTTTCGAATGACTACCATTTACAACGTATATTCGAGATTCAATCGCTCATGGGCGAGCAAGGTTTGCTTAAAGTTCTCATCGAGAAGTGTTCCGCACTTGGGGTAGAGCAGCAAATAGATCGCAGGTTGGAGGCTCATGTTGCGGTGCCATACCCACATCAAAGTGCTCAGGGGCAATTGTTTCTGTTGATGGACGTACTGACGACCTACCGAGTTTATCTTGAAGGTGTTTGTGCGGGCGCATTTAAGCGAGATTTAGAGTTGGTTAGACGAGAGCCAGAAAGACTGTCTTTGGAAGCATTGATCACTGCCAAAGAGCTCGTTGGACGTTCATCTGACTTTGACATTGTGGAGAGTTTACTCCCAGCATTGGAGCGCTGTATCCAGCAGACTTCAGTGGGTACCGATGTAAAAAAAGTCAGGGAATACCTAGCTCTACTAGATACTAACCTGACTTTATTGAACCGTTATTTAGATCCGGAATCGGATCTCACACATCGCTGGTGGCGATAGGTGATTATTTCTTTCTCGTGATGCCAATAACGGCCTTTAAACTCGCAAAGGCAATCAGACAGTAAGCTCGAAGCTTTGTGCCTTCTTCTGCTCACGCGAACGTAATCACCGCCCGTCACATTGGCCAAAAGGCTCATGTGTTGTATTACAGTGATTAACTTTGGTTTTCTGAATCTTGCTCATGGTTATTGCGGTAGTACTCCCACTGTTCAATGCGCTCGCCGTCATCGAATACACAGTAAGTTGTACGCTGATTGTTTTCAGTAACCGTGTCTAATTCACCGTCTTGTTGAACACAATAAACCGCTGCTGGGTTAGCGACTGAAACACGTTGGCCCTCGCTATATTCTGCATAGTCGTTTGCACAACCGCCTAATACAACGGCACATACAGCCATCAAACCAATTTTCTTCATGTCTATCTCCTACGTGATAACTCTATAATCGAATGCGTTAAGTTCTACAGAACCAAATGAGAAGCTCTATGAAATTAGTATATTTTAGATTTCAGAAAAGGTTGTCCTAATTTGGTCAAGATATTGAAATAGGTTGATATTTCTTCATGTTTAACGACTTTTTGAGTGTTAGATCAAGCTAAGTGGATTCAAGTTACCGTAGGAATATCTCCGTCCGATCCGTTCTGGTTAGCGGTTGTGAACCTCGAATCTATTGATGATTATGATATGATGCCGCCAAATTCAGTAGAGCAGTCAGAATCATGAGACACCTAAAAACAACCATCCATCCTGATATCGACCATCTAGACAATAAAACGGTCTATAAGCGCAACGCTGCCCGTGCCATTGTGTTAGATGGTGAAGACATTCTGATGCTGTATACAGAGCGTTATCACGACTACACCATTCCTGGTGGTGGTTTGGATGAAGGGGAAGATGTGATCGCAGGTATGGTTCGTGAACTCGAAGAAGAGACTGGCGCGAAGAATATCCATAGCATCAAGCCGTTCGGCATTTTTGAAGAGTTTCGTCCTTGGTACAAAGATGATGCAGACATGATGCACATGATTTCTTACTGCTACTCATGCAAGATCGATCGTGAGCTTGGTGAAACGGCTTACGAAGATTATGAAGTGAAAAACGGGATGAAACCGGTGTGGATGAATATCCATGAAGCGATCGCTCATAACGAAAAGACCATGGCAGAGAGCCCTAAGAAGGGCATGAGTATTGAACGTGAAACCTTTTTGCTGCATTTGATTGCCAAAGAGATGCTTTAGCCGTTATCAATACTAGCCTGCTAAGCTATTTATTTGCCGCCACTTTTGGCGGCAAAGTTGTTTCTAGCAATGCTAAAACTTAATACCCGAAACTAATTATTGAATATGGTTGATATTGTCAACTAAGTGTTTTTGATGTATCTTTACCTCAGCGATGAACCTATCTAGCTTAACTGCCCGGTTATATCGTTAAATCTCGCTGTGAGCCTGCCCTAAACAAAGAATACTATGAATAAAAGACAGTTTATTGCCCATTATCTGCGCATGAATCGCACCTCGTACTTATTGGCGATTGTGTTCATCTTTCTCGTCAACTGGTTACAAGTAGAGATCCCTCGTTATATCCAATTGGCGATAGATTTGATTGATGATGCCTCTTCAACTGGCCACCAACAGCTTCAAACCTATGTTTGGATTGTGGTCGGGATGTCGGTTGCCATGGTGGTGGTGAGAATTCTGTCTCGTATCTATGCGCTTAATCCGGGGCGAATTACAGAGGCCGCACTTAAAAGTACACTTCTACAAAAGTTGAATCGCTTACCGAGCAGCTTTCACGAACGCTTTGCTTCGGGTCGACTGATCTCGATTATCAACAATGACCTTAGTGGCATTCGACTGCTGTTTGGTGTCGGCTTCTTGCAGTTCTTCAATGCCTTACTTGCGTTGTCGTTGACGCCTCTTTACATGTGGCGCATATCGCCAGAACTCACACTGTATTCGATCATTCCTATCTCAATCGCTTTTGTGATTTTCCGTGTGGGCTTCAAGCGTATGAAAACGCTGCATTTAGAGCACATGAAGCGTCTACAAAACCTGTCTGCTCAACTAATGAGTTACCTGTCTGGGATTGACTTGATTAAGAGCCAGCAGATGTCACCTTGGATGAAAGCCGAAACTGAAAAGCTGAACCAGTTATTGCTTGAATGCCGCCTTAAAATTACACGCATTCAAGTCTTCTTTATGCCGGTACTCGACTACGCCAATGACCTGATGAAAATCATCATTCTTGGGCTTGGTGGCTACATGTTAATGAGACAGGAACTCACACTTGGTGAGATTACCGCCTTTCTGACTTACTCGGTTTTGCTCGCTATGCCATTGATGCAACTTGGCAGAATCGCGACCATTTATCAGCGTGGCATGGTAGGTATTCAAAGTGCACAAACCATTCTTAATGCCAAAGTCCCGGAGCTTGATGAAGATAAGCTGACTGAACTAGATGTTGAATCACTGAAGGGAAAAACGTTTTCTGTTCGCAACCTCAGCTTCAGCTATTCAGGTGAAGAACGCGTGATTCTCGATGACATCAGCTTTGATATTCCAGCAGGTAAGAAAGTGGGTGTGTTAGGCGGGATCGGAGCGGGTAAAACGACATTAGTGAACTGCTTAAACCACCACTTGGATGTACCACAAGGTTCTGTTTTCCTTGGTGAAAGAGATGTCACTAGCTTCTCACGCAGTGACTTACGCCGTTACGTGAAAACCGTGACTCAAGACCCTTACCTGTTTTCAGCAACCGTCGAAGACAATATCCGCTTTGGTAGCCTAGATACCGATTTGGCAAAGAGTCAGGTTGATGAAGTGCTAGAGCTCAGCCAGTTGGCTAGTGATGTGACACGTTTTGAACACGGCGATCAAACCTTAGTCGGTGAGAAAGGGATCATGTTGTCAGGTGGTCAGAAGCAGCGCTTAAGTATTGCGCGTGCTTTATTGCAACCCACCGACCTGATCATCATGGATAACGTTCTATCGGCTGTCGACTATGAAACAGAACGTAAGATCTTGGAAGGTTTGTTTAAACGTTTGGAAAATCAATCGGTTCTTGTGGTTTCACACCGCGTTAATGCCCTTGAATATATGGATGAAGTCATCGTGTTGAACGAAGGTAAAGTGATCGCGAAGGGCGACCACGCCACGTTATTGAAAACCTGTGATTACTATTACGATACATGGCAACTACAGCAGAATGAAACGGAGGCAGCAGCATGTTAAAAGGTGTTGATCTCAAATACCTCAAGCACTTTTTTAAGTTTGCTAAGAAATACAAAGGCTCTGCGATTCTGGGCATCGCTATGCTTCCTCTTTCTGTCATCACGAGCTTGTTGTTCCCTTGGCTGATCATTCAAGTGATCGATGTTCACCTGAGTCACGGGGATATGGATGGACTGCTCGAGTACGTCTTCTATCTCGTTGCCGTGCTGGTGGCGAGCTATGTGGTGGATACCACCTATTCGTACAACCTACGTAAAACCGGGCAATACACGATAACTGACATGCGCTCAGTGTTGTTTGCTCGCGTGCTCAAACTGCCACGCAGCTATTTTGATAACACACCGATTGGCGTAACGCTTTCACGATTAACCAGTGATTTGGAAACCATCGGCGAGACGTTTGTTCAGTCGGTTGTCGGGCTAGTTAAAGACAGCATCAATACCATTGCTCTGTTAGTGATGATGTTCTTTATTGATTGGCAGTTAACGATGATTGTATTGATCATTATGCCACCAGTGATGTATTTGACGGTTTATGTACGAAACCGACTTCGTGCACTCTATAAGGTGACTCGTTCTTCGTTGGCTCGCGGTATTGGCTTTTTACAAGAAGTCTTATTTGGCATGAAAACCGTTCAGATGTACCGAGCGGAAGAGCAAGTCGAGCAACGCTACCAAGGCTATACCGATGAGTTTTTAAGAGCGCAGAAGAAGATCAATAAATACGATGCGATTTTGTTCTCGTTTATCTCCGGCATCACTTCAATCACTATCGCGATTATGATCTGGTATGGCTCTGAGCAAGTGATAGAAGGAGCGCTCACCTTGGGTGTGCTGATTGCGTTCATCAATACTTTAGAGAAAGTGTTTGTTCCGATCCGAGACTTTACTTCGCAGATCGCTTCGATTCAGAGTTCATTTGCAGCGTTTGACCATATTGAAGAACTGTTTGTTGAGCCGACTGAAGAGGAAGGGCGTAACCTGCTGCCATCTAACAAGGTTGAGAAACAGCTTGAACAGTTTGTGAGCCTAGAGTTTAAGAACGTAAGCTTCCGCTACAAAGACGACTCTCCCTACGTTCTAAAGAATGTCTCGTTTGTATTGGAGAAAGGGCATCAAATCGCCCTTGTGGGTTCGACGGGTTCGGGCAAGTCGACGATTCTGCGTCTGATCTCTAAAACCTACCAAGATTATGAAGGCAGCATTTTGTTGAATGGAATAGAGCTGTCACAGATCTCAAGTGAAGACTCTGCTCATTTGTTCTCAATGATGATGCAAGACGTGCACTTATTTGAAGAGACCATCCAATTCAATATCGCGCTGGGCAAAACGCATCTATCTAGAACTGAGGTTGAACAGGCGGCGCGCTATGTTTATGCCGATAAGTTTATTGAACAATTGCCACAAGGTTATGACTTCCACTTGGAAAAGAACGGCTCTAACTTGTCTGTAGGGCAAACGCAGCTTATCTCGTTCGCTAGAGCGGTTGCACAGGGCGGTCAATTGATGATGCTTGATGAGGCGACCAGTTCGGTAGATTCAATCACTGAAGACCTGATTCAAAAAGCAATGCAGCGCCTTTTCAAGGAAAAAACCGTGATTGCGATTGCACACCGTTTGAGTACCGTTCGTCACTCAGATACGATTTTGGTGTTGGAAAAGGGTGAAATTGTTGAGCAAGGTAATCATCAACAGCTGGTGGCACACAATGGTATTTATGCTGGCTTGTTACAAGAATCGATTGTAGAAACGGGCGATTCTCAAGTAACGGTTGCCTGATCACCTCAAATCAGGTTTACCGTTATCGATACTATGAATTGGTGTTGCTTATGTTTCACCAATTTCTATTCTTTTCTAGTATTCCCAGTAGCTTAGGGAAAATAAAACATATTTTACGATTATTAATATGTTATGATATCCCTACTACTAAAGGGGTGTCTTAGGGCATCGGGATGTATGCAAGCAAAAAGAACCGGCTTGTGTCAGTCACTTTCTGGCGAATATGGAATCGAAAATGTTGTTGGAAGAAGTTGTAGAAATTATCGAATTAACCGACTCAGACCATTTATCTCAAGCAATGGAACTGTTTAACGAGCATGGTTTTGTTGATGCTGAGTCTTTACCTTTTATGAATGTTGTTTTTGAAACAGCACCAGATCAACTTGCGAAGAAGCTGTCGCAGATTGGTTTTAAAGGTTTAGTGCAAGTCGAAAAGAACGAAGATGCATCAGGCTTCACCATTATTGATGCTGACCGTGTTCTGCTAAAAGACTCTGCTTAGCTGCAAGATTCAGCTTAGTGAAAAGACTCTATCCAGTTCAGTAACACCCGTTATGATTATTTGAGGTTAACACAGTGACAACAGCAACCGTTTCATCAACAGAACAACACATTTCCAATGAACATGCGCTTTTAGGTGCATCGTTATTAGCGTCTCAAAAAGTTGAGTTGGCTCTGTTCAGTGTGATCTCTAAATTAGCTAAAGCGTTGCCGAAAGAAGCACAACAGCCACTCGATTTGGACTTGTATACCTTTCTAAGAGAGAAACCAAGTGAGCAAGCTGCTACGTTGATCTTGTACGAACAAACCTTTGGTGAGCAGCTTCCGTTAAAAACAAACGAACTTAACGATTTTATCTACCACAGAAATCTTGTTACTCGTGGCTTTTGGCGTGTGACTGGTGCTGATGTTAAAGGCGGTGAGAAACTTGCTAACCCAGAGCTTTATTTAAAAGAGTTCTTGGCTAAATGTGAATACTGGCAAGTGATGATTGATACTCAAACCAAGTAATCAAATTGAAATAAGAAAGCCATAGCGAACATGCTATGGCTTTTTTGTTTGTGCAAACCGTGTTGAATTCTCTGAATCTAGAGCATCATCTTCAATACATAGTTCCTAGAGACAAAGTGGTGTTTAAGTGCGGCACTGATATGCAGCACAATTAAACAGGCTAGGGCAATACAACTGGCACGATGGAAATAGAAAAAGAAGCCGTTGATTGCAGAGTCGGTAATTAGATTATTTACGCTCACTAACCAAAATAAAGAGTACGGTTCTTTTAGCATTAAGTAGCCGGTGCTGAAAACCATAAACATCACAAGATACATCAAAGAGTGTGCAAGCTTGGCAACGCATTTTTGCCCTTCAGGCACAGAGGTTGGCATGCTTGGCGACGAGCGAAAGTGGCTCCAGATATAACGAACCACAAGCAATGGTGTCGCAACGGTCGCCAATGACATGTTGAGCATTGACAGAAAAGAAAACAGCTCTGGATGATTGGTGACATAGTGCATCACATACCCTGTGATTGTTGCATAGATGATTACAGAAGCCATTACCCAGTGCAGTACACGGCTTACTAAATCGTATCGTGGATTATTCAAATTAACCTCGTTCTGATCGTTATTAATATAAGATTCATCTCGATGCAATAAACCATTTTTCGGTATATTCGCATCGCGAATTAATCATATAGAACAGTATTACGCGGTATTTTTATAATTTAGAAATTAATGATGTTGCTTCAGGTGTTTTATAATTATCAATGATGTTTTAGAGTGTTAATTCCAATATGGACATAGCAAACTTGTCGACTTCCTAGCTTGTATGCCTATTACGAGATACAGTTAGTCTAAATATAAACATATAAGGAATGTATAATGCTTCGAATCTTATTGGTTGCAGTTATCTCGGTGTTCAGCACGATGAGTTTTGCAAGCGAAGATGTTAAGTACTCGGAACAAGAGTATTTGGATAGACCGCTGATGGAACGCTATATCTTGGATGAGTTGAAGCAGCTTCGAATGGAACAGCAGGATCTTGAAAGACGCTTGACCATTCAGATGACTGACCGGGAACTGACTGTGGCAGACAAGTCTCTGAATTACGCCAATGTAACCGTAACCTACTTCTTCTACATTATTGCTGGTGTGGCCTCTCTTATCGCGCTGGTGGGTTGGCAATCCATCAAAGAGCTTAAACACACAACTCAAGACATGGCTGATAAGCGACTTAATTCTATCGCTCAAGACTATGAGAAGAAGTTTAATATTCTTGAACGGGATCTTAAGCGCAAGACCAGAATCATTTCCGACAACAACCGCGAAATTGAAATTATCAATGAGATTCATAACCTATGGTTGAGAGCACAGAACGCACAAACGGCAGAGCAAAAAATTGAAATCTACGATGAAATACTGAAGGTTCGTCCTGGAGATTTAGAAGCACTTACTGCCAAAGCTGACGCTGCTATGGATATACAGGAATACCACTGGGCAATGAGTCTTTGTAACCGTGTATTAGAAGTCGATGACCAAAATGCTCATGCCTTGTATCAACGTGCTTGCGCCTATGCTCGATTAGGGGCAGAAGGTCAAGCTATCGATGACTTAGAGCGCGCTATTGAAGCCAGTGGGTCCATGAGAGAGCTGCTAACTGAAGAGCCGGACTTTGAGATGCTGCGAGGCTTAGAACGCTTCGAAGTACTTCGTGAAGAGTAATATGAGGTAAAGATCCGTGTTAACTAAGGTGGTGGGCTTTGCATGCTCACCATACTTTCACACCTATCGCGCTATGGTTTCTTACATTTCATTTATTTTTTTGATTTAATTGTTATGTTATAACACTTTCTAAGTTCCTCGTTATAACCGCTAAGTATTTTATGAAGTTCCTCCGTATAGGTCTGATCGTTACTGCGATCAGCGCATTTTCCCTTGCTGCTTTGCTCTCTTTTCACTCCAAACCAGCACCAGAAATCTCTATCAAAATAACACCTTACCAAGGTTCTCAACCTAATGATAAGGAAGTCATCGACTCGCAAGCGACTCCCAACTCTTTGGTTAAGGTCCATTATTTTGTGAAAGTTGGCGATACGCTAAGCAACATCTTTTCGTCATGGCAACTGCCATATGGAACCGTTCAAAAGGTGATGGAAGCGGATCTGGAGTCTTTGAAACTCGACACAATAAAACCTGGTGACCATCTAGAGTTGCTTTTGGATAGTGACTCAAAACAGCTTGTGGAGCTGATTTATCACGAGAGTTTGGTTGAGCAAGCAGCCTTTACTCGAAACGATGATGGTAGCTTCACCTATAAATTCCACGAGATCCCAGGCGAATGGAAAGAAAAACTCTATGCGGGTAGTGTTCACGGTAGCTTTTCAACGTCAGCCTACAAAGCGGGGTTAACTACTAACCAGATAGCCAATATCACCCGCACACTAAAAGACAAAGTCAACTTCGCTCGAGAGCTGAGAGCTGGTGATAGCTTCAATGTATTGGTCAAAGAGCAGTACACGGATGATCACCTAACGGGTAAAACAGAAATTCAAGGTATCTCAATTCAATTAAGAAACCGAGAAGTCGCAGCTTTTCTAGCACCAGATGGTCTTTTTTATGACAGAGAGGGAAATAGTCTAGAGCAAGCCTTTGATAGATACCCAGTCGACAGAAAATTCCGAAGAATCACTTCTTCGTTCAATCCGACACGAAGACACCCAGTAACTGGGCGAATCTCACCGCACAATGGTACCGACTTTGCGACACCTGTTGGTTCACCTATCTACTCAACTGGTGATGGTCGAGTGGTGGCACTTCGTGACCACCCGTATGCTGGTAAATATTTGGTGATTGAACACAACAGCGTATATACGACGCGTTATCTTCACTTGAGCCGCTTCTTAGTTAAGAAAGGTCAGCAAATTAAGCGAGGTCAGAAAATTGCGCTATCGGGTGCTACTGGTCGTATTACTGGCCCGCACTTGCACTTTGAGGTATTGGTTCGTGGTCGCGCCGTCGATGCGATGAAGGCGAACTTACCAATGGCAAGCTCAATTATGCCTAAAGATAGAAAAGAGTTTTTGGCTCGAATTGCCTCTTTTGATGCCATGATTTCTGAGCCAGAAGATCGTGCGAGTTAGAGATATTCAAGCCTAGTTTGGCAGCGAATACAATAACGCCCCTTAGCTAGCGATTCAGCTAAGGGGCGTTTTTCTAGGTAATCGCATGATTTAGCGAGTGATTCAGTTAAGCAACCACCACTGCCGTGCCACTAGCAGAGACCATCAACATGCCATTACCTGTTCCCAAGACTTCGTAATCAATATCTACGCCTACCACCGCGTTGGCACCCGCTTCAATCGCTTTCTGTTCTAACTCTTTGAACGCGTAGTTACGTGCTTTTTCCAGTTCTTTCTCGTAGGTGCCAGAACGTCCACCCACAAAGTCACGAATTCCTGAAAACATATCTTTGAAAACGTTCACCCCTAGAATGGCTTCTCCGGCAATAACCCCTTTGTAATCGACAATGCGCTTGCCTTCGACTGATTGTGTGGTGGTAATAATCATAATGGCCTCTTGTAAGCTTGCTGAGCTGTCACTCGCTTATTGATTGATAGTTTGGTCTTGCTCTTGAATGTCATCGTTCAGTGCTGTCTCTGAGCGTGTGAATTCATGTCTTAACCATGTTCTCAGTTTTAGCACACTTTCTTGTTTTAATTTGTTTTTTGGGCAAACAAAGTAAAAATCTTGGTGCGGGTTAGCAACCGGTTTACCCAGTTCGACAAGCATCCCATGGCTGATATCATCTTTCACAAACAAGCGATGCGTTACTAGTACGCCTAACGAACGAATTGAAGCTTGCACCGCTTGAATGGAGACATCGAATGTCAGGTTGCTATGGAATGTGGGCATTGGGATTTGGTGATTGTCGCACCACACTTGCCAGTCGTGTTGTCGCCTGAGGTTAAAAACGCCAATGGTCGGGTTTTGTTTGACGAGTTGTTCGACGCTCAATCCGGTCTGGTTTTTTAATATCGTAGGGCTACACACCAAGACTAGGTCATCGTCGCCCAGTTTCTCGCTGTAATATTGTTCCCACTCGTTGGGTTTGCCATGTACAAGCGCAACATCGACCCCTTCCTGCTCGATATCGAAAGGGCCAGTTAGCGTCGAAATGCGGATATCAAGTGAGGGAGCGAAGGCTTGGAAGTCGGGAACTCGTGGGATCCACCAGTGCATCGCTAGCGAATTGACCATGTTGAGGGTAATGCGGTGGTCGTTAGGCGTTCTGGCAAGCTCTTCGGTCGCCTCTATCACTTGCTCAAGTGCGGGAGCAACTTTGCGGTAATATCGCTTACCTGCGGCATTAAGAACAACACGACGACCGACTCGTTGAAACAGAGGCTTGTTGACCAGTTGTTCTAACGACTTTATCGCTTGGCTTACCGCAGAGTGACTGACGTACAATACCCGCGCGGCGTCGGTCATGCTGCCAGTCTCAGCAACAGCAATGAAAGCATAAACGGATTTAAGCGGAACGAGTTTTTTCATTGGTAAGTTTTCCTTACAGTTATAGTTAATATTACTCGCTATTTTTCATTACGTCACGCCTCTAAAATAGATGTCATAGGAGGTGATAATTATGTCTGATATTACCAAGGCGACGACTTTCATGTTGTTGTCGACGTTCAGTTTGTCTTTAAGTGGCTTGATGGCCAAGTATCTATCTGAAGTGATGCCCACTTCGTTACTCAGTTTTGTGCGTTTTTTTTTACCCAGTCTGTTTTTATTTCTTTTCCTGACCTTTTACAAAATCAGCAAGCCGACACGAGAAATGTGGAAACCTTTGGTGATGCGGGCGATCTTTATGGTGGCGTGTCAGTGGTGTTTCCTTACTTCACTGCAAACCTTAACGCTTGTTGAAGGGGTTGTGTTGTTCAGTACGGGGCCTCTGTTTATTCCATTGTTAGAAAAGTTAATATTTAGAACCAAGATTCATACAACGACGATCGTGTGTTTAGCTGTCACCTTTGTTGGCGTAGTTATGATGGCGGGCGATTGGTCGCAGTTTGAGTTGGGTTCGGAGTTCTTTAGACCTGCGCTTCTTCTTGGGCTTCTCGCTGGGGTATTTAATTCTGGCTCGCAAGTGAGTTTGTACCGAGCGTCTAAAACTAGCCTGACACCAGCAGAGCTTAACGCGTGGACCTTTTTAGTCGCGGCAATCATTGTTATTCCAATGGTGGTGTTTACTTCACTTTCTGCGGTGCCCGATGTGCTTGAAAGTGCTGAAAAAGGCTTCGTGTCGGCGTTACTGTCTTTTGACGATTTACGCTGGATTGTTCTCGGATCACTTGGTCTTGCACTGTTTACCATCAATACCCAAATCTTCCGTTCCAAGGCGTATAAGCTTGCAGACAGTGGCTCCCAGTTGGCACCTCTGATTTTTACTAACATGCTGTTTAGCGCGCTTTGGCAGGGCTTGTTCTTTGATGATGTGTTTTCTACACAGCAGATGATTGGCATTAACCTGATTGTCGTGGCGAGCATCACCAATACATTGCTGGCAAAAAGACACAGCAAGGCGAAAGCCAAACAAAAACCGCACACCACAGTGGCTGTAGCGACTGTAGTGGACGTTGCGGTATTGGACTCGGCAGCTAAAAGCTAACCATTGAGTTATGGCTTATCCTCTGAATGGTTAATTTAAAACTTAGAACAATGAGCGTATGTATTCTTTTACTCGGTCGATGTGTTCGTGCGGGTCAATCTCGCAGCGTTGGTTCATTTCTAGGAATCGCTCAGCGTATTTATCGTAGATTTTGTTTTCCAAAAACAGTAAATACAACTTGGGATCGATATGACCGCTGGTGGCCATGTCGGTCATGATGTTGAGTGATTCGCTTAAGAGTTTACCTTTCTTATAAGGGCGATCACTAGAGGTGAGCGCTTCAAAGACATCAGCAATTGCCATTGCTCTGGACGGCAGAGGTAACTGGTCTTCGTTTAAGCCTCTTGGGTATCCCTTACCGTCGATACGTTCGTGGTGTCCGCTGGCGATATCCGGAATGTTTTGAAGGTAAGGCGGGTAAGGCAACTTGTTGAGCATGGTGAAGGTTTGGATAATATGATCGTTGATCATGAAACGTTCTTCATCGTTTAGCGTACCACGGCGTACTTTCAAATTGTGCAGTTCACCTTGGTTGTATTTAACTTCTCCGGGCTTAAGTACAAACGCTTCTTGCCATACATCGGCAGGGTTAAAGCCATTGTCCCAAGGTATTTTATGCTCCGGTTTGTCTGCAAGCAGAGGCTCCATGACAGGCAAACCCTTTTCCTGACTTGTTGGCTCAGTTCTCTCTTTCTCAACCGACTCTTTTTGGGTGTTAAATCTCTCTTTTTCAGACCAAGACAAACCCAATTGATCATCCAGTGTACGTTTCCATTGGCGTTTGGCTATTTGATCTAAGCGTTCTAGCTGCTCTTCCGTCATAGATTCGCCGCCAAGATTACACTCAGCAACGAAGGCAAACTCCTCATCCAGTTCAGACAGGCTTTGTTCGAGTATTTTGAGTTGTTCTTCTTGTAGTGCACCGTTCGCCATCGCTTTCCAGTAATCGGTTTCCGCTTGCTGTTTCAACAACTCAAAACGCATTCGCACTTCGTGGATTCGGTCGTAAATGGTTTCCAGTTTTGTTGCCTTATCTACCACATATTCAGGCGTGGTCACCTTGCCGCAGTCATGAAGCCAAGCGGCGAGCATCAACTCTTCCCACTGTTTACTGTCCAATGAGAATTGCGGGTAATAGCGGTCATCATCTATGGTTGCTTGAGTTAGCCATTTGGTGAGCTCAGGCACTCGTTGGCAATGCCCGCCCGTATAAGGTGACTTGGTATCAATCGCCGATGCAATCAGCTCAATAAAGGCATTAAGCATGTCTTTTTGTTGCTGCATTTGGTCGATGTTGTCTTTCGCTATTTCCGCAAAGCTGAGCAACTCTCTTAAAAAGGCGTGCTTGTCTGCCTGCATCTTGGTAATTGGTCTCTCATAGCCAATTGCCACAATCCCTACCAACAGTTTCTCTCGGTTTAATAGTGGAAATAGGTACAGGTCTGAATTGAAGATCGAATCTTGGTAATAGTTGAGAACATTGTCTTCTCTGTTCAAATGGATCGTCTCACCAGATTTAAGCTGACACAGCAACCAAGGCGTGTGTTTGATGAAGTCATTGATGTCGGCCTTAAAAGGAAGAATGGCAAGGTTGGCTGCCGTATCAAACACGTCTTTCTCTTTGGATTGAGTGAAAAGGACAATGGTTTCTGCTTTGGTAATTAAATAGCTTTGATGAGCAATGTTCTTGGCTAAGATCGAAAACTCCTGATTCCCGGCGGTGTCTCGAAGTAGGGTAATCAGATCATGAAGCGTGTGTTCCATTAGCTCAATCGAGTGGGCGAGGTTAGCCACTTCTTGAATCATGCTTTTGGGATAATGAGTACGCCTGAAGTCGAACCGAGCGATGTTGTCGGTGAGTTGCATCAGCGTATTGAGCGGCTGAGACAGTCGATTAGCAACAAACCATACGATAGCGAAGCAGATGAACAACATCCCAATCGCGACCGCAACTTGCTTGTCTCGCATCGAGATAAGATCAGCGAGCAGCTCATTGTGTGGCGTCGCTTCTGCCAAGTATAAGGTGACATTTTGAGTCAGTTGAACCGGCGTTAGCGTTAGTGCCCAAGTGTTTAAGTTGTACTCAACGTTTTTTAGATTGAGGTTAAACTTCTCTTCATCAGAGATAAGCGGCGCAATAACGGACGCTTTCAATGCTTCCATCTGTTCACGTTTGGGCACATTAAAGAAGCTTTGGTCTTGCTCACTGCCAGAGAGATTCCCCGTCGTTTGCTCAGTTTTACTTGTGTCATCAGATTGGGAGTCAGGCTTGGGTACTGATAACTCAAGTTGATGCTGACCGAGAAGATTAAAATGTTGATCGAACAAGGCGAGTCGGGTTTGCGGAGAATAAGCTAATTCACTGATCTGAGAAGAGAGGGAACTCAACGTAAAGTCGGCACCAACCACATGCTTGCCATCGGCAGAACGCCTAGATAGTGTAATGCCATTGGTTTGCAGGAAATAGAATAGATAGGGCTCAGAGAGTTGTATTGAGCCATCAGGCTTTGCGTTACGAAACCAAGGACGAGTTGTGGGGTTGAACTTACTCTCTGCTTGTCGAGTACTGATCACTTGATGTGCGCCATCAAGATAGGTAATAAAGTTTTCACCGTCTAGATTGGTGCTGCTGACCATCATGGTCGCTTTAGCGGGCGCGCTGTTTTCGGCTCTCTGTTTATTGGTGCTTAATGGACGAAAGATTCTGAAGTCACCATCTTCAGAACCATAAAATAGAGCGACCAAATTGGTGTTTTGCTTGAAGATGATATCGACCGAAGCAAGCCAAGAGTCTTTTTCGACAGCGGAAGCTTGATGAGCAACAAACGGGCTCACCGCCATCACATTTAAGGTTGTGATAACAGGGGCAATGGCTTGTTTAAATACTGATTCCAGTTTGTCGCGGTGCTCATTACTGATCTCGCGCACTGTGCCTAGCAGCAGCTCTTGGGAGTGCCGATAACTTATCGAAATCAATACCGCACCGACAAGTGTTGTCAAAATTAGGAAAAGGCTAGTGATGTGGATACTCAGCGGATATCGTCTTCTTCTCATCTAACACTCCGGTTTGTAGACTGGTTTAAGTATTGACGAACTTGGGTAGGTTGCAAAAAATTGGCGCAATTACCGAGTGTGTGCGGTTCTACTTAGATAAGGCCAAGCGCTGGCTGGCTCTGGTTAGCCACGTATTCCCGTGTCGTGTAAATGAACCAGTAATAAACCTTTATGTTAGGGTGCTAATTGTCACTTTCAGCTGATAAACTGGCCGAATTGTTGCCATTAGGCATTCATTTTCTGAAGTATTCTTTTCCTGAAAGAGATTCAGAGTTACTTTCTGAAAAACGTATTTTGACCGAGCGAAGAGGGCATTGATTCATGGAACTCAAAGTAGATACTCACACCCACACATACGCAAGTGGTCATGCTTACAGCACATTGATCGAAAACGCCAAGTCGGCAAAGCAAAATGGTTTAGCCATGTTTTGTACTACTGATCATTCAGAATCAATGCCGGGCGCGCCACACTATTGGTTCTTCAGCAATCAGCGTGTGCTCCCTCGTTTTATTGAAGATGTCGCAATTATTCGAGGTGTTGAGTCAAACATCATGAACACACAGGGTGAAATCGACATTCATCCGAGTGTGGATAAGAACTTGGATTGGGTGATCGCGAGTTTTCATGAGCCAGTATTTCGCCCATCGGATGTCGCTACCCATACAGAAGCATTGTTGAATGTGATTAAGGGCGGTCGAATTGATGCGCTTGGTCACTTAGGCAATCCTAATTTTGATTTCGATTTCGAAGCCGTTATTCAATGTGCGGTTGAGAACAACGTGGCGATTGAGATCAACAACACCACACTCAAAGGCAATAGCCGAGTTGGCAGTGTTGACCGCTGCTATGAGATTGCAAGAATAGCGAAAGCGAAGGGTGCATTTATTACAACAGGCAGCGATGCGCATTTCTGTTTAGATGTCGGTGGCTTAGACTTAGTCGCAGCATTGTTAGATGAAGTGGGCGTAGATTCGAGTAAAGTGATTACCCATTCGCCAAAGCAGTTCCTAGCCTTTTTGGCCTTGCGCGGTCGTAATGAAATCCCAGAATATTCAGATCTTGTTTAAGAGAATGTCGGCGGGTTTGCATTTCGACACAATCAATTTTTGTGCCTGAAAGATTTTTGTATACACTAGCCGAAAATAATAAAGTCGAAGTGCCACAGTAATGACGGCTCTAACTTCAAAGACACCGCTTCACTTGGAGAAACAATGAAAACTCGCTCAATCCTTTTATCTGGCTTAATCGCTGCTTCAGTATTGTCTGGCAACGCATTTGCTAATGTAGACCTTAAGAAAAACATGCAAGAAATGAAGCTTGCGTTCAAACAAGCGGCAGAAGCTCAAAGCATTGAAGAGATGCAAAAGCCTATCGTTCGTTTAGATACGCTAGTGGCAGAGCTGAAAACGGGTGTTTACCCAGTCGAGAAAGAAGACAACTTCATGGAAGGCTTCAAAAAGATCAGTGCATCACTGGATAGCATTGAGCAGAAGCTAGACCAAGGTGACTTAGCGTCGGCACAGCAAGAACTTCGTACTATTGATGGCCTTCGTGAAGAGTACCATGAGAAGCGTAACCCAAGCATCTGGAGCAAGATCTTCGGTTAATTCGTTAATCATGAACGTTTGCTAGATAGGTAACAAAGAGCAAACCTCAAGATTCGATTTCTAAAACGCCGCCTTACATTACCCTCTTTCGAGGAAGGTGTAAGGCGGCGTTTTTATTGTCTCTTTTATCGAAAGCCTGCTGCAAAGAGATGAGTATTACTTTCTTAGTTTTAGTGTTGTAACCAGTATTTAACGAAAAAGAGTGTGCGTTAGCTTCAATTTTTTAACTTGCTGTTAATCTTTACGTTTACCTATATTCCAAGTCCCTCATAATAAGGGAAATTTATAAAGACTTGGAATAATGCGCCGAACCTCGTTCAACTTCTTCATGTTACTTGCAACAGCATTAAGCTGGGCGCTAGTGACATTAATGCCTGTTATCAATGCTCATGGTAATAGTGCGGGAGTATGGGCGTCGTTATGTACGGTCAATGGCTTTGAATTGGTTCAAATCGAAGAAGGCGAACCTAATACTCATAAAGGAAAGCCGTGTCCGTTTAGCCATTTTTCCACGTTTCACCAAGATGAACTTCCCACTACACTACTGACAACTCGACTGAGTTCTATTGTCTCCGACAGCTACGCTTTTTTGGCTCTAAGCGAACGCTACACGAGGCAAGCCCCGCGCGGCCCTCCCTTTGTTATTGCTTAAACCTAACCCATTAAAATAATTAAAAAATAAAGTATTAAGTAAAGTTAAACATGCTCAGATTACTTTCTGATTTTTCAGAAGGTATGTTTGCGTGTGTCAAAGGAAATTATAATGTTGAGAAATGAATCTCAAACCCCTGCGAAAGCACAAGCAACTTCGCAGTCTAAAAGCAGTGCAACAACCGGTTCGGAAACCAATATAAAAAGCAAAGACCGCAATAAAACCCTCTATTTCCTCACATGGCGCTGGCACTTCTATGCTGGGCTATTTGTTATCCCGTTTATGTTAATGCTGAGCATTACAGGTTTGGTGATGCTGTTTGATGATGAAATCGAATTGACTTTCCACCACGAAGCCCTAGAGATTGTTGCATCGGGCGAGCCGATTAAAGTGTCACAACAGTTAGCTGCAGTACAACTTCAATACCCACAAGGTTCGGTTACCCAGTTTGTTCCGAGCAAAGCTCCTGATCTGGCTAACCGCTTTTCGGTAGCACTTGTAGACGGCACATCGGTCTTCGCCACGGTAAATCAATATACGGGCGAAGTGGTCGGAGAGATTCCGCGTAGCGACAGCCTGTACCAACTCGCGAATGACATTCACGGCACTTTGTTGATTGGTGATTGGGGTGATTATCTAATTGAAGTCGCAATAAGCTTGTCTATTCTGTTGCTCATCAGTGGTATTTACTTATGGTTACCTAGAGATAACGCGAGCCGCGCTGGTTTTCTTAAGCTTCGATTTGGTTCAGGAACGCGTATTTTAATGCGTGATCTGCATGCGAACATTGGAGGTGTGTTATCGCTCGTTCTGTTGTTGTTTATTCTGTCTGGATTGGCATGGACAGGTTTTTGGGGCGGTAAGCTTGTTCAAGCATGGAGCACTTTCCCTGCTCAAATGTGGGACGATATTCCGCTGTCTGATAAGATGCACACATCGCTTAACCATGGCTCAGAGGAAGAACTTCCATGGAATCTAGAACAAACACCGCTGCCGTTGTCTCAAGATAAGCCTGCAGAACATGTACATCACGTGGAAGAGGCATCTGAACCTCATGATCACTCTAAGATGGGCGAAGACCACTCTCAACATGTGATGTCAGCAAGCAGTTTCGGGATTGATGATGTTATCCAAAAAGCGCACTCACTTGGTTTCACTCAATACAAGGTGAATTTCCCGCGTTCAGAAACAGGTGTTTACACGGTCACAGCCAACACTATGGGCGGTGACATCATCGATCCAACGCAGGATCGTACTACGCACCTCGACCAATACTCAGGTCGTATTCTGGGTGAGGTGACATGGCAAGATTATAACTTCATTGCCAAAACGTTAGCGGTAGGTATTTCATTGCATCAAGGTGACATCAGCATCATTAACAAGCTTCTAAATGCTTTGTTTTGTTTGGCGTTCATTGTTGTGTCCGTGACTGGCGGTGTGATGTGGTGGATACGTAGACCTTCAGGTCAAAGAAAGCTTGGCACGCCACCGAAGTTTGGCGATGCAGGGCTTTGGAAGACAGGTTTAGTGATCGTGATAGTTATTTCAGTACTGTTTCCACTGGCGGGAGCGACGATCGTGACAGCAATGCTGCTGGATTGGTTACTATTTTCACGCGTTGAGAAATTCAAGACGGCATTGAGTTAATTGATATACAAACTGACCTCCTTTTTGAGGAGGTCAGTTTCATTATTCAGATTACATGCTCTGTTTATTAAGAAGACGTTAGACTTGTACAGCTCTATATTTGATAAAGCTCTAGATTTCATAAAGCTCTAACGGAAGCCCGTCAGGATCGGCAAAAAAAGTAAATGCTTTACCTGTAAATTCATCAATTCGGATCTGTTCGACTTCGATTCTTTGTTCTTCCAAATAGCTTTTGATTTGTTGAACGTCATCAACACAAAAAGCTAAGTGTCTTAGCCCTTGAGCTTCAGGAAAGCTAGGCCTTTCTGGCGCGTTAGGGAAGCTGAATAGTTCTATTTGAGCACCATTAGGTAGCGCTAAATCAAGTTTGTACGACTGGCGAGCCTCACGATAGTTTTCGGCAATTATCTCAAGTTTCAAAATCTCAGTGTAAAAGTGTTTCGACGCGTCGTAGTTTGAACAGATTATGGCCGCGTGGTGTATTCCTTTCAGCATCAGTTTATTTCTCCTGCCAACTTGTCACCTAAGTGCTTCATGGCGTAATCAATGAATACACGCAGTCGTGCGGGCATATACTTGGTTTGAGCAAATTGCATCGCGATAGCACCATGGTAGTTACTCTTGATGGTCCAATCTTCCAACACTTGTACCACGGAGCCTTCAGCCAACGCATCTTGAATCACGAAGTCATGGAAAATACCTACACCTAGACCTTCTTTCACACCTTTTAGTCGCATTTGCGAATGGTTAACTGCGTAACGCCCACTGACGGGTACCGTGTGAAATTCATCATCTTTAAGAAAATCCCAAATGTGATCTTTGTCTGTCTCTGCAAGATACAAACAGTCGTGTTCAGACAGCTCGGTAGGGTGGTGAGGAATCCCCTTGGCATCTAAATAGTCAGGGCTTGCACACAACACGAGGTTTGTTTTTCCTAACTCTTTCAATACTAAGCTTTCGTCGGGCTTATCAGTCAGGCGGAAAGCAATGTCGATGCCTTGACGTAAAATATCGATGTCGCCGTCAGCCGCTCTCAATTTAAGTTGGATTTCTGGATACTGATTTAAGAATGGAACAACGAAAGGCTGCAATACCGAATTCAAGAAGGCTTCAGGCGCCGCTACCGTTATCGAGCCTGCAGGTTCGGTATGGTCGGAGGTAGACAGTTCAACGGCTTGTTGCGCTGCGTTGATCATCACCACACTCTGATCATAAACCAATTGACCCGCTTGCGTAATGATAAGGGTACGAGTGGTACGCTCAAACAGTTTCACCGATAGCGCTTTTTCCAAGCGGGTGATGAGCTTACTCAAGGCTGACGGTGTCACGCCTAACTGTTTTGCTGCAGCCGTAAAACTACCTTCGTTAACCACCAAAATGAACGAGGCGAGGTCCGGAAGCAGGGCGATGAGTTTT
Source organism: Vibrio sp. 10N.286.52.F8 (assembly GCF_041468745.1). Taxonomy (NCBI): domain Bacteria; kingdom Pseudomonadati; phylum Pseudomonadota; class Gammaproteobacteria; order Vibrionales; family Vibrionaceae; genus Vibrio; species Vibrio sp. 10N.286.52.F8. The sequence continues at coordinate 171,331 of NZ_JBFRJF010000025.1, forward strand.
GGGTTAATCATAAGTATCCAATAGGCTAGTTTCAACGATGAACTTAATGGTAATTGTGAGCGATTTACTTTGATTTGTGAATCAATTTCATTAATTGATTGACGTGATTGCTCTGATAGGTTGTTGTGTTTGAAGCTCATCTGTATAGCGGCGTTGCTGCTGCGCATTCTGAGATGAAAAATTGAGATTTGATATGAAAGCGAAATTAGACGGAAATTATAGCTAATTTGGCGTTTAAAAAAGCAGGTGAAGGGCGTTAATGTGCCCTATGTCACTGGGATGAACTATTATTAGTGCCTGTGATTCATTAATGTTTTTCCAACTAAAGGGATAATCGGAACGGGGATGTTCAACTAGAATATAGGCATAAGTTTTACAGTGTAAATGATCGTGTTGAGATCGTTTACATCCCTACATAAAGCGGCGCGCGATGCTGCTAAATTATAACTAGGAAGGAATGAGACAATGTCTTCTGCATTTTACCAACAGATTCAAACTCAAATCGAAGAAGTTAAAGAAGAAGGTCTTTACAAGTCTGAGCGCATTATTACTTCTGCACAAAAAGCAGCGGTTTCTATCTCGACTGGTGAAGAAGTACTAAACTTCTGTGCAAACAACTACTTAGGTCTTGCTAACCACCCAGCTCTTATCGAAGCAGCTAAAGATGGTATGGATCAGCACGGTTTTGGTATGGCTTCAGTACGTTTCATCTGTGGTACTCAAGATTCTCACAAAGAACTAGAGCAAAAGCTTTCTACGTTCCTAGGTAAAGAAGACACTATCCTTTACACATCTTGTTTTGATGCAAACGCTGGTTTGTTCGAAACAATTCTAGGTAAAGAAGACGCAATCATCTCTGACGCACTAAACCACGCATCTATCATCGATGGCGTTCGTCTGTGTAAAGCAATGCGTTTCCGTTACTCGAACAACAACATGGAAGAGCTAGAGCAGCAACTTATCGCTGCTAAAGAAGCTGGCGCTCGTCACACACTAATCGTAACTGACGGTGTGTTCTCAATGGACGGCGTAGTGGCTAACCTTCCTGCTATCTGTGACCTTGCAGACAAGTACGATGCACTAGTAATGGTTGATGACTCTCACGCAGTGGGCTTCATGGGCGAAAACGGAGCGGGTACTCACGAGTTCCACAACGTTGTAGACCGTATCGATATCATCACTGGTACTCTTGGTAAAGCAATGGGTGGCGCTTCAGGCGGTTACACTTCTGGTAAGAAAGAAGTGATCGACTGGCTACGTCAGCGTTCTCGTCCATACCTATTCTCTAACTCTGTTGCTCCTGCAATCGTATCTGCGTCTATCCGCGTTCTAGATCTTCTTGCGGAATCTGGCGACCTACGTACTCAACTATGGGAAAACTCTGCTCACTTCCGTACTCGCATGGAAGACGCTGGTTTCACTATGGGTGGTGCTGACCACGCTATCATCCCAATCATGCTTGGTGATGCAAAAGTAGCGGCTGAATTCGCAGAGCGCGCTCTAGAGAAAGGCATCTACGTTGTAGGTTTCTCATTCCCTGTAGTACCAAAAGGTCAAGCTCGTATCCGTACGCAAATGTCTGCAGCACACTCTCGTGAGCAACTAGATCGCGCAATCGATGCGTTCATCCAAGTTGGTAAAGACATGGGTATCATCTAATTTTAAAGGGGTGCCACGAGCATCCTTTAATTAGATAGAACAACACCCAGTAGAACATATAGATTTTTGATTCTCGCCTTACAGTTAGGCGAGATGAACTAGGTAACATTATGAAAATTAAAGCACTTTCTAAGCTAAAGCCTGAAGAAGGCATTTGGATGACCGAGGTTGAAAAACCTGAAATGGGTCATAATGATCTTCTTATTCGTATTAAGAAAACCGCAATTTGTGGTACTGACGTACATATCTACAACTGGGATGAGTGGTCACAAAACACAATCCCAGTACCTATGGTAGTAGGTCACGAATACGTGGGTGAAGTTGTTGGCATTGGCCAAGAAGTTCGTGGTTTTGAAATCGGCGACCGTGTATCTGGCGAAGGTCACATCACATGTGGTCACTGTCGTAACTGTCGTGGCGGCCGTACTCACCTTTGTCGTAACACAACAGGTGTTGGTGTTAACCGCACTGGTGCGTTCTCTGAGTTCCTTGTGATTCCTGCGTTCAACGCATTTAAGATCCCTGCAGAAATCTCTGACGATCTAGCTTCAATCTTTGACCCGTTTGGTAACGCAGTACACACAGCACTTTCTTTCGACCTAGTTGGCGAAGACGTGCTAATTACTGGTGCTGGCCCAATCGGTATCATGGCTGCAGCTGTTGCTAAGCACGTTGGTGCTCGTCACGTTGTAATCACTGATGTAAACGAGTACCGCCTAGATCTTGCTAAGAAAATGGGTGTGACTCGCGCAGTAAACGTGATGGAAGAGAAGCTTGAAGACGTAATGTCTGATCTTGGCATGACTGAAGGCTTCGATGTAGGCCTAGAAATGTCTGGTAACCCATCTGCGTTCAACAGCATGCTGACTAACATGAACCACGGCGGTAAGATCTCTCTACTAGGTATTCCACCATCAGACATGGCAGTAGACTGGAACCAAGTCATCTTTAAAGGCTTGGTTATCAAAGGTATCTACGGTCGTGAGATGTTCGAAACTTGGTACAAGATGGCTTCACTAATCCAATCAGGCCTAGATCTAACACCAATCATTACTCACCACTACAAAGTGGACGACTTCCAAAAAGGCTTCGACGCTATGCGTAGCGGGCTTTCAGGAAAGGTTATCCTTGATTGGGAATAGTCTAAATTAGGCTCTCATTAGCAAAAGGCGACAGGTTAAATTGTCGCCTTTTTTACGTCTAAAACCGCTAAATAACGCTCGATTACAGTGGCTGTCGCCATTTTGTCGCCATTAATTTTCTAAAGGATTGAGGTGAACTGCCTGCATCAAATGCTCGGGAGCAAAGTGAGAATACGCCATTGTCTGCTCAATTTTTGTGTGACCTAGAATCCGCTGTAACACCAAAATATCCCCTTTATTCATCATAAAGTGCGAAGCAAATGTATGCCGTAGAACATGCGTTGCTTGCCCACTTGGAGCATGATTAGGTAAAGCCCTTTTAATGTAGCGCCAGGCATCCTTATAAGTAGTGTCAAAAATCTTATGGTCGTTCACTGCGATATCTAAGATCTCATGATACAAAGCAGGTGAGATGGGCACACTTCGATTTCTCTTACCTTTTGTCTCGGTGTAAGTTAGCTTGAATTCAGCTACTTGTGAACGGGTAAGAGTGAGAGCTTCACTTATACGAGCACCGGTGGCTAAGCAAATCTTAGAGATTACAATGAGCTGTGGAATCGAGACTGTAATTACGCGGTTGAAATTCTTCAGGTTAAATAGGAACTCTTCAATTTGTGGCTTGGTTAGATATGCCAGGTTCTTCTCGCTAGTTTTGATTGTATCGATAGCTTCAATCGGGTTGGGGTATTTCCATTGATTGTACTTGATTAGTTTCTTGAACATTCCCTTTAGATAAATCAATTCCATGTTATGTGTTGTTGGTGAAATCTCAACAGATTTATTTTTGCCACGGTAAGGTATTCGTGTTGCACGATAGTCCAAGTAGTCTCGTTCTTTAAGGTGGTAGGCAATCGGGTTACCTAATCCTTCAATTGTTTTGGCTATCAGATCCCGAGCTTGCTGATCCGCACCAGTAGTTTTGGACACTGAGTTAAGTGAGTACAATCACTAATGAGGTGAACCATAACAAGCAAGAAGAAACGTATTATCCATTCTCCTGAATTTAAAGCCGAAACCCTGAAGTTGGCAGAGAAAGTGGGAGTCGCTACAGCTGCAAGACAGCTCTCGTTACATGAATCTCAGATCTATGGTTGGCGAAAAGCCACAAAGAAGAATTCTAATATTAGCCAACGAGAACAAGAATTGGCCGTTGAAGTCGCTAAGCTAAAAAGGCAGTTGGCAGAGCAAGCAGAAGAGCTAGACATCGTAAAAAAGGCCGCCACCTACTTCGCGAAAAATCTAAAGTAAATTGCTATGAATTTATGCTCGAACACCTGCTGAGTTTCAGTATTTCCCGTATGGCTAAGGTGTTCAGAGTTTCTTGAAGTGAGTTTTATTATTGGGTTGAGAACCGCCACAAGGCGATTCAACGTGAGACAGAGCGCCAAAAGCTTGATACCAAGGTAAAAGAAGCCTTTGACGTTAGCAAAGAATGAGATGGCTCAGACGTATTCAGAAAGAACTGGCAGAGAGCGGTGATAACCATAATGTTAAGACCATTGCCGCCAGTATGAAACGTCAGGATTTAGTAGCGAAAGCAGCACGCAAGTTTAAGTGTACAACGGACAGTAAGCATAAAATGCCCGTTGCTCCGAACTTGCTCGCTCAAGATTTTAACGCAACGGCTCCGAATCAAAAATGGGCAGGAGACATTACTTATGTTGCCACAAGCGAAGGCTGGCTGTATTTAGCTGTCATTATTGACCTATATTCAAGGCAAGTAATTGGTTGGTCTATGGATACGAGAATGACGGCCTCACTGGTCTGTGATGCCTTATCGATGGCTTTATTCCGTCGAGGATTCCCTGAGCAGGTTATAACTCATAGCGATCGAGGTAGTCAGTACTGCTCGAAAGACTATTTCAATTGCCATTACGCTGAAAGTTGTTACCCATTCACCGCTACACTTGATTATTTTCAATACGTTAAGTGCAAATACTACTAATCTGTCCAAGGTTTAGAGGACCTTGAACAGATTAGGTATACACAAGCTTAAATTAAACGTTGGAACGCGCGTTTTTCTTCTTTGATTTATAGGCTTTCATTGAAATTTTTAAAGCAAGCTGTTTTTGTTTAATTGAAATGAGTTGTCTAGTTACGACCTTATGGTGTAACTCTGTGATAAAGTTTTTTTCCCAAGGCGTAAGGCGGTCAAACCTCAATAAAATAGTGTCATTGAGTACATTGAACAACTCGTATTGGCTTTTATCCATTCGACTGCTAAGCATTCAATTAGAGCACTTAGCTAGAGAAATGACGTTAAGGCTTTCTACTTTCTCATTTTTTCCTAAGGTAATGATTCGATAAGAGATCCCACTCTCTAATAGTGGTCTTATTTCGATGTTGTCACAAAAACTAACGGCGACTTTTTTTACTAAGCTGTCCATATTCAAAGTTTTCTTTTTTACGAAAACAAGAGTGACACTATTGCCCTCTGACTGAGCATTTACGAGTGTGATTGAGCCTAACTCTTGTGGCAGTTGGCTTGAGATAACCGTCGCTCTATAATCGGCAAGCCCATTAGATTTTATTGGGCTTATCTGACAACCGTTAAGCATGACACTGACGAAGAAAATTACTGTTGTTCATAGCATTATGCGCTCCTTCTTCCTTTTTTCTCCCTTTAGGTGCCTTAAAATATTTATGGATATAACGTGAAGACATAGAAGATAAGAGCGCACTGTAATCTAAACTGAATGTAACTTTTTCCCCTACAAATAGTGGTTTCTGTGAGGATTCAAGGACAAGGTGATCACTGGTTGAAGACATGATCTTAATCCCATTCGGAGCCTTAAGCCCGCTGACACAAACATCTTGGCGGCCTAATGCTAGAATAGCTTGTGAGACCTCCCCTCTATCTTGAAGGTTTTCTTTTTCACCAAAAGCATTTAACCCCCGACTCCCCCAAGGCAAAGTCGGTTTAGTCTTGGATTCAATCACTTCAGCGGTCAAAGAAACCGCATCCGTATGTAAGCCTTTGATATTTTCGTGCTCTAAAGGCTCACAGCCTAAAAAAATTGCTTCTCCTATACGAAGGTGATTGACTCGAGTTAAGCCTGTTCTCTGAAGAGCCCAGTTAACTGAAGCAGAATTACCCCCTGAAATAATTTCTAGATTGATCCCAAATGTAGCTTCAATTCCATCGGCAAGATCAGAAAGAATATTCATATTTTTATCATCTGGAGCGACACCATACCGACAAGCTAAATTCGTACCAATTCCTTTTATCGTGATGTTTGGTAAAGAAATAATCTCACGGATAAAATCAATAACGCGATTAGGCATCACACCTTCTCTGAGATCGCCAAGCTCAACCATAATAATAATATCGTGACGACAATTTTGTTGTTCCGCTGCATGTGAAAGCCTCTGAATCACTTCAACTTCAGAGTTTAAACTCATATCACTGTATTTTATTATGCTCGCCACTTGACTGAGCATGGGTGTACGTATCAGCATTTTGGGGATAGAAATGCCAGATTCAGTCATCTTTTGAAGATTTTCGATTCTTGAATCGGCTAACATTGGTGCGCCAGCATCAATAAGAACTTGTGCGATGATAGGGTGACCGAGGAAGGCTTTTGTTACAGGCGTAACGGATATATTTTTCAGTGAGAGCTGAGTAATCAGGAATTGAGCGTTATGGTGAACTTTCCCACAATCGATGTCTAACCTAGGGTAGTTCACCCTTTTTCGGCCAGTTTACTTTCTATTTTAGGGAAAGCTGACGTTACGATGTGCAACAGATGTTCGACAGGTTGTGACAAGACATCAGTAACAGGTAGACCAAATTCGGTAGTGTAACTGTCTATCACACTGCGTGTTTCATCCAACGACATATCTTCATGATTCAGTGTTAGTCCAATAACATTGGTATTAGAAAACGTTTCGATAAGATTGATTTCTGAGGCAATCGAAGGCATTGGGCAATCAGGAAAATCACTACGATATAAACGTTTAGGGGCATGTTGCAGTATCACACCCGTTGGACAGCTGCCACGTAAGATAAAAGCGCTGGTTGAAAACGCAGGGTGACTCAAGGCTCCTTGCCCTTCAATAATAATCAGATCCGGATTTTCTTTTTCATAGGCCTGTACAATGACAGATTCCAACTCACCGGCACAAAATTGTGAAGGAACAGCATCGAGTGCAACGCAGTATTGTGCGCCCTGCATAATGCCTGTTTGACCAGTGGCAATCAGAACGACGTTAAGGCCTTTTTTAGTCAGTTCATTCGCCAATATTGTTGCTGTTGTTCGTTTTCCTAGCGCGCAATCCGTCCCCATTACAGCAATTCTCGGGCATTTAACGTTGTGTATTTTCCCGCTAAACGTTTTCAGTTCGCCTTTATTTTTGGGTTTGCGAGTATCGAATATTCGAACGTTATTCTTTAAGCTGGCTTCTAAAAATAGAGGATCATCGGTTAGGAATTCATGTAAGCCATTTACGATGTTCATTCCTAGTGACATGGCATTTAAAATGATGCTTTTATCTAAGTCAGATAAAAAGCCACTTGATGGCGCAATGCCAAAAATGAAGTAATCAGGAATGCTTTCTGCGTGAATGATAGCTTCTTCAGCATTAGCAAGGATAGGTATTCCATTGGCTTTGTTATCAAGAACTTCACCAGCATCTAAGCCAGCAGACTCACTATCAATAACTGATAGAATACGATAGCTTAACGAATGTCTCACTAATCCATTAGCGGTTTTACCATCAATTTTACCAAAATTACCTTCGCAATATATAATCGCAGAAGGGATGACTGGTTTTACTTTCTGAGCAAGTGGTAACCAAGGAGCTATATGGGGGACGTTGTTGGTATCTACATTTTCAATTCTAGAGAGTCTGAATATATTTCTTAACTTTTCGGTTGAGATGGACATAATTAAAGCCTGCAGTATGGCTTAGGAGGGCGACTAAGGAGTGCCGAGTTGCGAGTTCGGAAAAGAAAAGAAGTCCCTACTAAGCGGTAGGGATAACAACCAAGGTAACACACTCACCAGACTTTTGTTGGTTATTATTAATACGCTTTCTGAGTCTATTACTTTCAGACTTCGCCCACTTGAGCGTTGTAATTTCTCAAACTCAATTTACCGCTTGTTAATCCCTTGTATCGAGACATTGCGGTCTCAGATATTGAGCGATAGTGATAACCAGACTCTGTTTTCCACTCCGATATTGTCCCATTTTTCAGAGCCGTTACTGCTTCGTTTCTGGGATGACCATCCTCCCAATGTACTGCATTCTTTCGAGGTGGTATCAACGGAGTACAGCCTTTATTTTTCAGGGTCTCATGACAACTTTTTGTGTCATATGCTCCATAGGTAGATTCGGTATGAACCTTTCTGCGTAAAGGGTTGAGTAATGTTGGTAGCACTTCACTATAGCCAACATTTACAAGGCTGACTTCCGCACTAATCGCTTCGTGAGTATCCACATCTACAGCTAAGTGCAGCTTACGCCATGTTCTTCGTTTTTCTGCACCATGCTTTTTTACTTTCCACTCACCTTCACCAAAGACTTTGAGGCCTGTCGAATCAATGGCTATATGGTGAATAGCCCCTCTAGAACTATTGCGATATTTGACCTGAACCGTCTTCGAGCGTTTACTAATACATGTGTAGCCAGGAGAGGTCAGCGGAACATCCATTAGCTCAAAGATAGAGTTGATAAAACCTTGAAGAGCACGTAATGGCAGAGAGAATATCCCCTTAATCATCAGGGCAGTTTCAATCGCTGTATCAGAGTACTGGAACTTAACTCAGTGTCCAAAACTTCTGGCACGGATCACTATGAATCCTAACCAAGGCCATTGGAACATTACTTTTTATTGTCCCATTGAACGGCTTTGTTTCCTAAT